>JAUNWR010000028.1:0-4922 GCA_030540215.1 Coriobacteriia bacterium | reverse complement strand
CGGGCCACGGCCCCGCCGGCACGCCGGCGCACCCCGCTTGCCGGCGGGACCGTAATTCGGGAGATGCGGGATTTGCACGGCGGAACGACTTTCGCAAGAAAGAGCGTCCAGGAGCAAACGCCGACCGATGGCGTGCTGCGGGCTCCCTGGGAGCGCCAACTTTCGTTTCGCACCCCGCAAAACGCAATGTAATTCGCCGATTCATGAAAGGATCGTAGAGCGAATCATGATAGATGTTCAAAACGTCCGCTTCACCTACGACGGCGCAAACTTCGCCCTTGACGGCGTGAGCCTGCACGTACGCAAGGGCGAATTCCTGTGCATCTTGGGCGGCAACGGCAGCGGCAAGTCGACGCTGGCCAAGCACCTGAACGCCCTGCTCATCCCCGACGAGGGCACCGTAAAGGTGCAGGACATGCCCACCGCGGACGCCGACTGCACGTACCGCATCCGCGAGACGGTGGGCATGGTCTTCCAAAACCCCGACGACCAGCTGGTGGCGTCGCTCGTGGAAGACGATGTGGCCTTCGGCCCCGAGAACCTGGGCGTCCCCACCGATGAGCTGCGCGAACGCGTGACGAAAGCGCTCGAGGACGTGGGGCTTTCGGGCTTCGAACGCCACGAAACGCACGCCCTGTCCGGCGGGCAGAAGCAGCGCGTGGCCATCGCCGGCGTGCTTGCCATGAACCCTGCGGTGCTCGTGCTCGACGAGGCTTCCGCCATGCTCGACCCCCGCGGCCGAGCAGGCCTTATGCGCGTGTGCCATGAGCTGCACGAGCGCGGGATGACCATCGTGATGATCACGCATTATATGGAAGAGGCGGCGCAGGCCGACCGCGTGGTGGTCATGGAGCACGGGCATGTGGCGCTCGAGGGCACGCCCGATGAGGTGCTCGTTCAGGCGCGCGCGCTGGCCCACCTGAACCTTGACGTGCCGTTCGCAGCCCGCTTGTCGCTTGATCTGCGCGATGCGGGCATGGCCGTGCAGCCCACCGTGGACGCGGGGAAGCTGGCACGCGAGGTCCTGACGCTCGGCGAAGCTGGCGGCGTTTGCACCGCCGCCAGCGCGAGCGCGGCACCGCTCGATGCGGTCGACACCGACGTCGACTTCCCCACCTGCGAGGGCGACGCAGACGCCCCGGCGCTCATCGAGTTCCAAGACGTCAGCTTCACCTACGACGCCGCCGAGGCCAAACGGCAGCGCAAGCGCAAGCAGGCCCCTGCCGCCCGCCAGGCGAAATGGGGCAACAGCCCCGACAGCCTGTGGGCCGTGCGCGGCGTCTCGCTTCAGGTGCGCCGCGGCGAGTTCCTCGGCGTTGCCGGGCACACCGGCAGCGGCAAATCGACGCTCATCCAGCACATGAACGGAATTTTGAAGCCCACCTCGGGGCGCGTGCTCATCGACGGTACCGACATTGCCTCGAAGGGCGCCGAGTCGAAGGTGCGCGGCTCAATCGGCGTGGTGTTCCAGTATCCCGAGCACCAGCTGTTCGCCGAAACCGTGTACAAGGACGTCGCATTCGGGCCGCGCAACCTGGGGCTTTCGGGCGAAGAGGTTGATGCGCTCGTGCGCAGCTCGCTCGAGCGCGTGGGTCTTTCCTTCGACGAGCTGGCCGAGAAAAGCCCGTTCGAGCTTTCGGGCGGCCAGCAGCGCCGCGTGGCGTTCGCCGGCGTGCTTGCCATGGACCCGCAGGTGCTCGTGCTCGACGAACCGGCGGCGGGCCTGGACCCCGCCAGCAAGCGCTCGTTTCTAGAGATGATTTCCCGCCTGCATGACCAGGGCCTCACCGTGGTCATGGTGTCCCACTGCATGGACGACCTTGCCGCCATGTGCGACCGCGTTGCCGTCATGAACGAAGGGCGACTGCTGGGCGTCGGCGCTCCCGAGCGCCTGTTCCTGCACGCGCACAAGCTCAAGGAAGTGGGCCTGGGAACCACCGAGCCGCAGGCGTTCGCAGAAACGCTGCGCGCAGGCGGATGGCCCCTTGAGCAGGAGAAACTGTATACGGAGAAGGACTTGGCAGGTATGATCGCCGACGCATGCGGCGCGAACAGCAGCGGAAACGATGTCGCCTCCCCTTCCCCGGCCGGATCTGAAGGCCAGGTGGTCGAATGAACCCGGGCTTTTCCTTCGGCAGCTACGTTTCCGGCACCAGCTGCGTGCATCGGCTCGACCCGCGCACGAAGCTCATAGCAGGTTGCGTGTTCATCGCGGTGCTGCTGTGCGCGAAAACCGCGGCAGCTTTGGTGGTATGCGCAGCGTTCACGGCGCTTTGCTATGCGCTGGCGCAGATCCCGCCGAGCAAGGCGGCGCGGTCGTTGGCGCCGCTTATGGCCATCGTGGTCATCGTGGCGGTGCTGAACCTGTTCGTCACGCAAGGAGGCCAAGTGCTCGTCAACTGGGGCATCCTTCGCATCAGCGAGGCGGGCGTGCAAACCTGCCTGTTCATGGGCGCGCGCCTGACCATCATGATGCTGGGCATGAGCCTGATCACCCTGACCACTATGACCATCGACCTCACCGAAGCGTTCGAATGGGTGCTCAAGCCCTTCGCCCGCTTCGGCGTGCCCGCCCACGAGCTGGGAATGATCATGGGCATCGCGCTGCGCTTCATGCCGCAGTTCGCCAACGAGCTTGCCGTGGTCTACCACGCTCAGGTCAGCCGCGGCGCCCGTCTGTCGAACAGCCCCGCGCGCGGCGTGCGCATGCTCACTTCGCTCATGGTACCCTTGTTCACCAGCGTGTTCCGTCACGCCGAAACGCTTTCAGCCGCCATGGACGCGCGCTGCTATCACGGCGGCGAAGGGCGCACGCACCTGCATCCGCTTCGCTTCGCCCCGCACGACGGCGCCGCCGTTGCATTCATGGCCGTTTTGGCCGGCTGCGTCGCAGCCATCGGCTATCTGCTTTAACCGACCGGTTCCAAGACTAGGAGGATCACATGACCGGCAACGAGACCATCCTGCAGTATCTGACGAACGTCCCCGCATGGTACCTGGCCACTAGTGTGAATGACCAACCGCACGTGCGCCCGTTCAGCTTCGCCGCCGAGCAGGACGGCAAGATCTGGTTCGTCACCGCCACCACCAAGGACGTTTGGGAGGAGCTGCAGCAGAACCAGAAGTTCGAGGCGTCCAGCTGGTGGCCCGGCCATGGCTGGCTGATCCTGCGCGGCAAGGCCGGTCTTGAGGACAAGGCGAACGCCGATATGCGCTATGCCGGCTACGCACACCTGTGCAGCCTGGGCGAGAGCTACGACGGCCCCGACGACCCCACGCTGGTGTTCTTCAGCGTCGAAGAGCCCGAGGCGTGGATCTGCAACCACGAGGAGTGGAAGCCGATCGAGCTGTAGCGGCGGCGCAAACAGGCTTCGCAAAGCTGCAAATCGAGCGAAACAAGAAGGGCACGGCTCAAAAGCCGTGCCCTTCCTTATGAATACGCTACAACGAACCGCAAGCCTTGCCTTCGCATAGTTTTGCGGACCGAGACGCGCCGCAAACCCCGTACTCAAATGCTTCGCTTCAGCTCAAATCTACCGCAAGCTCCGCTTTAGCAAAACACAACGTAAGCCCGAACGCGTAACGCTCATGGATACGTAGCGCCTACTCGAAGTCGTACAGGTCCTTGGCAGCCTGTTTGAAGTCCTCGTAGACTTCCTGGGCGATAGCCTGGTCCTCGACCAGCTCGAACGCGGCAGGCTGGCCGTCCTCGTCAAGCTCGGTGACCTCGAGCGGGATGATCTCGCCCGAGCTGCATGCCGGGCTGTCCTCGGTGACCGGGAAGAAGAAGCCGTAGCGGCGACCCTCGTGCAGGATCAAACCAAGGAACTCGAGGTCGATCTGATCGCCCTTCTCATCTTGGAACGTAAGGGTGATGCCCTCCTCGGTGGGCGGGCAGAAATTCGGGGCGCTTCCTTCGCGCATGGCAACTCCTTCAAACATGGCAGGCAATACTTCCGGCCGATTCCTCCATAGCCTGCGTGCATGGATTCACGTGATTTTCTCAGCGTATCACAATAGGTTGCAATGCGCTCGTTGACCTCCCGTAATCTATCCGACTGCTATACTACTGAACAGTGAAACAACGGTGCAAGCACCTGCGCGCCAAGCACATTGCCGCAGGACAGCGCGCTGTTTAGGTTACCCGTGCAAGGAGGATCGAACATGTTCCCGATGATGGATCCCGAGAAGATGAAACCCATGGAAGAAGACGAGGCCGTGAAGAAGATGGCCACTATCGGCGCCATCATGGAAGGCGCCGGCGCCAGCTTCGGCGAGGAGGATATGAGGCTGTTCCGCGATGCCTTCGCCGGCACCAGCTCCATCGAAGAGCAGATGGAAGCCATCATCTCCCGCTACAGCAGCCTTGGCGAGGATGACGAGGAAGAGGACGATGACGACGACGGAGAGATCCGCCTGAGCGACCTGGATTTCGGCTTCTAACCTCGACGAGCAGACACGCGTCTTCGGGCGCTTCCATTCCGATCAAGTTAAGCCTGCCCCTGACCGCATTTTGCGATCAGGGGCAGGCTTTTAGTATGCATAGAAAGACATTTCATGCGAAGCGCGTTTATGCGCGACGCCGAGGAACCTGACGCCAACGAAAAGTCGCAAGATTGCACGACACGTGCACGGCTCTTCCCATTCGAGCTCACATCGCATTCGCACAAAACCGCCGACGAATCGGACGCAAAGCGGGAGCGCCAAGCGCCGCCGACTACATCAAGCAACAAAACGGGCCGCTCGTTTCCGAGCGGCCCGAATCAACTAGCTAACGTTAAACCTTAGCCTTGAACCTTCTTGCGCTTCTTCTTGGAGCGGTTTTGCGCCTTAGCGGGCTTGCTCGCAGCCTGCTGACCCTGCGAGGCGGCGGGCGCATCCTTGCCGGCGCCATCCGCAGCAGCATCCGCGGCGGCGCCAGC
>JAUNWR010000133.1:0-2641 GCA_030540215.1 Coriobacteriia bacterium | reverse complement strand
GGGGCAAAAGGTCGCCTTCAACGGCGCCGAGTGCACCAAGAAGCAGACCGAGCCGCCGGCGCGCTACAGCCAGGGCAAGCTGATCCAGGAGATGGAGAAGCTGGGCCTGGGCACGAAGTCCACGCGCCACAGCATCATCGAGCGCCTGTACACGGTGAAGTACATCCAGAACGACCCCATCGAGCCCAGCCAGCTGGGTATGGCGGTTTGCGACGCTCTTGACAAGTTCGCCCCGCACATCACGCATCCGCAGATGACGGCAGAGCTGGAAGAGGAGATGGACAACATCGCCGAGGGCCGCAACACCAAAGACGCCGTGGTCACCAACAGCCGAAACCTGCTCTCCGAGCAGCTTGCCAACCTGCTGCCGCACTCCGAGGAGGTCAAAGACGCCTTGGCAGACGCCGTGGCGGCCGACGCCTATGTGGGTAAATGCCCCAAATGCGGCAAGGACCTGCAGATCCGCGTTTCGCAAAAGACGCGCGGCATGTTCATCGGCTGCGCCGGCTGGCCGGATTGCGACGTCACCTACCCGCTGCCGAAGGGCAAGGTGGAGTCGCTGCCCGACCCGTGCCCGACGTGCGGCATGCCCCAGGTGAAGGTGACGGCGTTCCGCTCTAAGCCGCGCACGCTGTGCATCGACCCGAACTGCGAGACGAACAAGGAACCCGACGTGGTGGTGGGCGAGTGCCCGAAGTGCGCCGAGGCCGGCAAGAAGGCCAAGCTCATCGCTCAGAAGAACCCGCGTACCCTGAAGCGCTTCATCCGCTGCGAGAACTACGACGAGTGCGGCGTGGGCTACCCGCTTCCGCAATACGGCGCCATCACGGCCACCGACGAGGTTTGCGAGCACTGCGGCGCGCCCATGGTGATCGTCACCACCACGCGCGGTCCGTGGAAGCTGTGCCCGAACTTCAGCTGCCCGGGCAAGGAGATCGAGGCCGAGAAGAAGGCTGCGGCCAAGGAGGCCAAGGCGGCTGCTAAGAAGGCGCCGGCGAAGAAGACCGCTGCCAAGAAACCCGCGGCGAAGAAGACGACCGCGAAGAAGGCTGCTGCGGCGAAAACCGAGGAGCCGGCAGAATAACGGTTCGCGCATGGGGCGGACGCTCCGCTGAACCTGGCGTATGACGAGATAGGCCCCGGAACGATGGTTCGTTCCGGGGCCTATTTGCGTTGCGGGAGGCTGCGATGCGGGG
Source organism: Coriobacteriia bacterium (assembly GCA_030540215.1). Lineage (GTDB taxonomy): Bacteria > Actinomycetota > Coriobacteriia > Coriobacteriales > Eggerthellaceae > Senegalimassilia. The sequence continues at coordinate 1,445 of JAUNWR010000133.1, read as the reverse complement.
GGCGGCAAGCCAGCCTAGATTTCCTCGCCGTTCTCGATGGCGCGGTACAGGTCGCGGCCAGCCGTGTCGACGGCGACGAAGACGGGGAAGTCGTCGAGCATGATGCGTCGCAGCGCCTCGGTGCCCAGGTCTTCCCAGGCCACGGTCTCGCTTGCGGTGACGTGCTTGGCCAGCAGCGCGGCGATGCCGCCGACCGCCGCGAAGTATACGGCGCCGTTTTCAACGCAGGCGTCGATGACTGCCTGGTTGCGCTTGCCTTTGCCGATGCATGCCGCGATGCCGGCCTGCATAAGCTGGGGCGTGGCGAAGTCCATGCGGCTTGCCGTGGTGGGGCCCACGCTGCCGAGCGGGCGGCCGGCAGCGGCGGGGGTGGGGCCGGCGTAGAACAGCGTCTGGCCCGTCAGCCCGAACGGCAGCTCGCCGGTCTGCTCGAGCGCCTCGAGCGCACGGGCATGGCCTGCGTCGCGCATGGTGTAGCAGGGGCCGGTCAGACGCACTTCTTGGCCGGCTTTCAGGTTCGCCAGCTGGGATTTGTCCAGCGGCAGGTTCAAACGTACGGGTTCGTTCATTTCCCCTCACCCCAATCGATCAGCTCGATGGATGCGCTGCGCATGGCCGAGCAGCCCATGTTCACCGCCACGGGCAGCGCGGCGATGTGGCACGGAGCGGTTTCCAGGTGCACGGCCAAGGCGGTCGCGCCGCCGCCGAGGGCCGCCGGGCCGATGCCCGTGGCGTTGATGGCGGAAAGCAACTCGGCTTCGCGCTCGGCGGCCTGCGGGTTTGCGGCGGGGGTTCCCACCTCGCGCAGCAGCGCGTGCTTGGCCAGGCCCGCTACCTTGTCGAACGTGGCGCCCACGCCCACGCCCACGATGAGCGGCGGGCAGGCGTTGGCAGCCTTCTCGTGCACGCAGTCGAGCACGACCTTCTTCACGCCTTCCCATCCGGCGCCGGGCGCGAGCATGACCACACGGCTTGCGTTGTCCGAGCCGCCGCCCTTGAGCAGCACGCGCAGCGTGGCTCCTCGGCCGGGGCGCAGGGCGATTTCCGCGAAGGCTGGCGTGTTGTCGCCGGTGTTGGTGCGGTCGAGCAGCGCGTCGGCCACGACGCTCATGCGCAGGCGGCCGTCCGCATAGGCGCGCGCCACGGCGTCGTTGACGCCCGAGAGGATGTTGCCGGGGATGAGCAGCTCCTCGCCGACCTCCAGGCGCACCCAGCAGGTGCCGGTGTCCTGACAGATGGGCACGCCGTCCTCCTGCCCGATGCGGGCGTTTTCCAGCAGGCAGTCCAGCACGGACTGCGCACGCGGCTGCGTCTCGTCCGCGCGCGCCGCCTGCATGGCGGCAAGGACGAAGGGACGCAGGTGCGTTGCGCAGCGGCGCACGGCGCGGTACAGGGCGTCGGCCACGGCGTCGGCGGTGAGCGCGCCGGGCTGCGCCGCGGGCATG
>JAUNWR010000132.1:0-2677 GCA_030540215.1 Coriobacteriia bacterium | reverse complement strand
GCAAACACGCCGACCGCGAGCGGCAGGCCGTTGGGCGACACCGCCGCGACCTGACGACCCAACAGCGGCACCATATCGAAGTACTCACCCAGCACCGGGGCCAGCGGGCCGGCAGCGCCCTGTGGTGTGTTGGCGGCAACCGCCCAGGTGCCCACGCGGGTCAGCACGGCGGCGGCCAATGCCTCGACCAGTACCTCGTCGCCCATATCCACGCCGAGCTCGCCTAGCGCCGCACGCTCAACATCCACCGTCACCGCGGCAAACATGCCCGCGGCACCGGCACCGCCGTTGACGGCGACGCGCGCGAGCGACGTCTCAAACGCAGGCGCGCCGCACACGATGTCACTCGGCCACTGGATGCCCACTTTGCCGGCAAGCCCCAGGCCCGGCGTTGCGGCCGTGCCCGCGAGCGCGTCCATCATGCCCATTGCAGCTACAAATGGCAGGCCGTGGAAGGCGTGCATGTTCACATCGGGGCGCACGACCAGCGAAAACGTCAGCGATGCATCGCCCGCGCTCCACGCGCACCAGCCCGCGGACATGCCCCCGCGGCCCGCGTCACGCGCCGCGTCGAGCTCGGTGGCGGCGGCAACAGCATTCATCTCAATCATCTACATACGCCCCAATTCGCCCACGATATGGCCCACGCGGTCCTCGGGCTCCTTGACCTCGACGCCGTTGTAGCGGAAGAACCGCGCCGGATCGTGCATCAGATCCTCGAGCGGCACCAGCACAAAGTCGCGCTCGCCGATCAGCGGATGCGGCAGGCGCAGCTTCTTGCCGCCGTGGGTCTCGCCGTCCATCCACAGCAGGTCCAGGTCGATAGTGCGTGGGCCGTTGGCCTTGGCCTTTTTGGAACGATCGCGGCCCAGCTCGGCCTCGATCTTCATGAGCTCGTCGAGCAGCACCAGCGGAGCCAGCTCGGTCTTGATCTCGATGACGGCATTGGCAAACGCGTCCTGGCGCGTCTCGTAGGCCGGCTCGCTCTCGTAGATGCGCGAGCAGTTGGACACACAGGTGAGCGGGATCTCGGCAATCATGTCGCGCGCAGCGCGGATGTTGTCGCAGCGATGCCCCAGGTTGGAACCCACGGCCACAAACGCGCGGCGCGGCTGCGGCTTGGCAACGGCCCAGTAACCGTTCAGGAACTGCGCAAAGCCCGCAACGTCGTGCACGCGCACGATGTTGGCGCCGGCCTGGATGGCGCCCAGGCACACACCAAACGTGGCGGCATCGCGCGCGGCGGCATCGGTCACGCCCGAGACGGCGCCCACAAAGCGCTTGCGCGACACGGCGCACATGAGCGGATAGCCCAGCGACGCCATCTTGGCGGTCTCGCGCTGGATGACGATGTCTTCGTTGGCCGTCTTGCCAAAGCCCGGGCCGGGATCGATGCAGATACGGTCGCGCGACACGCCGGCATGGATGAGCGTGCGGGCCTGGTCGGACAGAAAGCCCATGACGCGGCGCATGATGGGCGCAGAATCGGGCAGGGTAAAGCGGCGGAGCTGCGAGGTGGGCACATAGGCTTCCTCACGGCGGGCACTGCGGCGCATCATGGCGGCCAGGTGGTCGCTGGGCTCTGGCGCGGCTTCGGTAGCTGCGGGCACGGTCTCGGGTGCAGCGGCGGCAGGGGCAGCCTGCTCGGCAGCCGGCGTCTCTGGTTCGTCAACAGGCTCGGGCGCGGGCTCCGATTCGCCAAACGGCAGCGAGGGCTGTACCACACCGCCCGGAAGCTTGGTCTCAACCTTGGACTCGCCCAGCAACTTGCCGCGACGGCGACGGGCCGGCTTCTCGGCCTCGCGCGCGGCCTCGGCGGCCGCTTCGCGTGCCTTCTCGGCAACAAACGCCGCAGCCGAGGTATCAAGCTGCACCGTCGCGTGCGTGCGGGCGGGTGCGGCGACCTCGCCGGCGTGCATTACGATGACGCCGCAGGTGCTCGTCTTAACAAACTCGACCATCTTGGGGTCGGTGAAGCCCGTCACGTCGTTGACAATCGAAGCACCGCAGCGCACAGCGGCCTTGGCAACCGCCACATGGCGCGTATCAATCGAGACGATGGCGCCCTCCTTGGCGAGCGCGCGCACGACGGGCAGCACGCGACGCGCCTCCTCGTCGGGGTTGACCGGGGTAAAGCCGGGGCGCGTGGACTCGCCGCCCACGTCGATGATGTCGGCGCCGGCGTCGAGCATCGCCAGGCCATACTCGATGGCGGCATCCGGGTCGAAGTGCTCCCCGCCGTCGCTAAACGAATCGGGCGTCACGTTGAGGACGCCCATGATGCGCGGACGGTCAAAGCTGAGCTCGTACTTTCCGCACCGCCATGTCTTGCTGTCGTTCGCCATGAACATCCTCCTAAAATGCCCACGCCGCCGAGCTTGGGGGGCTGGCGGCGGGGTCGCTTTGCACTCAGTCTTTCTATTGTATCCGCGCGCGCGGGCTAGAACGCAAACGCGGCCGCGATGTCGCAAGAAATCAGCAGGTCGGCATTTGCATCCTGATCGGTGGGAGCAAGGTTGCATATGGCCAGCGTATCGCCGGTAAAGTATCGCGTAAGGCCTGCCGCCGGATACACTACGAGCGAGGTTCCGCCCACGACAAGGGCATCGGCCGCGGCGATGGCGGCAACGGCACCGGTCAACACGTGCTCGTCGAGCGGCTCTTCGTAGAGCACCAC
>JAUNWR010000131.1:0-2716 GCA_030540215.1 Coriobacteriia bacterium | reverse complement strand
GCGCAAGGACAACGATTAATGAAGAAAGCGAAGAGCATGGCCCCAAATCCGGAAGATGGATAGGAATGCTCGAGCGGATGCTCGTTCTTGCGCTGTCCATGCTTGGAGAGTATTCGGCGATTGCCTTCGTCTTCACCGCAAAGAGCATCGCGCGTTTCAAAGAGATCGAGCAGAACCGTGACTTTGCCGAGGTATACCTTCTCGGAACACTAACTAGTGTCACAATCGCCTTGTTTTCCGCGCTAGTCGCCAAGTCCGTCGCGGGAATCTAGATGATGACGAGCTGAGCCGACCGACCACAGCAACTGTAAAACGCATTCAATCCCAGATGACAACAGATATCAAGAAGAAGCGCGGCCGGGAAGGCAAATCCTCCCGGCCGTGCTTTCCATCAAGCGGTGGAAATCACTTCACACGCCGTTTACGCCTCCGTGCTCCAAAGCCCGTGGAGGTTGCAGAGCTCGTAGACCGTCACCGCGGCGCCGGCGGGCACATGGAAGACGGCCTCCGGGGCCTCGCCGGGCTTCAGGTGCGCCACCTGCAGGCGCTTCTGGCACGCGACGGCGATGAACTGGATGTAGTGCTCCGGCAGCATCGGGTGCTCGACCGAGCCCACGCGCACGCGCAGCTCGTCGCCCTCGCGCTCGACCACGGGCACGTGCTTCTCGTGCGCACCGTCGGTCGTGCCGGCCTCCAGAAGCCCCATGGGCTCCCCGCAGCAGGCGGGCGTCACTCCCCCGTCGACCAGGACAGCCACGACGTTCCCGCAATGCGCGCACTTGTAGAACTTGACGTCAGCCATAACGACTCCCTTCGTCCAACGAGCCTTCGCCACCCTTGCCTAACGTGTACCCATATGCGGGGGTATATTCAATGGAGATCTAAAACTGCGGGAAACCAAACAGCCGGGTAAGGTAAAGCATGCCTTACCCGGCCCGTAAAAGCCATCTATGCAACTATTATCTTAATTCGACAGAAGATAATACCCGCCAAAATAGAAATCAAAGAGATACTGCGGTTCGCCGCAGCCCGTTGTGGACTTGAGCGTCTCAAGCGTCTGGCCCACGTCAAGGCCATCGGTCCAACCGGAAACAGTCGGGATAAACACAATGCACTTGCCGGATTCATCAAGGGCCGACTGCACAGCATCCCCATCAAGCACATTCTGCGCGGGCGCCGCATACACGGAATCGAAGGTTCGAATCAGCGTGTAGTTGCTCGTAAGGACTGTCGTCGGAGAATTCGCAAGCAAAACTACCAGCGGGACATCCTTGTACTCTTTTGCCGCGGCGATCTTTGCCGCCGAGTCGGTAAAGGTAAAGGACTCGTCGCCCTTCAGCGCCGTATATCCACCGGAAACCAAGCCAAAGGCAACCCCAATGGCCAACGTGACCGGTACGAGCTGCGGCAAAGAGCGTGAGCCCATATCTATCGCGGCTCCGAAACAAATAAAAACAACAGGCACGACGAAGTAGATGTAGCGAACGTACACGTAGTTCCCGCCGACCTTGGAAACCGTGAGGAACGTGAGCACGAAAGCAGCGAAAAGCCAGGCAGCCGTGAGCCCGTTCTTAGCGTTAACGGCTGAATCTGCGTCGGAGCTGCCGCCGCACTTTTTTCCGGCAACGACAGCTACCAAGGAAACCAGAACGAGCGCAAAGGCGACGACGGCCGCAACCTTCCAGACATGGGGAGCATAGGAAATACCGTGCAGGGTTTCCTTAAAGAGCGAGACTATCTGATGCTTCCACAGCCCGAGGTCGAACATAGACTGCGAGACCTCGTTACCGACATTGTTTGTGGAGGACCCTGTCGCTTGCGTGATCGCAAAGGGGAAGGCGAGCAGCATCCCGGCAACCGCAACAATATGGAACACGCCGAAAATAAGGGCATCCCTCACGCGTTTGTGAGAAAGAAGCCATATTCCGTAGATCAATGCCATCCAGAACACAAAAAAGAGGAAGTAGTACTGCGTCATTGCCCCCACAAACACGGTTGCGCAACACGGCAGCACGGTTGACGGCTTCACTCCCCTCTCCGCGATCAGAAGACTCTGATAGACGTAGAGCATGCACAGGGCGGCAAGAAGGACATACATCCTGATGAACTCGACATTGCCCACGCAAAGCGCCGTAAATCCGTACAGCAGGGAAGGGACCAGCGTCAGCAGATCATTGCGAATCAGCTTTTTGGATATCAGGTACATAAGCACCTGACACGCAATGAACAGGACGATGTTCAGCCCTACGCCCGTCCACTTGGAAAACAAGCCGGGAAACAACGAGCAGACCGCATGCAGGGCCCAGTAATACATCGGAGGATGGCAGTCCGTTGAGGTGTTATTGTACGCGGCCGCAAAATCGAGCTGATCGCCGTCCCGGACAGTGGTGACCTTGTCGAAATCTGAGCCGGAAACCCACTGATTCTGAAGCCCAGGCACATTCGAGAACCTATCGGCCTCGGTGCTGTTCGAGATCACATAGCTGTAGACCTCATCGATATGAAGATCGGCCTTGAGCGAAGCGGCACAGATCAGGACGATGACCTGCAGGGCAACGATAATCGCGAATGCAAGGGGAACATACCTACGGAACCCGTCCGTCTTCATATGCGCGCAACTGTCAGTCATGCTGATACCTTTCGACGGGCGCCAATCGCAGCAACCCGGAATCGACTACTTAAAAATAACCTTGCGGTAAAGAACGTAATTCCACAA
>JAUNWR010000130.1:0-2723 GCA_030540215.1 Coriobacteriia bacterium | reverse complement strand
TGCTCGTCCTTTTTCATGCCGTACGGGTAGATGGCGCGATAGCCCGGCGTCACCAGCACGTCGCCCTTGGCAGCGAAATGCTCGCCGCCCACTTCGAGCGTGACCTTCGTGCCCTCGACCACGGCCGCATCCGACAGCGTTGCCAGGAATCGGCGTGCGATGAGGTTATACAGCTTGTAATCCGCCGGAGCCAGGTCGTCGGGCGTGGCCTTGGCCGTGGGATAGATAGGCGGATGGTCGGTGGTCTCCTTCTTGCCGCGCGTGGCGTGCAACTCGCCGGCGGAGAGCAGCTGCTGGCAATACGGAGCGTACGCCGGGTTGCCCGAGATGGTCTTCACCACTTCGGACAGGTCGAGCGAGCTGGGATACACCGTGTTGTCGACACGCGGGTATGAGATGTAGCCGTCCATGTACAGGCTCTCGGCGATGCGCATGGTGCGGGCCGGCGAAAGGCCCTCTGCCGATGCCGCGGCCATGAGGCTGGTGGTATTGAACGGCACGGGCGGTTGCTGCTTGCGCGTGCGCTTCTCCACCGCCGCCACCGTGGCGCTTGCCGCGCCGGTCACAGCGGCCATAGCCGCCTTCGCCGCCGCCTCGTCCTTGAAGCGGGCCGTGGAATGCGGCGCCGTGAAGGCAAGCTCGCCGTCACCTGCGGTGGGACCGGAGGTCGCGCCGGCATCGAAGGCGCCCTTGATCACCCAGTAATCCTCGGGGATGAACGCCAGGCGCTCGCGCTCGCGCGCCACGATCAGCGCCAGCGTGGGCGTCTGCACGCGGCCGGAGCTGCGCACGTTGCCGTAGCCGGCGAACTTCACGAGCGTAAGATAGCGCGTGAGCACCGCGCCCCAGATCAGGTCGATGTCCTGACGGGATGCGCCGGCCGAGGCCAGGTTCGTGTCAAGCTCCACCAGATTGGAGAACGCGTGTGTGATCTCCTCTTTCGTGAAGGCACTGTAACGGGCGCGGGAAACCGGCGCCGTGGGATTGACCTCCTGTATGCACGACAGGGCATCGGAGCCGATCAGCTCGCCCTCGCGGTCGAAGTCGGTTGCGATGACGATGGAGTCCGCCTTCTTCGCCAGGTTCTTCAGGCTGCGGATGATCTCCTTTTCCTTCGGAAGCTTCTCGATGGGCGCGTAGATCAGATACGGCAAGGCGTCCATCTTCCACGCCTTCAGCTCAACGCCGTCCTCGATGAAAGGCTTTTTCTTTTTGAACGGCGGGCGCGCCAAACTTGCGGGCAGCTGCGCCGGGATGGCCTCGCCCTCCGCGGTGACGCCTCGCCAGCCGCCGCGCTTCTTATATATAAGAGTAGGCGTGAAATCGGGCTCTAAGATATGGCCGCGCAGGCCGATGGTCACCCATTCCTCGCCGTCCACCTCGAACCGATACACCGGCGTGGAATACACCTTGTCGGCCTTGGGCTTTTTCACACCCAGCAACGCCGCGATCTTCGTCGCCGCGTCGTTCTTCTCGGTTACCACCAGCTTCATGCGGCACCCTCCTTGCCTGCTCCAGCCGCTCTTGCAGCCTTATCGTTCACACGGTTGCCCCATTCGTAGTTTTACGTGTGCGGGGATAATAGCGCCGCGCGGCGAAACGTCGCGGGCGGCGCAGGGGGTACTATACACGATTGACGGCGAGGATGAGCTTGCGATTCTGCGCGAGCCGCCCGCAGGCGCCCCGAACGACGCAAAACCGGCCGCCTTATACACGACGATACCGCGAAATTGCAGAATGCGTGTTGATTTCGTCGGCGGAGCGCGAAGGAACCGCGATGGTTTCGAGAACCTTGGTCCCCGCTGCCCGCCTTCGCGTAACCTTAGCATCAAGGAGCCGTCGAACCGCCGCATCTTCGCAGCGCAATCGCCGTATCACAGCATCACCGACGGCATCCTGCCCGTACGTAGCAACATGGAGGCCGCCCATCGGGCGGAAAGGGAGCGTCGCATGGTACGAAAAGCGCTGGGAGTTTGCCTTGGGAGCATTCTGGTCGTTTGCGTGGGCATAGGCTGCGCAAACGCGTTATTGCCCGCCACGTCCACCGCAGCCCCGGTTGCCAACGCAGCAAGCAGCGTGAAAACCACCGCCATGAACTCGGCTATCGACGCATCGGGCGTCAAAGACGCCGTTTCCGATGCGCTTCTCGCCCACACCTGGGACATCGCCAACGCCACGGGCATCTCATCTGCGCAAGTGCAAACCTGCATCGAGAACCTCGATATCAAGGATTGGCAGGTTGCCGACCTTCCCGCCAACGCCGTGCCCACAAACACCGTATCCGGTTCCGCCGCGGGCGTCCCCGCCACGCTCACCACGTACAACACCCCCGGTTACGTCACGGTAAGCGCTTACGGCCAAAGCATCGACCTTGCCGTTCCGGCTGCCGCGCAGCAATATCTGCCGCTCATCGCCTGCGCAAGCCGATAAGCGCAACGCGAATGGCGCAAAGCCCTTTCTAACCGAAAGCTCGAAAGCCTGCCCAAGCATCGCCTTGGGCAGGCTTTCTCTTTGCACGCGTTGCAATCTCGTTCAGGCTCCGAAGCCTAGGCTTCTAGGGCGAGCGCGTGTCCCGATACGGCGCGTTAACGCAGCGAAAAGGGAGGGCGGCGTGCGCATCCCGCGCCAGCCGCCCGCCCGGTAGGTTTTCAAATAACATACCCCAACCCCGGAGCGCCCCAGGCGGCGGCCGCGGCCCTCGCCGCCGCAACCACCCCGCCCGC
>JAUNWR010000129.1:0-2744 GCA_030540215.1 Coriobacteriia bacterium | reverse complement strand
CTGCGTTGTCGTTTGCCCGTGTTGGTTGCCGTTGCCATATGTGACGCCTATTCCTCGTCCAGGCCGTCGTGGATGCCGCAGAAGCAGCTGTCGGGACGGGCATGGTTGCGGCAGCGGACGCCGTTTTCGTCAACGTAAGCGCACAGCTCCTCCTCGTCCTCGAGATCATCCTCATCGATGAGCATGTTCTCGGTCTTCGGAAGCGGGGCGCCGGTGAAGCTGGCGGACTTGATGTCGATGTGCCAACCGGTCAGACGCGCGGCCAGGCGGGCGTTCTGGCCCTCCTTGCCGATGGCCAGCGACAGCTGGTCGTCGGGCACGATGACGGTTGCGTAGTTGTTCTCCTCGTCGACCAGGACGCGATCGACCTTGGCCGGGGAAAGGGCGTTCGCCACGTAGCGAGCCGGGTCCTCATCCCACTGGATGACGTCGACGCGCTCGTTGCGCAGCTCCTCGACGACCATGCGCACGCGGCTGCCCTTGGGGCCGACGCAGGCGCCCACGGGATCGAGGTTATGCTCGCGGGAGGTGACGGCGACCTTGGAGCGGGCGCCGGGCTCGCGAGCGATGGACTTGATCTCGACCAGGCCGTCGTAGATCTCGGGAACCTCGATCTCGAAAAGGCGGCGGATAAGGTCGGGATGCGTGCGGGACACGACGATGGCCGGGCGGGCCTGCTCGCCGCGCATGCGCGGGGCATCCGAACCGGGATCGCGGACCTCGATGATGAGCACCTTCAGGCGCTGGTTGTGACGATAGTGCTCGCCGGCGGGGCGCTCGTTGCGCTCGCCGGGGTAGCGCTTCACGTCGTAATGCGGAAGCTCCGCCTCGACGCCGTCGCGGATCTTGATGATGGTGAAATCGGGCGTGCCCTGCAGCACAGTGCCGGTGACCAGGTCGCCGACGCGGCCGGCGAACTCCTCGTAAATGGACTGACGACCAGCCTCGCGAACGATGGAGCTGATGACGCTCTTCGCGTTCTGCGCAGCGATGCGGCTGACGTCGGCGGGGGTGACGTCGCGCTCCTCGAACTCGGAGTACTCGCCGGTCTCCTCGTCGGGCTCGCCGACCGGGACCAGCTCGTAGACGTAGATCTTGCCCGTCTGGCGGTCGATGGTCACTCGAGCGTCCCACTCGAGGTCGAGGATATGCTGATAGCTTTTGGCCAGGGAGGCTTCCAAGCGGTCGATCAGATAGAACTCGTCGATCTTGCGCTCATGGGCCAAGGCCTGCAAAGCCTCGATCAACTCAGAACTTGCCACGTTTTAGCTTCCTTTCTCCAAACAGCTCGGCTAGGAGCTGAAATCCACGATGCCCTTCAGATGGGCGCGTTTCATCTGATCGATCGGCAGAACGGCCTGCTGGCCGTCAACATCCATGACGACGTTGCCGTCATGGGCCGAAACGATCGTGCCGGTGAAGTTGCTGCGCCCGTCGATGGGATGGGCGAGCTTCACGACGGCCTGCTGACCGGCGTAACGCGCGAAATGCTGCTCCGTGCGCAACGGGCGGTCGATGCCCGGCGAGGACACCTCAAGGGTGTAGGCTCCGGGGAACGGGTCGAGAGCATCCATGATGTCGTTGATCCATGCCTGCGCTTTCGCCAGTTCATCGAAGCTCACGCCCTCGGGCGTGTCTATGAACACGCGAATAGTAGGCGCCTTCTTGGCGCCTACGACCTGCACGGTCACGATCTCAACGCCTTCGGACGCCGCACGGGGCTCCAGCGCGTCAAGCAGCTCGGTTTCCTTCTTGCTGAGCACGCTCATAAGCTCCTTTCTGTGCCCTAACATACAAAAAAGCGGGTAAAAACCCACTTTCCGTCTGCGAAAGTATGGTGCGCGCCGTCGCGCGCTTGCTGCAATGCAAAACTTTTATACCATACGCAAGATCGATTTACCAGCACCGGCGTCCTCAGACGCAAGTTCACCATAAAACGCAATATGCGCCGGTTCAAAACATCTGAACCACGTTATATGGTTGCGCAGGCATCGGCTAGGTAAAACCTTGCGCCGCCTGGGCATTCCCCTTCGCACGGATCTTCGCTGGCAAGCGGCGATATGGACGAGAAGGAAACGGAGGAAAAACCGGCCTCCAAGCACATCCGCTCGAACGTAGCGCACGAACGCGCTTGGGAAAAGACATCAATCGTCCCCGATTCGCCTACTATGCCCCCTTGCGCGTTCGAACCATCCTCGGCGAACACGCCCTGCGCAACCAAGAGCCTCCCCCCGGGCGCCAACACCCGGGCGAACTCGGCCAACGCGGCGGGCAACGACCACGCAAGGTTCAAAACACTGTTGATATACACCAGGTCGAACGATGCGTCGTCGATACGGGCTTGGGAAAGGTTTTCAGGAATCGCAAGCGAAAAACGAAGGTAGCGTTCCCAAGACGCACCAGCCCAATGATTCCCAGGTGCCGTAGCGCATGCGGTGGCAACATTGTCCGCATCAGGGTCCACGCCGACGACGAGCCCTAAAGGCCCGACGGCATCTGCCAAGGCGAAGGCCCCCTTGCCCTTACGACAACAGACATCGAGGACCCGCTTGCCTTCGATATCGGCAGGGATGCTCATAGCACAACGACCCTGGAACCCGGCAGCAGGTGAAAGCGCAGCGTAATAGGACAGGGCAAGCGTAAGAGAATTGGCAAACTCTTCATTCATAGCACTTTTCCCGCCTTCTAGGATTCCAATCAGAATGAGAAACAATGAGTTAGAACTCGTAGACCGTTAGGGCTAC
>JAUNWR010000027.1:0-20378 GCA_030540215.1 Coriobacteriia bacterium | reverse complement strand
GGCCGCGGCCACGCTCTCCGTGCCGATGTAGCCCCACGGCAGCTGTGCCAGCACATCGCCTTGCGGCGTGAACAACAGCGCGATCAGCGCCAACACCAAAGAGAACAGCGCCACGGCCTTCGCCAGGCCCAGCGTTTGCGGAACCATCTTGCACTGCACGGCCAACACCGCATCAAGCACGATCACAAGCGCCAACAACGCAAGGTTGCTGGTGGCGAAACAGGCGATCACCAGCAGGAACGCCGCCGCCAGTTTCGCCACCGGGTTCATGCGGTGCAGCAGGCTGTCGCCCGGCACGTATTCCAGGAAGCCCTTCATTGCGCACCCGTCCTTTCGCAAACGTTTGCCGCAACGGCAAGCGCATCGGTCATCTCGTCAAGCGTATCGGCCAACGCCACCGGCGATGCCGCCGCCACAGCGCCGTCCTCGACCAAGCGCAGCGACACGTCCACCACCTGCGGCGGCAGCAGATGCGTGCGCGCCAGCACGTCGCGGTCGCGCAGCACGGCGAAGGTTTCGCCATCGGCGACCACCTGACCTGCGGTCATGGCGATCACCCGCTTTGCGTAGTCGGCCACCACCTCCATGTCGTGGCACACCATGATCACCGTGGCGCCGCGAGCGTTCAGCTCGGCGATGACGTCCATCACCTTGGCGCACTCGCGGAAATCAAGACCGGTGGTCGGCTCGTCGAGCACCACCACGGGCGGCTCCATCACGATGATCGACGCCAGCGCCAACAGCTGGCGCGTGCCGCTGTTGAGCAGGAACGGCTCGGCGCCGCCGTCGAAGCCGAATCGCTCGATCATCGCGTCCACCTTCGCCTCGGCCTCGGCGCCGACGCGGCCCTGCGCACGGAAGCCGAACAGCAACTCCTCGCGCACAGTTGAGCAGCAGATCTGGCGATCGGGGTTTTGGAACAGGAAGCCCACCTTCACGGCAAGCTGGCTGGTGCGCAGCTGCGTGGTGGGCACGCCATCGATGAGGACCCGGCCTGACGACGGCCTCAACAAGCCGTTGACCAGGCGCATTGTGGTGGATTTGCCCGCACCGTTCGTACCCACGAACGCGACGAAATCGCCGTCGGGGATGCGGAAGCTCACATCGCGCAGGATGGGCAGCTCGCCATCGTACGATGCGCTCACGTTCTCGAACTCGATCATGCCGAAACCTCTTCCCCGCTTAGAACCTGCTTGCACGCCTTGACCGCCTCATCGACGTTGCGCGCCGCCGGCGCATCCACCAGACCCCGTGCACGCAAGCGATTCACCAAGCTGGTGGAGCGCGGGCAGTTCACGCCGATTTCCAACAGCTCGTCGGAATGCTCAAGCACCTCGACGGGCGTTCCTTGGAAGCGGATCTTGCCGCCGTCCACGATAAGCAGCATGTCGGCGAAATCGGACAGCAGCGCGATCTTCTGCTCCACCACGATGACCGTGGTGCCGTTTTCCCGAGCGTAGCGCGCCAGCAGCTCGAACACGGCAAGCGATGACGCCGGATCCAGCTCGGCCGTGGGCTCGTCGAGAACCAGCACGCGCGGCTTCAGCGCGATGACCGACGCCACCGCCACCTTCTGCTTCTGGCCGCCGGAAAGCTCGGCGATGCCGCGATGACGCAGATCGGAGATGCCCATAGCCTCCAGCGCCTCGGCGATACGCCCTTCCACCTGGTCTTTCGGCACGCCGAAGCTCTCAAGGCCGTACAGCACCTCGTCCTCGACCACCGACGACACCATCTGCGAGTCGATGTCCTGGCACACGCTGCCCACCAGGCGGCTGATGTCGGTCAAGGACGCCTCGCACGTGTCCAGCCCATCAATGGTTACGCTGCCGTAGAAATCACCGGGATAGCAGTGCGGAATGATGCCGTTGAACGCATACGTGAGCGTGGATTTACCGCTGCCCGCGGCGCCGGTGATTCCCACGAACGAGCCGTCGGGGATGGCAAGGTCGATGCCGTGCAGGACGGGCTCGGCCCCCTCTCGATAGCGAAACGATAATTGCGAGATCTCGATCATGGGACATTTCCCTTCTTAGCGATGGGTTCTCGGAAGATGATTAGGCGGTTTGCGCGGAGGCCGACGATGTCGAAGCGATGCGCCGATTCACCGAAACAGGCGAGTATCCAGCAATGCGAGCGAAAGCGAAGGCTGCGCCGCAGCCGGTCGCGATGGCGGGCGATCCGGCTGCCAGCACGCGCTTGAACGGTTAGCGCTTCAGGACGGCGCGCAGAACCGGGGTCAGGATAGCCGCCAGCACGGCGTTCATGGTTGCTGTGCCGAGCACCATGACGGCGTACACGCCGAACACCGCCAGCGGCTCAAGATGCGCAACGGCGACGCCCACGATCATGGCGAACGTATAACCGGAGACGATGGTGGACAGGAACGTGATGATCACAGGGGCGACGACGTTCTGGAAACCTTTGTTATCGGCAGCCACCTTCGCAAGCGCGGTGACCAGCAGGCCGCACGCCAAAGCGCCCAGCATCTCGGAGGCGATGTTCACCAGCGGCGTGGCATTCAACATGGGAAGCTGGCTGACAAGGCCCACCAACAGGCCGATCACCACGGATTGATACACTTTCGGTCGCGTGAGGATGATTGCCAGGCAGTACATGGCGATCATGAAATTGGGCTTCATGCCCGCAAAGCTGAGGAAGCTGGAAACAGTCAGCTTGAGGACGGCGCCGGCTGCGATGAGCACGGCTACCAAAATAAGATCTTGTACGGACAAGCCCTCCTTCTTCGCGGAGGTTGCCACCGTACGCTTCTGGGCTGCAACGTTCTGAGTCATGATCCTCATTCCTTTCTTGGCGGGGTTTCCGCCGGTCATTGCCCGTCCCCGGGCTTTCGGTCTGCCGGCAACGAACGCGAATGAGGAATCATCGGCTTACAGGTTTCAAGCAAAGGTCGGTTTGCAGCTATGGCGACTCGCCGCGCCCCGTGGCCCGAATAACCCGCAAAATAAAAAACGTCTGTCCTTTGAGATAAAGGACAGACGTAACATCTGCGGTGCCACCTTTACTTGACCCCCGAAGGAGCCCTCTCACGAACATGCCAACACATGTTCTGCCCTTAACGCAGGCTCACGGTCCAGATACTCAGCTGACGACCGCCACGTGGTAACGCAGCAACCGTCAACCTTTCCCCTTTCCCTCGGCGAACCATTTACCACCCAGCATTTCTGCGGGATTCCCAGCGACACCCGCTCTCTGTGAGCGCTTATGATGGCTTGACTTTCGCCTCAACGGTTTCAAGGTATTAAGTTGTGGCACGAACTATAGGGGATGCCGGGAAGATGCGCAACCCCTATTTTTCGCGAATTAACAGCCGCGAAATAGTGCCGGCGAACGGTCGGAGAAACGCCGCCGGCGTTTGTGGGCAAGATTTGACACGCGCGCAAGGATTGTGTGGTCTGCCGCCCGTAACGCACACCGCGCATGTTCTCGCGCGTTACGATTATCGGCAACACAACGGCGTCATCCGCGACGTCCCCGTTGCGCCCTCGCGCTTCGGGGACGTTGTTTTCGTCTGACGCTTTCTCTGACCGAATCCGACAACGCAGCGCGTTAAGCGAGCCCGAAAGCCGCCTTAGCCCCGTGCGCTCGTCGGCCGACCCGCGCGCCCTTATGGGAAAAGGACGTGCGCGGAAAGGAGCCGCTATGGCTGATTGGGGTCTTACCCGCAAACAAATCGTCATGCTGATCGTGCTGGTGTTCGGCACCTTCGTCACCGTGCTGAACCAGACGGTCGTGGCGCCGGCACTGCCGTCGATCATGGGCGAGATGAGCGTCGACGCCGCCGTCGCGCAATGGCTGACCACCGGATTCACCCTGGTCAACGCCATTATGGTGCCCATCACCGCGTTTCTGATCGACCGCTTCACCACACGCCGGCTGTTCCTTGCGTCCATGGTCCTGTTCACCGCCGGCACGGCGCTGGCAGCCTGGGGCCCGAACTTCCCCGTGCTGCTTTCCGGCCGCCTGATTCAAGCCGCCGGTGCCGGCATCCTCATGCCGCTCGTGATGACGGTGCTCATGTGGACGTTCCCCATCGACCGTCGCGGCACCGCCATGGGCGTGTTCGGCATCGTCATTGCGTTCGCCCCCGCCGTCGGCCCCACCGTTGCAGGCATCATCATCGACCAGGCGAACTGGCACATCATGTTCTGGATCATCGCCGCGCTATGCGCTGCGGTCATCGTGTTCGCCGGCGCAGCGCTTGAACGCGGCGGCGAAACGAACAAGGACGTCAAGCTCGACGTGGTTTCGGTCGTCCTGTCAACGCTCGGGTTCGGCGGCCTGCTGTACGGCCTATCCGCCATCGGCAGCTACGGCGTAACCGTCGATTCGGCGGCCGGCGTCATCATCGGCGTGGTTGCACTGGTGTTCTTCTTCCGCCGCCAGCTACGGATGGAGCAGCCCATGCTGCAGGTGCGCGTGCTGGCGAACCGCAAGTTCCTCATCTCCACCATCATCGTGATGCTCGTGCAAGGCGCGCTGCTGGCAGGCGGCATCCTCATCCCCATCCTGCTGCAGTCCTACATGGGATTCTCGGCCACCACGTCGGGCCTTGTGCTCCTACCCGGCGCCATCGTCATGGGCGCCATGGGCCCGGTCGCCGGCCGCCTGTTCGACAAGCACGGCCCGCGCGTGCTGGCAGTCATCGGCACCGGCATGCTGGCGCTGACCACCGCGACGTTCGTGTTCATGGGTCCGGGCACGGGGCTCATCACGCTCACCGTCATCTACACGGTGCGCCTGTTCAGCCTGTCGCTGGTGAACATGCCCATCTCCACCTGGGGCATGAACGCGCTGCCCGACAAGCTGATGAACCACGGAACCTCCGTGCAGAACACGTTTCGCCAGGTAGCGGGCTCGCTGGGGACCGCTGTCATCGTTTCGACATCCACCGTTGCCACCAACATGGCTTCCGGGTCGACCGATGCCGTGGCCGCCGGAGTGCTCGGCATCCATGCGGCGTTCGCCGTGGCCACAGCCCTGTGCGCGATCGGCTTCGTGCTGACGGTGGCGCTCGTGCGCAACAAACCCGGTGACGAGGCAGCCGCCGACGAGGGCAATGCGCACCGCTCCCTCATCGAGCAGATCATGAAGCGCGACGTGTACACGCTGCCCGAAAACGCCACCGTGCTCGAAGCCATGCAGCTGCTGGTGAACAACCACATCAGCGCCGCGCCGCTGGTCGACGCCGCCGGCAAGCCGACCGGCTTCATCTCCGACGGCGACATCATGCGCTACCTATCCAAGCGCGGCCAGATGATCATGGACCCCGTGGTGATGATCGTGCAAACCGTAGACGCGTATTCCGACCACAAGGACTACGCCCACAAATTGGAACACCTTATGGGCATGAAAGCCTCCGATATCGGCGCGAAGGGAATCATCGGCGTCAGCGTGCACGCCGACCTGCCCGAAGTCTGCCGCGTGCTCGGCGAGAACCATCTGAAAAAGGTGCCCGTACTCGAAGACGGCGTGATCGTGGGCGTCATCAACCGCAGCGACATCACGCACTTCAGCATGGAGAAATACCTGGAGGAGCGCGAGGCGTAGAGCCCCTGCTTTGAGGCGTGAAACGGGGGAGCCCAACGCGAGCGCCCCCTGAACGCAAAAAAAATCCCGCAACCGCGCTATTTGCGGTTGTGGGATTTTTTGCAACCTGAAGCCATTCCTGGGCCTATACGGCAAGGCCGACCGTCAAATGCATCATGTAGAACGCGAAACGCATGACGAAGATGCCGGCGAACACCAGCAGGCACGCAATAACCATGCGAACAAGCGCGCGCTTGGAGAATGCAAGCTCATCCCCGCCGAGCACCACCGCTTCCCTCGACACGGCATGCATCGTGAAGGCGGCAAGCACGCAACCGGCAAAGCACATCAACGCGAACGCCAGCAGCATCGCATGGTAATGCGGCACAAGATCGGCTGCCGCGACCACTGAATTCGCAACACCGCCCAACAGCCGGCCCTGCACGATATACACGACCGCATTCGCCGCAATCGCAATGAAGGGCACCGTCATAAGCAGCAGGCCGAAACGCCCCGCAAGCGCGCGCCATTGGGCGGCATACAGCGTGATCGCCGCCAGCAAAGGGCCTCCCATCAGGGCATTCAGCCATAACGAAATCGGAACCGTAGGCAGGCTCCAAGTGACGATGGTGTCGACGGAATATGCAAGGGACACCATCATCACGAACGCGAAGCCCATTGCCACGATCATCGTCAGCAGCAGCCGCTGCAGCCATACAAAGGGCTTTACCGAAAACGAATACAGCCAATACAGGCCGCTGAACGCCAGCAACCCCACCGCACTGACGACTTCGTTCGAAAGAGGGCTGGACCCGACGTGCAGAAACACGTACAGCGCATTGGCCGGGTTCCCGAGATGCGTGGCCGATGCGACAAGCCCCACCATGGTGACCACGAGGGGGATGCACATGAACGTGCTGATGCGTGCCCGCATCGTCGATTCGAGCTTCGGAGACAACAGCACCGCCGCAACCAAAACAAGGGCGACGGCGCCCGAGGGGGCGAGCGTGGTGAACAGCACCAACGTCACCTCGCTCAACGCGGTATCGAACCCGGAAATCATCAGCTCCCCTTCTTTGCAGCACTGCGCAACGCGAAACGCGCATAACATCCGCATGGTCCGGCGCATCAGCCTGCAGCGATGCACCGGACCAAACGATTCCCTAGTATTTTAACGATAGAAGCGAGGCGCGACGACCTCCAACCCCAACGTCTCCTGAACGCCGTCCAAGCTTGCGCGCGTCAAGCGAGCAAGGCCTTCATAGAAAGGATGCTCAGCGGCGTCGGCGAGCTCGTCGAGGAGATGCCCCGCCCATGTCAGGAAGTGAAGGCTCAGGAACTCGCCTAGGTCGGCGGGTCGATTCTGCGCAAGCCACGCCATAAGGGCGAGCATGAGCCCGATATGATCCTCCGGCGTTTTCTCGTCAGCGGTTCGCGCAACGCCGTGTTCACGCATCCACGCGCGCAGCTCGAGCGTAGTCGCGCCGAACACCACGCACTCGCGATCGGTGTATACCGAGCCCCACGGCGGCGCCGGCTTCGCGCCCGGGCCGATGAGCAAACGGCGATACTCCCACGTCAGGTCATCGTCCGCGGCAAAAGCGCCGCCCGCTCCCGCAGCACGGCTCGACGCCAGGCCCTCGACCATCATGGCCAAACAGCGAGCAGCCTCCTCTTCGCTGACGAAGGGCCATTCCGCGCCGGCAGCCTGCGCATCAAGCGCAGCGACCGCCGCAAACTCGGCCTCCGCAGAGCCCGTTCGCGGGTCCTGCAGGAAAAACGGCGCCAGCGTGTTCCCCAGAAACGCAACGCCCTCAAGCGTCGCAGCATCAAGATCCGTCATGCGATCCTCTCCTTATCGCTTAAGGCAACCATCATAAGGCAAGGGGCGCGCCCGTAAACCGGACGCGCCCCGAAAAAGCATCGACCCTCAGCGATTAGCCGATGTACAGGCCGACGCTCAGCTGCACCGCATAGAACGCCAGACGTGCAGCGAACACGCCCACGATGGCCAGCACCGGAGCCGCGGCGGCAAGCGCCGTGGATTTCGAGTTGCGCAGAGCCATGAAGGCGGCTGCCGCGGCAACGACCATGCACACCACGCCGATCCACATGGGAGCGGAGGCGGCGGCGACCAGGTCCGCGCCGTCGACCAGCGCGTTGCCCATACCGGACACGCTCATGACCTGCACCATCAAGCCGGCAACGCCAAGGACCAGGCCGACGACCAGCACCGCCAGCGCAGCCATCTTGAAGCCGCCCTTCGCAGCGTCCTCAAGTGCACCGGACAGCGCCAACACGAGCACGCCCAGGGAAACGCCGCCCAGCAGGCTGAAGCCCAGCACGGCAACGGGAACCATCGGGGTGTTCCAGGAAGCGATGGTCTCCATCATGTAAGCGGCGCCCGTGAAGCACGCGAACACGATCGCCATCACGGCCACCAAGGCGGCAAAGCCCTTGCGAGCACCCTCGCCAAGCTTGCCGGCGAGCGCCACGATCCAGTACACGATAGCCAGCACGGCGAACACGACGCCGGCGAGCAGCTCGTTGGACAGCGGGCTCGCGCCCAGGCCGGCGAACACGCCGAAAGCATGCATGGGGCTAGCCAGGTGGAAGAACGCGCAGATAAAGCCCGCCACCAGCACGACGACCGGGATAGCGGTCATGCGGTCGATCTTCTTCAGCTGCTCATCGGAGAACTTCGTGGTGAAGAAAGCCACGGCCAGCGCGATGAACGCGCCCGCGCCGATAGGCGCCAGCGTGGTGAACAGGGCCAAAGGCAGCTCTGCCATCATGCTACATCACCTCCAGGGGATTCACGACTTTGCCGTCCTCCGCGCCTGCAGGCAGGGCATCAGCGGAAGCCTTGATGTACAGATTCGGTTTCGTGTAGGTGGGCTCGGGCAGGGGCGCGATGTTCCCGCGCTCGCCCAGCTTGGCCATTTCCTCGATCGTGCCGAAGTCCAGTGCGCGAGCCGGGCACGCCTCCACGCATACCGGCTTCTCACCTGCGGCGACGCGCTCGGCGCAGCCGTCGCACTTCACGCTGTGGCCCTTTTTGCGATCGACCTTCGGCGCGTTGTACGGGCATGCCATGTGGCAGTAGCCGCAGCCGATGCACTTGTCGGCGTCCACGGACACCAGACCGGTTTCGGGGTCTTTGTGCATTGCGGTGGTCGGGCACACCTTGGTGCAGGCCGGGTCGTCGCAGTGATTGCACGACATGGACAGCGGGTAGCTCACGCAGCTGCTGGTGATGCAGCCGTTCGCATCGCGCTCGGTCGTGCCCAGCGTCACCTCGTACACCTTGCGAAACGCGGTGCCGACGCTCAGGTCCTTGAAATCCTTGCAGGCCATCTCGCAGGTTTTGCAACCCGTGCAGCGAGTGCCGTCGAAATGAAATGCGTATCGAGTCATCTCTTACTCCTCTCGTACCCGCTGCCTTTAAGCCTTCACGACTTCGCAGATGTTGGAATGCTGCGGATTGCCCTTAGCCAACGGGCTCGGGCGATGCGTGGTCAGCGTGTTGATGCTGCCGCCCTTATCCAGGCGAGCCTTGTGATCGGAAGAGGACATATCTGCATCGTGCCATGCACCCTGGGAAATGGCGACCATGCCCGGGATAACGCGCGGCGTGACCTTCGCCAGCAACTCGATGGTGCCGAACTCGTTCTTCACATGGATGGTGTCGCCCTGCTCGATGCCGCGAGGCTCCGCATCTGCCGGGTTGATCCAAGCCTCCTGCGGGTTGACCTCCTTCAGCTCCTCGATGCCGCCCCAGGAAGAATGCAGGCGACCGCGATAATGGAAGCCGCCCAGCGCCAGCGGATACTCGTCGGTAGTGCTCTCGACGCCATACCATTCAGGGATATATGCAGGAACAAGAGCCATGGTATCCAGGCCGGAAACGGTATCGTCCTTTGCAACTTCCCAACCAACGGTGTCCTTCAGCAGCTTTTCAGAGAAGATCTCGATCTTGCCAGAAGGCGTATCAAGCGCGCTCGCCACAGGGTCGGCGATGAATTTCTCCATGGAGATCTTCTTCTTGCCCTTGGTCACTACAACGCCCTTTTCCTGAGCTTCCTCGAAGGTGGGCAGCATCTCATTCTTCGCACGCGCCTGCTCGTACAGATCGCGAATCCATTGCTCCTCGGTCTTGCCCTCGTCGAACTTATCCTTCGTGCCCATCTTGTCCGCAATCAACTGCGCCATCTCGAACGCCGTCTTGCGCTCGAACTTCGGCGTAGTGCACGGAGTGCCCGTGATCATATAAGCATTATCGCCACCCGTTCCAATCTGGGTGTTCTGCTCGAAACGGAACATGTCGGGCAAAATGACGTCAGCGTACTTCATGGAGTCGCACAGCACCGTATCGATGCCCAAGATGAATTCGCACTTGCTCTCATCCGACAGGATATCGTGCACGTAATTGATATCGCCGTTTTGGTTCGTCAAGCAGTTGCCGGCATAGTTGATCATGTACTTGATGTTCACCGACAGCTTATCAACTCCCTTAACGCCGGCGTTCTTCGAAGTCATCTCCGTTCCATGGTCAATGGCATCGGCAAACAGGAAGCAGGGAATGGATGCCTTGACGGGGTTGGTGCCCTGAGGCATGCTCGTGAGCGATACGGAGTTCGAGCCTTCACGAGTGCCGTTGTTCGTACCAGCAACGCCGATCTGGCCGACCAAGCACGGCAGCGCCATGATCGCCCATGCCGTCCACTCTCCATTGCTACGACGCTGCGGACCCCAACCTTGCACTACGTACAAAGGCCTCGTTTCGGCGATCTCGCGCGCCAACTCCTCGATCTTCTTCTCGGGAATACCGGTAATCTTCGCCGCCCATGCCGGGGTCTTCTCCACCTTATCGTAGCCGCTTCCCAGCACGTAAGCGCTATAGGACATGCTCTTACCCTGGTATGCCTCGGGCATAGTCTCTTCATCGAAGCCCACGCAGTACTTATGCAGGAACTCGGTATCGACCTTATCGTTCTTGATCAGCCAATGGGCGATACCGGCAACCAATGCGGCATCGGTACCGGGGTTGATGGGCAGCCATTGATCGGAATGACCCATAACGGAATCGTTCATACGAGGGTCGATGACGTAAATCTTGCCCTTGGTCTTCTCGCGCATATGCGCATAGTCGTAATGGGAAACGGCACCACCCTGACGCGTCTCTGCAGGGCTCGAGCCGAACACCAAGATCAGCTCAGCATCTTCTGCCGCAGAAAGCGTCGAGCCGCTAGACTGCTTAGAGCCGTACATATATGGGGTGATACAGGAGATCTGCGCCGTAGAGTAGCTGTTGTAGAACTTCAGGAAGCCGCCCACGGTGTTCATCATACGCTGGAACGGACGAGCCGTGGTTGCGGAAACGCCGGTCGCATACGGCAGGTACACAGCCTCGTTGCCGTACTTCTCGATAACCTCTTTGAGCTTCGTGGCCGCCAAATCGATAGCCTCGTCCCAAGAGATGCGCTCGAACTTGCCCTCGCCGCGCTTGCCGACGCGCTTCATGGGGTAGTTGATGCGATCGGGATGGTTCATCCAACGACGATACGTACGGCCGCGCAGGCACGCACGGGGCTGCGGGTCGTCGAACCCGGCGTCCTTGCTCGTGCAGGTGTCCACCCACACAACCTCATCGTCCTTCACATGGAACTTCAGGCTGCAGCGGCCCGGGCAGTTGATGGCGCAATGGCCCCACGTGATCTTCTCCTCGGACTCCGCGAGCGCCGGCTCGGTTGCGCCGAACAGGTTCGCACCCGTTGCAGCGGCGCCGCCGACGGCGGCCAGAGCACCCAGCGCACCCGTCGATTTGACGAACGTGCGGCGGTTCATGCTTGGCATGTCTTGCATTGCCTCCCCCTTCATTCTTTCCTTTACGCCTCTGTCGAAACGGTCGCGCTAACGCGCCGCGGCACGGCATCTTCCTTGCGCGGCATGCACGCCGCGCACCACCCTTGCTTGCTAGATTCGGGCTCGTCTACCCTCCAAGCGCGGATTTGGTGGTGAAACCTTATCGCCTTGACCGCCCTGCCGTGTCACATAAAACGTGCGAATTTCGCGTTTGCCCAGGTCACATGCTATCACCCATTCCAGCATGTGACAGCCTGAACCCGATTGCGCGCTATACTGTTTTCAGCAATCGATTTCGCGTTCTTGCTATGCAGCGGCGAAATCGCGCAAGGGAGAAGAGCGCTCGATCGTCCGCCGCCGGCACTTTCAGGCAGGCGAACGGCGGCGCCCGATGACGAGGATCTCTGTGGCACGCACACGCATTTCCAACATAGCCCGCACGTTCAAGCCCAACACCGCATCGCTTGGATACGCGCTCTTTTTGGCCATCAACGCAGCCGGCGTATGGGGCGGCGTGTTCCCGTTTTTGCCCATGAACTTCCAAACCCCGGAGGTCATGTTCTGGTTCTTCTTGATGCAATCGCTCGTGTTCTCGCTATGCTACCTTGCCAGCGCCATCGGAGTGTACTACTTCCCAGGGCCTACGCACCGCTTCATGGTGATGCTTGCCAGCGCGCCCTACCTGCTTGGCTGGTGTTGCCTTATCGGAGCGATTTACCTGCACGGCATCGCTCAAGCGCTGGTGGTAGCCGGCGGCTCGCTTCTGGGCCTGGGCTCCGCCGGTTTCTATATGCTGTGGCAGCGCCTGTTCGCCAGCTTCGACGCAGACCACGGCAACCATGATCTGATCCTTGGCACCGCCTATGGCGCACTTCTATATTTCGCGTTGTATGCCATCCCGCAAGCCGTGACCGCATTCCTCATCCCGCTGGTGTTCATGCCGCTGTTCGCGCTCGCCATCGTGCTGAAAAGCCGCCAAATCGACTTGCGGCAACCCATGTTCGAAGACGTTCCGCGCGAGCATCCGCAGGTATATCGCCGTGTGCTGCGCGATTACTGGCGCAGCGCCTTGTGCGTCGGCGCCATCGCATTCTGCACCGGCGTCATGCGCTCGCTGGCTATCGGCGATCCGCGGGTCGGCAGCCTCGTGAACCTGCTGTCCATGACGGGATGCCTGGTTGCGGGCGTCGGCGTCTTGGTGCTCTGGCAGTTCAAGAACGTCCGCATGAACGTGACCAACGCCTACCGCGTCGCCTTCCCGCTGCTCATCACCTCGTTTTTGGTGCTCCCGTTTTGCAGTGGAGGCTACGCTCGATGGCAGGCCGCCATCCTGTATGCGGTTTACAGCGTGGCAATCGCCCTCATGATGATCCAGTGCGCGCAAGCATCGCGCGACCGCGGCATCAACCCCGTGTTCATCTACGGCTTCTTCGCCGGCATCGTGTACGCGCTGCACGATGTCGGATTCCTTGCCGGCACCTTCGCCGAGCAGATACGCGTCATCGGCATGCAGCCCGATGCCGTGGTCGCGCTGGTGGCGGTTTATCTGCTCGGTCTCATGTTCTTCATCGGACAAGGCGGCTTCAAGCGAGCATTGGCCGCAAGCCAGGCGGAGGATATCGAGCTTGTAGCCGGCGCTCCCCTGCAAATCGCCGATATCAACGAGCGCCAAACCGACCTCGATGAGGCCGAATCGGAAAGCGAGGCATCCCCGGCGGCAAACGCCGGATGCATGGGAGCCGACACCTGCCCCTTCGGCGCGCAGGGTCCTTCCCCGTTTGAAACGAAGCCCATCGTCATCGCGCTCGCGGAGAGCGAAGGCCGCGCGGCAACCGGCGAATCCGCAAGCCACCTTGGCAACGGGACCTCTCCCGCCAGCACAGCAAAACGAAGTCAAACGCACGACGCCGAAGCGCCGAACTACCAAGACCGTCTGTCGAAGCAGGCTGCGCTGGTTCGACAGCATTACCGCCTATCCGCGCGCGAGACCGAGGTCATGGAGCTTATCGCCCGAGGCAACACCGTAGCGCGCATCGCCGAGCAGCTGGTGGTTTCGGAGAACACCATCCGAACCCACAGCAAGCGCATCTACGCCAAGCTGGATATCCACAAGAAACAAGAACTGGTCGACTTGCTGGAAACGTTCAACCCGAAAGACCTAGAAAATTAACCCCCGAACGAACGACGGCCGCGCATTCTGCGCGGCCGTTTTGTTTCAGTTCGTCACATCCCCGCTTTGATCAAGGCTGATCGCTTCGCCGACATACGTTGACGGCACACGGAACAGCGCCTTGAAGAAGTCCTTCGTGCGCGCGGGAATCTCCCGGATATCGTACTGCAGCTGTTTCTGATACTCGTGATAGTCACTGGGAACGCCCTCGGCTTGCATCCCCAGGCTCTTTGCGGACCACAGCGCGCGATACAGGTGATACGTTTGCGTTGCCACCACGATGCGCTCGCACCCGAACACGTATTTCGCCCGATACATGCTCTCGTACGTGGAGAAGCCCGCATGGTCGCAGAAGATGTCCTGACTGGGCACGCCTTGCGCGATGGCGTACTGCTTCATCGCCTTCACCTCGTTGTACGAGGCGGTGCCGTTATCGCCGCTCATGATGATCTTCGGCGCCACGCCGGCGAAGTACAGCGCGATGCCATCATCCAGACGGTCGGTCAAAATACCCGAAGGCGTCCCATCGGGCAGCACCGATGCGCCAAGCACCACGATGGCGTCGGCGTTTCCGATGCTGGCCTTCTCAGCGGTAACGATGGACCCTTTCGAGCCCACGATGGTAACCACATTCGTGATGGCGAACACCGCCACCACGGCCAAAACCGTCGCCAGCACCATATCCAGCACCCGCCTCAGGCATCCCTTATGTTTCTTCGCGCTACTCATAGGAAACAGACAATAGCAAACGCCGAAACCCCACGGCAAGCGTTTCGCCGGAACGGCGCAACAACGCCACCGAAACCCAACCCCGAAAACAAAACGACCCGGAGCATCCTCCGGGTCGTTTCGACTGTCATGTACGTGATTGTTACTTCGCCACGATGTTCACCAGACGGCCGGGCACCACGACGACCTTCTTCAGGTCCTTGCCCGCCACAGCGTCCTGCACGGCCTCGAGCGCCACTGCCTTCACGGCTTCCTGATCGGCGTCCGCGGCAACCGTGATGCGGGCCTTCACCTTGCCGTTGATCTGCACGGCAAGCTCGACCTCGTCATCCTTGGCCTTCTCGGGGTCGAACTCGGGCCACTCCTGCGTATGGATGGAGCCTTCGCAACCCAGCGCATCGTGCCACAGCTCATCGGTCATATGCGGACAGATGGGGGCCAGCAGCCTAACCAGCACGTTAGCGACCTCGGTCGCAAGCGCCTGTTCGTCAACGGATGCGGCGCGCTGCTCCGGGCCGACCTTGCGCAGGTAGTCGCCGATGGCGTTCACCAGCTCCATGATGGCAGCAATGGCGGTGTTGAAGTTGTTGCGATCGAAATCGTCCACAACCTTGCCCGCAACGCGATGACGCTCGCGCAGCAGCACCTTGCGAGCCGCTGCCGCCTCGGCATCAGATGCGCCCGGCTGGTACAGCGTATCCTCATCAGCCTTGCCCACCAGGTCGTAGACCATACGCCACACGCGGTTGAGGAACTTATGCATGCCGGCCAGGCCGTCCTCGTTCCACTGCAGCTCCTTATCGGGCGGGGCCATAAACAGGATGTAGGCGCGCACGGCGTCGCAACCGTAGCCCGCGATCATCTCCTCGGGGGAGATGACGTTGCCCTTGGACTTGCTCATGACATCGCCGTGCTCGTCGAGCACCATGCCCTGGCACAGCAGGTTCTTAAACGGCTCGTCGAAGTCCAGCATCCCCAAGTCGCGCAGCACCTTCGTGAAGAAGCGGCTGTACAGCAGGTGCAGGATGGCGTGCTCGATGCCGCCGATGTACTGATCGACCGGCATCCAGCGATTGGTTTTCGCGCTGTCGAAGGGCAGCTCGGTGTTGTGCGGATCGGTGTAGCGCAGGTAGTACCAGCTTGAGCACGTGAACGTGTCCATAGTGTCGGTCTCGCGACGAGCCTCGCCGCCGCACTTCGGGCACGTGCACTTGGCGAAGCCCTCGTGCGTTGCCAGGGTCTCACCGGCGGAAAGGTCGATGTCCTCGGGCAGGCGCACCGGCAGGTCCTCTTCCGGCACCGGCACCAGACCGCACTTGTCGCAGTAGATCATCGGGATGGGGTTGCCCCAATAGCGCTGGCGGGAAATCAGCCAGTCGCGCAGACGGAATTCCACCTTGCGCTTGCCACGGCCCGCGGCCTCCAGATCGGCGACGATGGCCTCCTCGCCCTCGGAATGCTTGCCGCCCGTAAGGCCGGTATACTTGCCGGACTGGACCAGTCGGCCCTCGGCTTCCATGGCGCTATCCCAATCGACGCTGGTGACCACGCGGCCCTGCTCGTCTTTCAACTGCTCGAACAGCGGATCGTCGTCGCCCAGGATGATGGGGATGATGGGCAGGTCGTATTTCTTGGCGAACTCGAAGTCGCGCTGGTCGCCGCACGGCACGGCCATGACCGCGCCGGTGCCGTAATCGGCCACAATGTAGTCAGCAACCCACACGGGCACCTTCTCGCCGTTGATGGGGTTCACCACGTAACGGCCGGTAAACGCGCCGTGCTTCTCCTTGTTGCCCTGCGCACGCTCGACGGCGGTGATCTTCTTCGCGTCCTCGACCACCTGCATGACCGCGGCCTCGTATTCCGTGCCCTCGACCAGGCCCTTCAGGATGGGGCTTTCAGGGGCGAGCAGGAAGAAGCTGCAGCCGAACAGGGTGTCGGCACGCGTGGTGAACACGGTGATCAGATCGTCTTCCGTGGGGTTCTCCGGCGCATTGCCCTGCTTGTCGCACAGCGTGAACTTCACTTCGGCGCCCTCGGAGCGGCCGATCCAGTTGGCCTGCATCTGCTTGACGCGCTCCGGCCAGCCGTCCAGCTGATCCAGGTCGTCCAGAAGCTCTTGCGCATAATCGGTGATCTTGAGGTACCACTGCGTCAGGTCACGCTTCTCGACGGCGCTATGGCAACGCCAGCACTCGCCCTCGGTGACCTGCTCGTTGGCGAGCACGGTCTGGCACTTCGGGCACCAGTTCACCGGCGAGTTGCGACGCTCGACAAGGCCGCGCTACCAGAACTGCAGGAAGATCCACTGGCCCCAGCGGTAGTACTCGGGGTAGCACGCCACGACGGTGCGGTCCCAGTCGTATGAAAGACCCATGCGCTTGAAGCTGGCCTTCTGCGTCTCGATGTTGGCGTAGGTCCACTTCGCCGGATGGCTGTGATGCTTGATGGCCGCGTTCTCAGCCGGCAGGCCGAACGCGTCCCAACCCATGGGATGCAGCACGTCGAAGCCGCGCATCTTGGAATAGCGGGCGATGACGTCGCCGATCGTGTAGTTGCGCACGTGCCCCATGTGGATGTCGCCCGACGGGTACGGGAACATCTCGAGCACGTACTTCTTGGGCTTGGCGTGATCTTCCGTGACCTTGTACAGGTCGGCATCTTCCCAAGCCTTCTGCCAACGAGGTTCGATCTCGTGAGGGTTGTACTGTTTCATCGTCCATCTTCCTTGGCTGACGCGGTAATACACATAGGGTTTATTGTAGCAGCCCCGCGTTTTCGCGAGGGGAAAAAGCGGCAACATCCCAGGCAAGGAAAGCCGAGCGGGCTCCTGGGGAAAACTCGTCCGGCTTTTGAGCCGGTATTGCGTGCCCGATGCCGGAAAACGACAAGCCGCCCAGGCGGCCCGATCCCGCTTGCAGCGCATGATCGAGGTTTACCCTTGATCATGCGAACCGCAGCGGAACGGCGCGCCTGAGCGGCCTGCATGCTTTACGCTGTTCGCCGAATCCGGCTCGGCGAGGCCTTGATTAACGCTTGATGTTGTAGAAAGCGTTCTTGCCGGCGTACTGTGCCTGGGAGTCGAGCTCCTCCTCGATGCGCAGCAGCTGGTTGTACTTGGCAACGCGGTCGCTGCGGCACGGAGCACCGGTCTTGATCTGGCCGGTGTTCAGGGCCACGGACAGGTCGGCGATGGTGGTGTCCTCGGTCTCGCCGGAACGATGGCTCATGACGCATGCATAGCCCGCCTGCTTGGCCATCTCGATGGCGTCCAGCGTCTCGGACAGGCTGCCGATCTGGTTGACCTTGATGAGGATAGCGTTGGCGCAACCGAGCTCGATGCCCTTCGCCAGGCGCTTGGAGTTCGTGACGAACAGGTCGTCGCCCACCAGCTGCACCTTGTCGCCGATGCGATCGGTCAGCTGCTTCCAGCCGTCCCAGTCCTCCTCGGCCATGCCGTCCTCGATGGAGATGATCGGGTACTTCTCGACCAGCGCGGCCCAGTAGTCCACCATCTCGGAGCTGGTCAGCTCGCGACCCTCGCCCTTCAGCTCGTACTTGCCGGTCTCGGCGTTGTAGAACTCGGTGGAAGCCGGGTCCATGGCGAACATGATGTCATCGCCGGGCTTATAGCCAGCCGCCTCGCAAGCCTTCACGATGTACTGCAGGGGCTCTTCGTTGGTGGTGAAGTTGGGAGCGAAACCGCCCTCGTCGCCGACGCCGCCGCCCAGGCCGGCCTCATGCAGGACCTTCTTCAGAGTGTGGTAGATCTCGGCGCACCAGCGCAGAGCCTCGGCGAACGACTCGGCGCCCACCGGCATGATCATGAACTCCTGGAAGTCAACGTTGTTGTCGGCATGCACGCCGCCGTTGAGGATGTTCATCATGGGCGTAGGCAGGATATGGCCGTTCACGCCGCCCACGTACTTGTACAGCGGCAGACCGGCGGACTCGGCAGCAGCCTTGGCGCAGGCCAGGGACACGCCCAGGATGGCGTTAGCGCCCAGAGCGCCCTTGTTGTCCGTGCCGTCCAGCTCCAGCATCACGTCGTCGATAGCGCGCTGATCGTCGGCTTCGAAACCGACGAGCGCGTCGGCGATCTCATCGTTCACATGGCCAACGGCATCCAGCGTGCCCTTGCCCAGATAACGCTCCTTGTCGCAATCGCGCAGCTCAACGGCCTCGAACGCGCCCGTGGACGCGCCGGAAGGAACGGCCGCACGACCGAAGGAACCATCCTCCAGCACAACTTCCACCTCGACCGTGGGGTTGCCGCGAGAGTCCAGGATTTCACGCCCGAACACATCGATGATGACGCTCATTGAATGCCTCCTCGTAGGATGTTTCCTTTTGCGCCCGGCGCCTTGCACCAGGCCATACGGGCAAATGATACCATGCCCGCCCCGACATGTGCGAACCAGCGGGCGGACGGCGAAATGCGTCTGTGCGCGGAGGCGAAGGCTTAGCCAGCTTCACGTTAGCGAACGTGCCGGACGGTGATATGCGTTTGCGCATGGAGGCGATCGCCAGAGAACGACGATGGCGACGGCAACAGCCGTGGCCGAGTCTGCGTCATGTGTGATGGCGGCGGCGTTTGCCATGGCCGAATACGCGTCGTTTGCGAAGGCGATGGCGTTCGCCGTGGCAGAATTCGCGGCCGTGTGCGAAGGCGACGGCTTGAGAAGCGTCTAAGACTAGAGCAGAATCGCTATGGCGGCAAGAAGACCAAGCCCGACGGCTAGCGCGGCAACCGAAGCGGGTGTCATACGGTATTCGCGCAGCGAGGTTCGCCTGCCGCCCCGGGCACCATAGCAGCGGGCGTCCATGGCGACCGAAAGTTTATCGGCTCTTCGGAACATTCCCACGAACAGCGGGATGAAGACCGGCGGCCAAGCCGACAATCGTTGCCATAAGCCACCGTGATGAAACGAGGCGCCACGCGAGAATTGGGCATCATGGATCGAGCAAATCTCTTGAGCCATCAAGGGGATGAAGCGGATAGCCATGCTGAACACCATAGCTATGTCATCGACGGGCACATGCAGGACCCGCAAAGGGGACACGAATGAACGCAGCGCATCGGTAAGCGCCGTCGACGTGGTGGTGAGCACCACGATGAAGCTGCCAAGAACAAGCAGGATCATCCTCACGCCGTAGAACAAGCCCAGCACGAACCCCACCTGGTTATTGATCGATGCAAACAGCACGGTGAGAGCCGCCATCATGTACACGGGAATACCCATAGCCAGCATGCGGCCAAGCGGTACGCGCGCCGACAACGCCAGCACCAGACACAAAATAGCAAGCAGGCATTGGCCAGCCCACGTTTCAGCCCAGAAGACTGTTGCGGTATATGCGCACAGAAGCAGAACCTTCACCCGCGCATCACAGGTATGCACAAAGGATTCGCCGTCGATATAGGTGTTAACTCGTAATTGCATGCGTGAAGTATAACGCAGAAGCACATCGACAAAAAAAGAAAGGACCCCGAAGGGTCCTTTCGAAAACGCATGTGAGACGAAATGCTTATTCAGCCTTCTCCTCAGCAGCCTCGACAGCCTCAGCAGCTTCCTCGGCCTTGGGCTCCTCGACAGCCTCGACCTTCTTCGGGGCAGCCTTCTTGGCGGCCGGCTTCTCAGCCTTCTTTGCCACCGGCTCGGTGACGAGCTCCATGATGACCATGGGAGCGTTGTCGCCCTTGCGGTTGCCCAGCTTCATGATGCGGGTGTAGCCACCCTGGCGATCGGCGAACATGCCCTGCTCGACCTTCTCGAAGATCTCGCGGACCAGTTCCTTGTCGTTGCCCAGCGCAGCGATGGCCAGACGACGGCTATGCAGGTCGCCCTTCTTCGCCCAGGTGATGATCTTGTCGACATCGGGGCGGATTTCCTTAGCGCGGGACTCGATGGTCTTGATGCGGTCGTTGAGGAACAGCGCCTGCACCAGACTACGCTTCATGGCCTTGGTATGGGCAAAGTCGGTGCCCAGCTTGCGGCCCTTGTAGTTATGCCTCATGGTAGGTTTCTCCTATTGCTTCAAATTGAGGTCCATGGAAATGAGCTTG
>JAUNWR010000128.1:367-2778 GCA_030540215.1 Coriobacteriia bacterium | reverse complement strand
GCGCTCACCATGGATGTCGACCCACAGGCACGGGCCGCCCCAGCACAGCTTGTCCCAAATGGGGCCCCACGCGCCTGCCGAGCCGATGATGTTGGTGCAACCGAAAGCGGGAGCGCCGTGATCGATGCCGCCCGCCTCGATGATCATGTTCACGCCGTCGCCGTAGTGGCCGGCGGTACCGATGACGCGGATGTCAGACAGGTTGATTCCCAGTCGCGCCCAATGCTCCTCGTCCTCGCCGAAGCCGCCCGTGCCAACGATGACGCTGCGGGCGTTGATCTTGACGACGTCACCGAAGCCATCCGTAGCGTACGCGCCGGCAACATGGCCCTCGGCATCTTTAATCAGGGCGCGAACACGGGTGGAGAGGCGCACGTTGACACCGTACTCGTAAAGCTTCGCCTTCATGGCCGGGAAAAAACCCTGGCCAGCGGCACCGTTGGCGTAAGGGTAATCGAAGCTGAACTCAGCGCGGTAATGACCTTCCTTGTACATAGCCAGGTAGGCCTCGTCGATTTCATCAACAGGAGTGTACTGAACGCCATTGTCGATAAGCCACTGAACGTTCTCAGCAGCGCGGCCAACCATGTCGCGAATAAACATCTGGTTTACCGTGTATGCTTGCTCCTTGGCCTCAAACGCCACCATCTCGCCGAGCGTCGTGCTGCCCGAGTTGGGATGCAATCCGTAGGCGTTCGTGCACTCGATGCCCAAGCCGTTGCCGCCGAGAAACGACTGACCCTCGCACAGAATGACAGAGTCGCCATACTCGCCAGCCTGCACGGCGGCATTGGTGCCAGAAAAGCCGCCGCCCACAACGAGCACGTCGCAGGAAAGCTCCTCAGTGACCTGGCTCGCCCAATCATAGTCGGCATGCGTGCGCTTGTCGGCTGCAATCTCGGAGACGGGGGCGTCGTCAGCCAGCGCAACACCCGTAACGGGAATCGAAACCGTAAGGGCGATGCCTGCAGCGCCTGCGGACTTGACAAAGTTCCTCCTGCTAAATGCACCTATGCTCATGACATATCCCTTCCATGCGTTGGATTTTCTTGCACCGCCCTTTTGCGGCGCTGACCCAAGCATGGCTGAAACGGCAAGGGTGCGGCTCATCACCTGCAGGCGATTGAGGAGAGAATCACCCAAAGGTGATGACAAGAAAACGCCCCATTAGGCCCGTCATTCACGCCTAGCATGCAAAATCACAATGATCGAACACGTCGAGCAACTCCTGGCGGTTGTGAACGTCCAATTTGGCATAGATATGACGCACGTGCGTCTTGACTGTATTGGCCGAAACCATGAGTTTTTCGGAGATGTACGGCACGCTGCGCCCAGCAACGAGCAAGTCGAGGACTTCCTCCTCGCGTTCGGTAAGAAAATACCGCGACGCAAGAAGACGCACATCCTGGGATATGATGCGAGCTTCGTCAGGCACCGCCGCAGCAAAGGCGGAAATCTCTCCAGAGCGGGTCTCGTTGCGTTCACGGGATCGGACATCGTCGTCATTCCCCTCGGCAAGTTCATCCTTGTCAACGACGGTGACATGAAGATCGCGCAGAAAACCCGCACGTAGATTGAGCACCGCAAAGGCGCACACAATCAGCGCCGCACCCAGGCAGCCTAGCAGAGGGGATATATTCAACCCGGCCGGCATAACCGTCCCGCAAGCAGTTCCCAAGAAGTTTCCGAACTGATCGAGCGCATAGGCGGCATAGACATATTTTTGAAGCGACCAGCGCGTCCCACTCATACGGTGCACAATAACAAGAATTGCCCAGATAAGCAGGTCAAAAAGGGCATAGCCCGTATACAAGAGTATGTAGCCACCCACAAACAGCGGCGAGGAGCTTCCTGGGGCAAAACACAGCGCGAAAAGCCCCAGTGCCATGACCGCAACAGCGCTCACCAATAATTCGAACGGTTGGCGCGCGCGAAAGATATAGGAATACAACACCCATGCAGCTATACCAGCACGGATAAAAAGGGAGCTGTAGCTGGCAATCGCATCCGAAACCGTCGTTTGCTGCGCAAACTGCACCTGGGAGTTGACGAGGCCAAAGGCAAACGTGATAAGCAGCAGGAGTACAACAAGCCCCGTCACCTGCCGCGACGACGATACCCCACATCGCCGGCTCCGACGAGAGTCAACTTCCTCGCAGACGACCTTTATCTGGCAGGCGTTATTGCCGCGCTCGAGATATACCTTGTAGCTCAGAGCGGAGAGGAGCGGGAGCAAGCAGCACAGCACAACCGCCGCCATTGGCTGCAAAAACATGCCAAGCAACACAAACACAATGTTAAATGGCAAGCAAGCCGCAAGGTGAATAAGCGCGTTCGTCTTGCCTTGACACACGGCAATACAGCCGACAAGCGCAATCCCCGCCCCCTGAAACAAGCCCGACAGAATAGCA
>JAUNWR010000128.1:0-343 GCA_030540215.1 Coriobacteriia bacterium | reverse complement strand
GGAGCCTGGCCCCACAAGGCGCCCGAAAACAGGACAAGCGTGCCGAAAGTCCCGCACAGAAGCGATGCGAGGAAGAACGACCACGGACTGAGGATGCCCTCGCGCGCATGGCGGCTCGCAGCAAGACCTGCCAGCGCCAGCACTCCCACAAAAAGGGAAAGTGTCAACGGCAACGGCCCAGCCTGCACGCCGGCAGAGGCGAAGAGCAGGGGGCTAAACGGGACGAGATCCATCCACGACCAGAAGAACGTAGAGATCATCAGGGCTGATGGCGAAAGGTTCCCAACAAGCCGGTCCAAAAACGCCCGCATAAACAAGTCCCCCTATACCATCCGGGCACTCC
>JAUNWR010000003.1:34088-69969 GCA_030540215.1 Coriobacteriia bacterium | reverse complement strand
AAGCCTGCTGCGACGCATGCGAGCTTGCAGCCGACGTCATGAACACCATCATGCTGAAGAACGTGTAGGCGTACGTCGCACAAACCCATAGCAACACGAAAGGCCCGCTCACGCGGGCCTTTCTCATGTGATTGCAAGTTTGCGGCCAGGCCGCTGCGCCTTATGCGTAGAAGGCGAATACGCGGCGACGCTCGCCGCCGATGGTGGTCAGGTTGCCGTGACCGGGCAGGACCACCGTGTCGTCGGGCAGGACAGCCAGGCGCTTGAGCGACTTGCGCATGGCCGACATGCTGCCGCCGCTGAAATCGGTGCGGCCGATGGAGCCGAAGAACAGCGTGTCGCCGGCGATGAGGACCGGCTTGGCGTCCAGGCGCTCGGTGAGCGAGGAGTCCAGGAACAGGCACATGCTGCCCTCGGTGTGACCGGGGGTGCTGATGACCTTCCACGGCATGTTGCCGATCTTCACCACGTCGCCGTGGTTGACGCGCTGGTCGACCGGGCATGCGGGGAACTTCTGGTCGTCGCGCGGCACGGGCTTATCGCCGCAGATCATGTCGGCGTCGATGGCCGAGGCGATGACGGTGGCGCCCGTAAGGCTGCGCAGCTCGGCAGCGGCCGCCACGTGGTCGGAGTGGCGATGCGTCAGCACGATGGCGTCGAGCTTGCGCCCGCCCAGCGCCGCCGCGATCTTCTTCGCATCGCTTGCGGGGTCCACCACAAAGGTGGCGGAGCCGTCCGACACGACGTACACGTTGGTCTGATACGGTCCCAGAACCAGGAACGACGCGTCGACGCACGTTCCCTTCACCTTATATGCCATGTTGTCCTCCTAAATCATCATCTTCGAACGTCGAGGGCGAACGATACAGCCCCTCGACCCTGTAACGGGAACGGACCCCATCGAAGCGCCCATCCCCCTTCTCACCAACACGGGGAAGCGACCATCCGAGGAAAGTCCCCGGACATCAACCCGGCCGCAAAGCCTTCCCTACAGCTGCGCGGAATCCTTTCCCCCGCCCACCTTCGGCACCATGCGGCGGGCATCGAACACGCCCTCGAGCGCCTTGAGCTTGCTGAGGATGATGTCGATGTGCGTGATGTCGCTGACCTGGAACAAAAAGCGCATCTCGGCCATGCCGTCGCGGTGCGACACCGTGTTCGACGACAGCACGTTGGCGCCCATGCCGGATAGCACGAGCACGACATCGGAAAGCAGCTGCAGACGATCGAGCGCCTCGATGTAGACCTCCACCTTGAACGACGTGTTCTTCGGCAGGTCGCTTTCCCATCGCACCTTCATGATGCGCTCGGGCTGGGCCATGAGCTCCTTGGCGTTCGGGCAGTCGCGGCGATGTACCGACACGCCGCGGCCGCGCGTGACGAAGCCGATGATGTCGTCGCCCGGAACGGGGTTGCAGCAGCGCGACAGGCGCACGAGCGCGCCTTCCACGCCTTCCACCACCACGCCGTTGGAGCTTTTCGTCTCGTGCTTCTTCGGCTTGTTCACCAGCGTGAGCATGGGCGGCAGCTTGCCGGTGGTCATGGCCGCCGTGCCCAGGTTCAGCGGGTCGGGCTGCTGATCGCCCTTGCGGCCCAGTTCGGCGAGCAGGCGGTTCGCCACGCTTTGCACGCTCTCCTTGCTGGTGCCGATATTGACCAGCATGTCGTCGGCATCCTTGTAGCCCAGGTGCTCGGCGACGGTGCGCAGTGCGCGCTCGGAGCGGGTGTTGGAGATGCCCAGGCCGTGCTTGCGCATCTCGCGTGCCAGCTTGTCGCGGCCGCTGAGCAGGTCGTCTGCGCGGGTGACCTTGCTGAAGTACGCGCGGATCTTGTTGCGCGCGCTGGGGGTTTTCACGATGTTGAGCCAGTCGCGGCTGGGGCTTGCCGACTTCTGCGTGAGGATCTCCACGCGGTCGCCCAGCTGCAGCTCGTATGCCAGCGGCACGATGGCGCCGTTGACCTTCGCGCCCACGCAGTGGTTGCCCACCTCGGTATGGATGGCATAGGCGAAGTCGACGGGCGTGGATCCGGCGCGCAGGCTCATGGCCTCGCCCTTCGGCGTGAACACGAACACCTCGGTGGGCGCCAGGTCCACCTTCAGATCCTTCAAGAACTCGCGCGAATCGTGCGTCTCGTCCTGCCAGTCCACCATCTCGCGCAACCAGGCCAGCTGCTTGTCCATGGAGTCGTTGCTACCACGGCCGCCCTTCTCCTTATAGCGCCAGTGCGCCGCCACGCCGTACTCGCTTTGGCGGTGCATCTCCTCGGTGCGGATCTGCACCTCCAGCGGCCTGCCGGCGGGGCCGATGACCGTGGTGTGCAGGCTTTGGTACATGTTGAACTTCGGCATGGCGATGTAATCTTTGAACCGCCCGGGCATGGGGTGCCACAGCGTGTGCACCGCGCCCAGCGCCGAATAGCAGTCCTTCACCGACTTGACGATGATGCGCACGGCGATCAGGTCGTAGATCTCGGAGAAGCCCTTGCCCTTCTTCGCCATCTTCTGATAGATGCTGTACAGATGCTTGGGGCGGCCCATGATCTGCGCCTGGATGCTCACCTTGTCCATCTCGCCGCGCAGCACGGAGATGACCTGGTCAAGGTACTCCTCGCGCTCGGAGCGGCTTTCGGTGACCATGCGCGAGACCTGCTTGAACTTGTTGGGCTCGAGGTAGTAGAAGCTCAGGTCCTCCAGCTCCCACTTGATGGAGTTGATGCCCAGGCGGTGCGCGATGGGCGCGTAGATCTCAAGCGTCTCGCGCGACTTGAAGATGCGGCGGTCCTCCTTGAGCGCCGCCAGGGTGCGCATGTTGTGCAGGCGGTCGGCCAGCTTGATGACGATGACGCGGATGTCCTTGCTCATGGCGACGAACATCTTGCGGATGGTGGCCGCCTGCTCGTCGGTGAGGGTTTCCACCTCGATGCGCGTGATCTTGGTGACGCCGTCGACCAGCTGCGCCACATGCGGGCCGAACTCCTGATCGACCAGCTGGCTAGTCACGTCGGTGTCCTCCACGGTGTCGTGCAGAAGCGCCGCGCACAGCGTCTCCACGTCCATGCGCAGGTCGGCCAGGATGATGGCCACCTCCACCGGATGCGCAATGAACGGCTCGCCCGACTTGCGGCACGCGCCCTCGTGGGCCGCGGCGGCGAAGCGGAAGGCCTTCTCGAGCTTGGCCTCCTCCTCGTCGGTCAGGTAGCCGCGCGTCATGTCCTGCAGGTCGGCGAAGCGCTCATCGGGGGTTTTCTCGCCCTTGGGCATCACCTTCGTGGCCTCGGTGGAAAACGCCTTCTCCGCCACGTGCGGGCGGCCCAGCAGGCTATCGTCGACGGTTTGCCGGACCACGTCGGGCTGCGCCCCCAGCAGGTTCTGGTCCGATCGGCTATTCGACTTGGTCATTTCCAGCCTCCTTTGCAACGGCGGTGGTGGGCAGGATGGGATGCGATACGCGCTTCTGCAGGTCGGCGGCGTTGCTGCGCATGACCCAATCGCGGAACGCGTGGAAGATCTCACGCTCGTCCATCCCCTCGCGATAGCGCACGCTGTCGGTGAGCTGCACCTTGTCCTGCGTGTCCTTCACGTGGATGGAGCGCACCAGCCCGTCGGGGCCGAACATGGCGTGCGCCTCGATAAGCCCCAGCTCGCGGAACACCGCCACGGCGCACGTGACCGACGCCGTGTTCACCGGGAAGATATCGGTGGACACGTTCTTGGCCAGCTCGGCGTCGCTGGTGGTGAAGAACAGCGTGTCGGAGGCGCGCTGCATGGCGCGCAGCTTGCGGTACACCTGCGCCAAGCTATCGTGGCACGGCGTCATGTCCGCCAGGATGCGCTCGTTGAGGGCGCAGTCGTTGCGGCTGAACAGCAGGTGCACGCAGGCCGGCTTGCCGTCACGTCCGGCGCGGCCCGACATCTGGTTGAATTCTATCTCGTTGAAGGGCATGTGGTACAGCACCACGTGGCGGATGTTCGGGATATCCACGCCCTCGCCGAACGCGCTGGTGGCGATGAGCACCAGAAGCGCGTCGGTACGGAACAGCTGCTCGATGCGCTTGCGCTCGCTGCGCGACAGGCCCGCGTTGTAGAAACCGATGAGCGGCGCCACCTGCGGCGCATGCTTGCGCAGCGCGCGGGCGACGGCCACGGACTGCTCGCGGGAGTTCACGAACACCACCGTCTTTTCGCCGGTTGCCACCAGGTTGGCCAGGTAGTTGTCGCGGCTGGGCACGTTGCGGCGGTCGTCCAAGCGCAGGTTCGGGCGATCGGAGGCGTCGAACACGCACGCATCGATGGGCAGCTCGCGGCGCACGGCCCGGGCGCACTCGTCGTCGGCCGTGGCGGTGAGCGCGAGCACCGTGGGGTTACCTAGCCTGCGCACCGCGGAGCCGATGGTGGCGTACGCCTCGCGTTGGCCGGCGCGCGCCAGGCCCACATGGTGCGCCTCGTCGACCACCACGAACTTCACGCGCCCGGTGTAGGCGAACGAATCGGCGTGCCAGGCCAAGAACTCGGGCGTGGTCAGCGCGATGTCCACGCTGCCGTCGGCCAGGCCCGCGAACGCCTGGCGGCGCTCATCGACCGTGGACTCGCCGGTGAGCGTGACCACGGTGATGCCGAAGGGCGCCAGCGCCTCGCGCAGATGGAACGCCTGGTCGGCGATGAGGGCGCGCAGCGGGTACACGAACAGGCTGGCCTCGCGGGCGGCCAGCGCGCGCAGCGTGGCGTGCACCTGGAAGGTCAGCGACTTGCCTCGGCCCGTGACCATGACGCCGAGCACCGACTTGCCTTCGGCGAGGTTATCCAAAATGTCGCGTTGGGCCTGATGGAGTTGGCCGTCGCCGATGATTGCATGCACGATGTGCTCGCGCAGGCGCTGCGGGTCCTGGCGTGCCATGGCCTCCCAATGGGCGCGGTTGACCTCCAGCTCGTTCTCGTATTCCTCGATGGCCTCGGGGTCGTGCGGCGCGTCGGCGCACAGCTCCTCGTCGCGCGTGGCGTACAGGTCGCTCACGAAGCTGAGGTTCTCCGGGTTCAGGCACGCCTCCAGCGCGGCGCACGTGCGCGCCGGCGACAGCGACTTGAGCATGGCCTTCACGCTGCGGCGGTTCTTCCATTCGTCTATCTGCACCTCGAACGCGGCGTTGACCACGCTGTCGGTCTTCATGAGCGCCTCGATGTCGTTGCAGTGGAACATGATGCCGGCCACCGTGGTGCGCCCGTTGGAAAGCGAGCACGAGAAGTGGTTGCGCTCGGCACCCACCGCGCGGCTGTGCAGCAGCGTGACATCGCGCGCCAGATACACGGGCACGGGATGCTCCTGGCCGAACGGCGCCAGCGCGTCGAGCTGCGCCACGTTGCGCAGCGTGAGCTCGTCGAGGTTCACGCAGGCGTCGATGGTGATGAGCGGATGGAACGCGCCCTCGGGCAGCGCATCCATGTACTCGCATAGGCGGCGCTCGAACTCGGGGAGCTTTTCAGTGGGAAGCGTCACGCCCACGGCCGCCTCGTGCCCGCCGAAGCGCAGCAGCAGGTCGGAGCAGCTTTCCACGGCCTTGAACAGATTGACCTGGCCCACGCTGCGGCCGCTGCCGCGCGCCTCGTCGCCGTCGATGGTGAACAGCAGGCAGGGCACGCCGTAGGTGTTCACCAGGCGGCTGGCCACGATGCCCTTCACGCCCTCATGCCACCCTTCGCCGGCCACCACCAGGGCACGCTGGCCTTTGTAGGTTTCGGCGGCCTGGGCCTTGGCGATCTCGGAGAGCTCCGCCTCGATGGCGCGGCGCTGGTCGTTGACGCCCTCAAGGCGCTGCGCCTGCTGGTTGGCCTGCTCGAAGTCGTCGGTGAGCAGAAGGTCGAGCGCCAGCTGCGCGTCGCCCATGCGGCCGGCGGCGTTCAAGCGCGGGATGATGGAGAAGCTGAGGTTGGTGGCGGTGACCTGCTTGCCGGAGGCGCCGGAGGTGTCGAGCAGCGCGGCGATGCACGGGCGCGGGGCCTGGTTGATGCGGCGCAGGCCGTCGGCCACCAGGGCGCGGTTCTCGTCGCGCATAGGCATGAGGTCGGCGATGGTGCCGAGCGTGGCGAAGTCGGTGTACTGGCGCCACAGGTGCGGCTTGCCGAAGCGCCCGCCCAGCGCCTGCACCATCTTGAGCGCCACGCCGACGCCGGCCAGGATGGCGCTGGGGCAGGCGGGGTCGCGCTTCGGGTCGGCCACGGGCACGCCCTCGGGCACCAGGTCGGAAGGCTCGTGATGATCGGTGACGGCCACTTCGATGCCGCGCTCCTGGAGCAGGCGCACCTCAGCCTTGCAGGCGATGCCGCAGTCGACGGTGACCAGGAAATCGGGTTTGACCCGCGACAGACGCTCGATGGCCGCCGGGGTGATGGCGTAGCCCTCCTCAAAGCGGCGCGGGATGAAGGGCGTGACATGCGCGCCGAACTCGCGCAGGCCGCGCGTCATGACGGTGGTGGCGGAGATGCCGTCCAGGTCGAAATCGCCGAACACGAGGATGTGGTCGCCGCGGCGGATGGCGGCCTCAAGCGCATCGGCGGCCTCGGACAGCCCGGGGATGATGTAAGGGTCGCGCCAGTCGCGGTCCAGCGACGGCGTGAGGAAACGGTTCGCGGCTTCCGGGGTGTCGATGCCGCGCGAGACGAGCGTGGCCGCGATGAAGTGCGGCATGTGCAGCTCGCGCTGCAGGCATGCAACCGCCTCGGGCTCTGCCGCCTTGATGTTGAATCTGGCAGACATGGTGGGTACCTACTTATTGCAGTGCTTTCCTATAGTTCGCCTCTATTGTCGCACAAGTGCGTGGCGGCACCGCCGGGAAGTGCCGCGGTCGGCGGGCAACGTCGCAAGCGGTTCGGGAGAGGCACCCTGATGTGCTGCGGAGGCGCGCGACGGGGGGGCGCAGCCACGCGCTGCCGCCCGGCTGCCGCACCTGCTGCCGCGCGATGCCGCCTCCGCCGCCGCACCCCTTCCTTCTCGCTCGCCACACCCCGCCACCTCGGCCGCCGCGCCCGCAACCGCCCCGTTCGCAGCTTTTTTGCAGCCTTTCGCCCTTACCCCGCAGTCTGACGCAGGCATGCGATAATGGGGCCTTCCTACCCTGAACAACGTGCAGGAGCATCGCATGGCCAACTGCCTTGTCGCCCAATCGGGCGGCCCCACCGCCGTCATCAACGCCAGCCTTGCCGGCGTCATCCGCGCAAACCAGCTCAACCCGCTCTACGACCGCGTCCTCGGCGGCCTCCACGGCATCGAGGGCACGCTGGCGGGCAACCTGTTCGACCTGACCGACCTGAGCGGCCACGAGATCGAGGTGCTCAAGCAAACGCCCTCGTGCGCGCTGGGCACATGCCGCTACAAGTTCTCCGAAGAAGCCGATTTCCAACGCCTCATCGACGTCATGGATGAGAACGACATCTCCACCATGTTCTACATCGGCGGCAACGGCTCCATGTCCACGGTCGCCGCCATGACCGCCTGGGCCGCCGAGCGCAACCTGGACAAGCGCTTCATCGGCATCCCGAAGACCGTCGACAACGACCTGGGGCTTATGGACCACTGCCCCGGCTTCGCCAGCGCCGCGAAGGTGGCGTGCGAGATAACGCACGCCACGCGCATGGATTACGACGCCTACACGCGCCCCGAGGTGTTCGTGCTGGAGACCATGGGCCGCGACGCGGGTTGGCTTGCGGCAAGCACGTGCCTGACCGGCGACGTCGACCTGCTCGTGCTGCCCGAGGTTGATTTCCGCCGCAGCATCTTCTTGGAGCAGGTGCGCGCGAAGATGGAGCAGCAGGGCAGCTGCTACGTGGTGGTGTCGGAAGGCGCGCGCTGGTACGACGGCACGTACCTGTCGGCCAACGGCAAGGCCGCCGACGGGCTGGGCCACGCCATGCTGGGCGGGGCCGCCGGGCGGTTGAAGTCCATGATCGTGGAAGCCGGCATCGTGCCCCGCTGCGTGGTGCAGGACCTGTCGCGCGTGGCGCGCTCGAGCAACTTCGCCATGAGCTTGGTTGACCTTGAGGAGTCCTACGACCTGGGCGTTTCCGCGCACATGCGTAGCGCGAAGCCCGAGTTCACCGGACAGGTGGTGGGCATCCGCCGCGGCCAGGGCGTCGACGGTGGCTACAACACCGAGTTCTTCGCCTGCCCCGCCTCCGATCTGGCCAACTTCGTGCGCCCCTTCCCCAGCGAGTGGATCCTGCCGAACTACCAGGGCGTCTCCGACGAGGCGCTGGATTACTTCCGCCCGCTCATCCAAGGCGAACCGAAGCTCATCTGCGAGAACGGCATCCCCGTGACCATGCGCCCCTTCAACAGGCGCTAGCAGGTAAAGCCCGCAGGTCATAAGGCGAAGCGGTTGCGAACGCGAAGACGACGAGCTCGCAGGCGCCAGGAGCTAAACGCTAAAACGCCCGGCATCCCCCACAACGGGACGCCGGGCGTTTCGTGGTTTTGCGCGGATAAGGTGCCGAAGCGCTACTCAGCCGCCACGAACGTGTCGCGATCGGGCGCGAACGACTGCATGGCGGCGATGGTGCGCTCGAACAGCTCGTCGAGCTCCCACCCCAGCATGTCGGCGCCGCGACGGATGACGTCGCGGTTCACGCCGGCCGCGAAGCGCTTGTCCTTGAACTTCTTCTTGAGCGACTTCACGTTGAAGTCCATGACGGATTTGCTCGGGCGCATGATGACCGCCGCGCCGATAAGCCCCGTCAGCTCCTCGGTAGCGAAGAGAACCTTCTCCATCTGCAGCTCGGGCTCGGGCAGGCTGGGATTGAAATCGCTGTTGTGCGTTTGGATGGCGCGAATGAGCTCGGGCGACCCGCCGGCGGCCGCGATCAAATCCGCCGCATATACCGTGTGGTTCTCGGGATCGTCGTCGTGCTCTTCCCAATCAAGGTCGTGCAGTAGGCCGACGATACCCCAAAAGCCCTCGTTTTCCGCATCGAACTCGCGGGCGAAATAGCGCATGGTCTGCTCGACCGTCTCGCCGTGCTCGATATGGAACGCGTCCTGGTTGTGGGCCTTCAACAGGTCGAAAGCCGCCTCACGGGTGATCCCGGCATCAAGGGTTGCCATTGCATGCTCCTTTCATCGTTGACGCCCATGCTATCACAGCACCGCGGCGCTCGGCCATGCGCCCGAAACGACGGAAGGGCCGCACCCGTCCCCCCGTCTTACGGGAGTAGGATGCGGCCCTTCAACGGGTCGTTGCTTCAGCGTCGCGCCCGCGATTTCGATTCCACGCGCGGCTTCGGATTTCCTCGGCCATCGCAAACGTGTCGCGTTCGGACGCAAACAACCGCATGGCGGCAGC
This sequence comes from Coriobacteriia bacterium, assembly GCA_030540215.1. Classification (GTDB taxonomy): domain Bacteria; phylum Actinomycetota; class Coriobacteriia; order Coriobacteriales; family Eggerthellaceae; genus Senegalimassilia. Next base: position 60,642 of record JAUNWR010000003.1, on the reverse strand, counting down.
GACGCGCCGCGGCTTCGGCGCCCTAGAACACGATGCCGAATGCGGAGATGATGAGGCCCCAGAACACGCCCGTGGCCCACAAGCCTGCCAGCACGATGAGGTTCTGGCGAAGGCGGCGATTGGTGCGGAACAGCACCAGCAAGCCCACGCCGGCCGACACCAGCAGGCCCGCCATCATGGCGCCCGCGCCGAGCGCACCCTCCACGTAGAGCTGCGCGATCACCACACTTGCCGCGCAGTTCGGGATAAGGCCCACCAGCGCGCTGCCCAGCACCGACAGCACCGGGTTGCTGCCCAGGAACGCGGCCAGCGCGTCTTCGCCGACCAGCTCCAACGCGCCGTCGAGCACAAGGGTGATGACGAAGATGAACACCGTGACCTGCACCGTGTGCTTGAGGGCGCTGCGCAGGATGGAGCCGCCCTCGTGGTGATGCTCGTGTTCCTCATCGTGCTCGAAATCGTACGCCAGCTCCGGCTGCTGCTCGCAAGTTTCGCAATCGCCGTTGCAATGGCAGCGGTCGCGTTCGCACAGCTCGTGGATGCGCAGCTTCTCGCGGTCGCGACGCGCCAGGCGGATGGCCGCGTCCACCACGAAGCCCATGACCATGCCGATCATCAGCTTCACGCCCATGATCTTCAGGATGGTCATCGGCGCCACCTGCTCGGCCAGGAAGATGGGCAGCATCTCGTCGGAGGTGGACAGGAACACGGCGAACAGCGTGCCCAGCGTGATGACGCGGCCCGCCCACAGCGTTGCCGCCGCGGCCGAGAAGCCGCATTGCGGGACGATGCCCACAAGCGCGCCGACCACCGGCCCCGCAGCGCCCGCACGCCGCACGGCCTCCTCGGCCTTGTCGCCCGCCTTGTGCTCAAGCCACTCCATTGCCAGATAGGTGACGAGCAGAAACGGGATAAGGTACAGCGTGTCCTCGATGGAGTGCTCGAGGACGTGCCCGATGAGATGCGTGATGTCTTCCATGAACCTTGCCTTGCGATCGAAAGATGCCCTTGCCTGCGCATGCATCACATGCGCTCCGTGTGTCAGGTTCCCAGTTTACAGAACGCGTCAAGCGAACATGAAGAAAACGTGAACAATGGTTAACTTTCCCGACTTTTGCGATACACGACGGGCCCGGGATTTCTCCCGGGCCCGTTTGGGTTTTGCATGCTGGCCCCTCGCTTGATGCCGGGGGCGGCCGGCGAAATTGCGCGGCCGGTCGTCTAGGCCAGCGCCGCCTTCAGCTGCTCGATGCCGTCGAACGGGGTTTCGGTGTTCCCGTTTTGGCGGTCGATCTTGATGACCGTACCCTTCCACGTGGGGTCCTTGCGCTGGGCCGCCGAGGCTGCCGTCACATCATCGGCGGGCTTGCCGCCTTCCCCATCGTGCTCCTTGAACTCGTCGGTTCGCACGACGAAGCGGTAGTCGAACTTCTTGCGGTCCGGCAGGTCCTTCGAATCGAAGCCGTACTTCAGCTGGCCGAGCATGCCGCGCATGGCCTCGACCGCGCCGGCTTCCCCGATGCCCACCATACCGAGCTCGCTGCTGTAGAGCGACTTTGGGGACACGTACAGCGTGCGGATCTGGCGGCGGCGACGCTCCTCGAGGCGGACGAGGATCGTGGCGATGGCCACGATACCGGCCCACCATACGATGGCCAGCGTCAGGTCGAGCGGGCTATCGATGCGGTTGAAGCCCAGGTGGTACCACAGCACCAGCAGCAGCGCCGCGACGACGGCCGCCGCGCCCAGCACCAGATAGTTGCTTTTCCTCATGGCCCTAAGCCTCCATTCCGGCGGGCTTGGCGGCGGGAGACCCCGAGGGGTCCTTGCCATCGTCATCGCCCAAGACGTCGTTCATGTCGTTGCGCAGCTTGCGCTCGTGGTTCTTACGGCGAAGCGCCGCCGCGAGACCGTAGGCAGCCGTCAGAACCATACCGACGATCATGCACCAGTGCACCCAGCAATGATCCTCGACCGACTCCCTGCCCAACGGGTTCTCGGCGTCGTAGATCCGCTCCTCCTCGACCGGGCTATCGGCCTCGGGGCTGCCCGTCACCGACTCGTACGCGCCCTCGAGCACGTCGGCCAGCGCATCGAGCGGGCCGGCAGCCGCAGGCGCCGGAGTCGAAGCCGACGAGCTAGGTGCAGGCGCGGGTGCGGACGTCGAGCCGTTGCCCGGCGTCGTGCCGTTGCCCGGGTTCGGGGTCGAACCTGGCGTCGTGCCGTCCGGAGTCGTACCAGGCGTCGAGCCATCGCCCGGGGTCGTGCCATCCGGAGTCGGGCTCGGCGTCGGCGTCACGTCATCGCCCGGCGTCGGCGTCGGGGTAGGCTCCGGGGTCGGGGGCACCGGGGCCGGCGTGACCGTCAACGTTCCCAGGTGCTCGTCGATGACATAGTTAGCGGCATCGACATCGCCCCACGTGATGCGATAGGTGTTCTCCGAGCTGCCCACCTCGGTCTGGCTGCCGGTGGTGGCCGCCGTGACGCGATCCTCGCCCTGCAGGCCTTCGATCGACAGCTCGCTATTCGTGAGCTCGCTGCCGTCGTAGATCTTCGAGTCGCTGCCCGTGGCCACCGTCAGCGGCGCGGGCGTGATGCGGTACGTGCGCTCGACGCTGCCGGCGTAGTTGCCCTTGCCGACAACGATCACGGTCACCTCGCCGACGTTCTTCACATCGCCGGAGAAGGAAAGCTCGTAATCGAGGCCCTTCACCAGCGCCTTGCCGTCCTTATCGACCACTTCGGGCTCGAAGCGCTGATCGGCGCCGTTGTACACCGTGTCGGCCAGATAGCCGACCGTCACGCCGCCGAATGCGCCGGCGTCGTCGGGATTGAGGGACTGCGCCGATACCGTCAGCGTGCCGAGGTTCTCCTCGACCCTGTAGTTCGCCGCCTTCGCGCTACCGTCCCAAACCAGCTCGTAGCCGTTCACGCTCGAGCCGACCTCGGTCTGGCTGCCGGTGGTCTTGAAGGTTGCGGTCTCGCCGTTCACGAAGCCCGAGACCTTGCCCGCGGCCGTCAGCGCGTCGCCATCGAAGACCTTCGTAACGCTCGGGGTGGTCACCGTCAGCTTCGCCGGCTCGACCTTGATAGTGCCGTCGACGAACTTGACGTTCAGCTTCGAGGTGACGTCCTCGCCCTCGGCGTTCTTGATGACGAGCACGTCGGCCGTAGCCGCCACCTCGCCGTCGGAGACGTCCTTCGCGCTTGCCGCGGACTCGGCGGTCTCAAGCGAGTAGCCCTCGGGCAGATTGGCCACCTTGACGGTAGCGCCATGAGACGAACCATCATAGGTGAACGTGCCGCCCGTGGTGGTCGCGACTACCTCGTCGGCGGACTCGGTGACGGTCAGCTTGCCGATGGCCTCGGCCTCAAGCCTGTAGTTCGCCCGCTTCGCTGTGCCGCTCCACTCGATCCTGTAGGCGTTGTCGCTCGAGCCGACCTTGGTCTGGCTGCCGACCAGCTTGAACTCGACGGTCTCGCCGTTCACCAGGCCGTCGACCTTGCCGCCGGCGGTCAGGGGCTTGCCGTCGTAAACCTTGTTGGCGCTTTCGGTGGCCACCGTCAGCGGCGCGGGCGCGATCTGGTACGCCACGTCGGCGCCGCCGGCGTAGTCGCCCTTGCCGGTCACGGTCACCGTGACGGTGCCCGCGTCAGTCGTGTTTCCGGAGTACGTCAGCTCGTAGTCGACGCCCTCGACCAGCACCTTATCGCCGTCCTTCACGACCGGTTTCTGCTGCTGGGCCTTGCCGCTGTACACGACGTCAGCCGGGGCTTGGACGGTCATATCGGCCGCGGCAATTTGCTTCGCCGTGACGCTCAGCACGCCCTCGTCCTTGGAGATGGCGTAGTTGTCAGCATTGAAGCCCTCGCCCTCGGTATAGGCGATCGTGTTCGCCACCTTGCCGTCGGAAACGTGGGTGGCGCTGCCCGTGGCGCGGACGTCGGAGACCTGGCCGTCGACGAAGCCCTCGTTGCCGAGCTGCTTCCAGCCGGCCACCTCGGGCCTGGTGAGCGCGGTGCCGTCGTAGACCTTCGAGGCGCTGTCGCTCTTCAGATCGACCGCGCGCTTGGTGACGGACAGCTGCTGCGAACCGTACACATAGCCCTCGTAGTTGCCCAGGCTGGACGCACGGAGCTGGACCGTTGCGGAATCGGCCACGTCGGTCGCCGTGAGCGAGCCGGGGTCGGTCGTCCAGTTCTCGCCATCAAGGCTGTACTCGATGGTCACCGCATCCTGCGTCGGGACCGCTGCGGAGGCGGCCTTCGCTGCAAGCGGCTTGCCGTCGTAGACCTTGGAGGCGGAGCTGCCGCTCAGCGAGATCTTCCCCTCCGCCTTGGCGGCGGCCACCTCCAGCGACCCGATGGTATCGGCGCCGTGGACGTAGTTGCCTTCCTTCGCAGACTTGTCGAACGTGATGGCATATGCGTTCGCGCTGGAGCCCGCGTTGGTCTGGCTGCCGGTCACGGAAAGCGATGCCTCCTCGCCGTTGACCAGGCCGACGATCTTGCCGGGCGCCGTCAGCGCGATGCCGTCGTAGACCTTGAAGGCCCCTTCGGTCACGACATAGTACTCGGCGGGCGCGATCTTGATGGCGCCGGTCTGCTTCTCGATATCCAGCTTGCCGGTGACGTCCTCGCCCTGGGCGTTGACGATGGCCAGCTCATCGACCGAGGCGGTCACGCCCGCCTCGTCGGTCGCGTCGGTTGCCGTGGCGTTGGAGCGCGCGGCCTTCACCGAATAGCCCTCGGGTAGGCCGGACACGGTCACGTCGACACCGTGGGCCTGGCCATCGTAGGTGCCGGAATAGCTGCCGGGCGTCGCGACCACGCGGCCGGCGAACTCGGTGACGGTCAGCTTGCCGACGGTCTCGGAGACCGCGTAGTTCGCCTGCTTGGCGGTGGCGCCGGCCGCCGCCCAGTCGATGGCGTAGGTGTTGTCGCTCGTGCCGACCTCGGTCTGGGAGCCGGTGGTCTCGAAGGGCGCGGACTCGCCGCTGACGAAGCCGGAGATGGTGCCGGCGGCGGTCAGGGGCTCGCCGTTGTAGACCCTGGAGGCGCTCGGCGTGCTCACCGCCAGCGGCGCGGGCGTGATCTGGTACGCGCGCTCGACGCTGCCGACGTAGTTGCCCTGGCCGGTAACGGTCGCCGTGATGGCGCCCGCCACGTTGGTGAAGTCATCGGTGCTATAGGACACCGTATAGTCGACGCCCTCCGTCAGGGCCTTCTCCCCGTCCTTCACCTCGGGAACCCACTTGTGCTCACGGCCGTCGTAGACAAGGTCGCTCGGGCTGGACACCGTCATGTCGGCGGAGGAGACGATATCCTTCGCGACGACGGACAGCTCGCCCTCAGTCTTCTCGATGGCGAAGTTGCTTGCCTTGAAGCCGTCCTTCCAGGTGAAGGCGATGGTGTTGGTAACCTTGCCCTCGGCCACCGTCATGACCTTGCCGACCGCCTTCAGGTCATCGACCTGGCTGCGGAACAGGGCCTCGGCGCCCTGGACCGCCACCGCGTCATCGGACTGGTACGCGCCGTTGTACACGAACTCGCGCGTGTTGGACACAAGCTTCACGGAAGCGGGCGTGATCTGGTACTCCCTGGTAACGGAGCCGGTGTAGTCGCCGATGCCCGTAATGGCCACCTTGATGGTGCCCGTCACGTTGGTGAAGTCGTCGGTGCTGTAGGTCACCGTGTAATCGCGGCCCTCGACGAGCGCGTTGCCATCCTTGCCGGTGACCACGGGAATCCACTTATGCTCGCGCGCGTCGTAGACGGCGTCGCTCGGAGCGCTGATCTTCACCCCAGCATACGCGCCCGGGATCGGGTCGTCCGGGTTGATGGACTGCGCGCTCACCGTCAGCGTGCCGTACCTATAAGTGATGTCGTAGTTCTCCACCTTCGTAGCGCCGTTGCCGGGTTTTGCAGCGAAGGTGTTCTTGCTGGAACCCACGGAGGTCTGGAAGCCGAAGAAGTCGTAGCCGAACTCCTCGCCGGAGACAAGCGAGCCATCCGCAACGCTGACCTCGTGCTCGGTGAGCGCGGTGCCGTCGTAGACCTTGGAGGCGTCGCCGGAGACAAGCGTCACCGGACGCTTGGTCACGACGAGCGAGGCCTTGCCGGTTGCCACATTGCCGAACTGGTCGGTGACGTCCTGGCCGGCGGCGTTCGTGATGATATAGGAATCGACCTCGGCCGTAACGTATCCGGCGTCGGTGATGGAGCCCTTGGTCTTGGCCGAAAGGGTGAAGCCCGCGGGCACGCCGATCGCGTTGGCCCCGGCGCTTTCGAGCGCCATACCGTCGTAGACCTTGGTGCCGCCCTGCGGAATCACCACGATGCCGGCCATGCTCTTAGTGACCTCGAGCGTACCGAGGTTCTCCTCAACCGTGTAGTTCTCAGCCTTCGCGCTGTCGTCCCACACCAGCTCGTAGCCGTTTTCGCTCTTGCCGACGGTGGTCTGGCTGCCGGTGGTCTTGAGGGTGGCCGCCTCGCCGTTGACGAAGCCGGACGCCTTACCCTCGGCCGTCAGCGCCTGGCCATCGTAGGGCTTGGAGGCACTCGGAGTGGTCACCGTCAGCTTCGCCGGCTCGACCTTGATGGTGCCGTCGACGAACTTGACGTTCAGCTTGGAGGTGACGTCCTCTCCCTGGGCGTTCTTGATGACGAGCACGTCGGCCGTGGCCGTCACCTCGCCGTCGGAGACGTTCGTCGCCGTCGCGCTGGACGCGGCGGCCTCGAGCGTGTAGCCCTCGGGCAGGGCGCCGACCGTCACGGTCGCGCCATGAACTGCACCGTCATAGGTGAAGGTACCGCCCGTGGTGGTCACGACCACCTGGTCGGCAGACTCGGTGACGGTCAGCTTGCCGACGGTCTCGGAGACCGCGTAGTTCGCCTGCTTGGCGGTGGCGCCGGCCGCCGCCCAGTCGATGGCGTAGGTGTTGTCGCTCGTGCCGACCTCGGTCTGGGAGCCGGTGGTCTCGAAGGGCGCGGACTCGCCGCTGACGAAGCCGGAGATGGAGCCGGCGGCGGTCAGGGCGTTGCCGTTGTAGGTCCCGGAGGCGCTCGGGGTGGACACCGTCAGCGGCGCGGGTGTGATCTGGTACGCCACGTCGACGCTGCCGGCGTAGTTGCCCTTGCCGGCCACGGTCGCCGTGACGGCGCCCGCGTCGGTCGTGTTCTCGGAGTACGTCAGCTCATAGTCGACGCCTTCGACCAGCACCTTTTCGCCGTCCTTCACGACCGGCTTCTGCTGCTGGCTTTCACCGTTGTAGGTAACGTCGGGCAGGCTGCCGACGGTCATCTGGGCGATGCCCTTGGGCGTGACGGTTAGCGTGCCGTCGTTCTGCGCGGCGATATAGTAATTGTCTTCCTTGGCGGTATCCCACGTGATGCCCGACACCGTGTTGGCGGAAGTCCCGACCTCGGTCTGGGAACCATCAGTTTGCGCAGTCGCGGTTTCGTCACCGACAAGGCCCTCGATCGTCGCGCCCACGGTCAGGGCTTCGCCGTCATAAACCTTAGAAGCGCTGCCTGCATTCACGGTCAGCGGGGCCTTCGTAATCTCGTACGTCTTCACGCACGTGCCCATATAGTTGTCCTTGCCGGTGATCGTCACGTTGACGACCTTCACGTTCACGAAGTCGTCGGTGTCGTAGGACACCGTGTAGTCGGCGCCCTCGACGAGCTTGTTGCCGCCCTTGTCGGCGACCTCGGGAGCCCACTTGTGCTCCTCGCCGTCGTAGACATGGTCGTTCGGCTCACTGATCGCGACGCCCTTATAGGAATCCGGGTTCTGCGGATCGGGTGCGATGAACTGAGCCGTCACCGTAAGGGTGCCGACGTGCTCGCCGATGATGTTGTAGTTGTTCTCCGCACCGGGCTTGAGCTGATAGGAGATCGCGTTATCGGAGGAGCCGACCTCGGTCTGCGAGCCCGTCGCGTGCACCTGGCCATCGCCGGCAAGGTCGGTCCAGATGAAGCCCGTGTCAGGACGATTCGGGCCCATGTCAACCCAGTCCTTCGTAAGAGGCGCGCCATCGTAGACCTTGGAAGCGCTGGCGGACGTCAGCTCGACGTCGCGCTTCTCAATGGTAAGCGTCTGCTCTGCATACTGATAGCCGCTGTAGTTCGCGGCGGAAGCGCGAACCTCGACGGCCAGGGTACCGGCGTTGATCGCTGTGATCGCGGAAGGGTTGCTGCGCCACTCGGTATCGGCGCTGCCCTTGACGCGATACTCAAGGTGCACGTCGGTTCCCTCGATGGAAGCCGAAGCCATTGCGGCGCCCGCCTCATGCGAGGACGCATCATATATATAGGTAGCGTTGTTCGGCGCGATGGTGATGCCGTTTTCGGCCGCAAGCGCCGTGATGCTCAGTTTGCCCTCGTCCTTGGAAATGTCGTAGTTGTTCGCGTTGAAGCCAGCGTTCGCGTCGTATGCGATCGAGTTGGTAACCTCGCCCTGGGCAACGGTGGTCACGGAACCCGTAGCGCGAACGTTGGAAACCTCGCCCTCCACGAACCCGGTGTCTCCCTGCTGCTGCCAGCCGGAAACCTCGGGCTTGACAAGCGGAGTGCCGTGGTAGGGCTTAGATCCGCCCTCGGATTTCAGCCCAACGGGACGCTTGGTGATCTGGTACGTGCGCTTGACCTCGCCGGAATAGTTGTTGATGCCCTTGATGGTCACCGTGATTATGCCGGTAACGTTGGTGTGATCAGCGGTGCTGTATTCGGCGGTGTAGTCCTTGCCCGCCTCAAGCGTGCGCTCCCCATCCTTCACGATGGGCTTCCACGTCTGATCCTGGCCGTTGTAAACGACGTCCGCAGGCGAATCGACGGACATCGTGTTCTTCGGATTCTCAGGATCGGGAACGATGGACTTCGGCGTAATAGTCAGCGCGCCGTTCGTTACGACGAACGTGACCTTCGAGAAGTTGCCGCTCTTGTTGGCGAACTGCTCGGAAGCAAGGTTCATGTTGTAGGTGCCGACATCCGCGCCCTCGGCCTCGGCCTTTCCGCTGAAGGTGAAGTCGCCTTCAGTGTACAGCGAGTTGGAAGCCGCGAAATCGTAGCCCTCGACGCTCTGCTCGGAGCCGTTGTATTCGACAGTCTTGTTATGGCCGGCGATGGTCGCGACCACCTCGGAATCGCTCGCGGTCACCACGAGCTTACCGAACTTGGTCGTCACCAGGTAGTCGCCGGCGTTCGTGCCTTTGTTGAAGGTGTAGTCGAAGGTGTTGTCGCTTTCGCCGGCATCGGTCTGAGAGCCGGTGACGTTGATGGACACCCCCTCGCCGTCGATGAAGCCAGTGCCATCGCCATTCGTTTTAACCGTCACGGTATCGTTGGTAAGCGGAGTGCCGTCGTATTTCTTGTTGCCGCCCTCGGAGATCAACTCGACCAGGCGCTTGGTAATCGCGATCGACTCCCAGTTTACCGCATACTGATCATCAGCGTAGTTTGCGCTCGTCGCGCGCAGCATCACTACCTGACCGCCAAAATGGGTTAGCGTTATCTCGGACGGGTCATCCGTCCACCGTTCACCGTCGGTGCTGTACTCCACCTTGAGCGTATTGCCGAACTTGTCAGTGGCTTTTGCGACATATGCGGAAAGCGGCGTGCCATCGTAGACCTTCTGCACGTCGTGCGCGTCCCAGACAACCTTGCCAGCATCGAGATCGCCGCCCTTAATCTCAAGCGAGCCGTCGACGACCACGAACTCCACGTTGGTGAAGTTGCCGCTGATGTTGGAGAACTGCCCGGAAGACAGGTTCATGTTGTAGGTGCCGGCATTCGTGCCCTTGGCAACGGCCTTTCCGCTGAAGGCAAAGTCGCCTTCCTTGTACAGCGGATTGGATGCCTTGAAGTCGTAACCAGTCACACTCTGCTCGGAGCCGTTATAAGGCAACGTGTCACTGTTGCCCGTGATGATGACGGTGACCTTGTCGGCAACCGGCGTCACCTCAAGGGTGCCTTCTTCCTTAGTAATAGTGTAGTTGTCGAAGTTGGTGTTCGAATTGGCCGCATACGTGAACGAGTTGGTCGCCGTGCCAGCATCGGTAATGGTGCCCGTCACGCTATAGGTTGCGCCCTCGCCCGCAACGAAGCCGTCCCCTCCGACAGTGACGCCATGGTTGGCCAGCGCCTCGCCGTTGTACACCCGGCTTTCGCTTGCCGAGGTCAGCGTGACGGAGCGCTTCGCAATCTTCAGCTCACCCGGGACCAGCTTTACGGCGAACTGGCTGGACACATCGTTGCCGTTAGCATCCTTCACCACCGGCGTGCCGCTGATGATGTTCGCATATTCGCCGGCTTTAACGGCCTTCGGGTCGGAGGTACTCAGGCCCTCGACCGTGTACTTCTGGCCGTCCACCGTGAACTCGGACGTCTTCAAGCCCGTCGCCGCGTGCTCAACGCCGTCGTACGTGTTGCCGATGGAGGAGTTGGCCTCGACTGTGACCTGGTACTGCGCCTGGCGATTGGCAACCGTCAGCTGACCGAAAATCACACTGATATCGTAGTTGTCCGCCTTGGTATTCTCATTCAGCGTGTAGCTGAACGCGTTGGGGCTACCGCCCACCAGCGTCTGAGAGCCGGTGAAGGTGTAAGCGGCGCCTTCACCCTCGGCCCAGCCGGACTCCACCGCAAGCGGGGTCTGCTCCTCGCCACCGTTTTTGTTGGTCAGGGCCGTGCCGTCGTACTCCTTCGTAAGGTTGGCGGACTGAAGCGTCACCTTTGCCTTGGAGATGGCAACGGAACCGTTCGTGATCACGAAGCGCACGTTGGGGAAGTTGACCGCATCGGCATTCGCGAACTTGCTCTGCAGGTCCATGACGGTCGTGCCCGCATCGGTGCGCGACACGCTGTTTTCGCCGGAGAAAGCGACTTTTGCGCTGGTGTACAGCGCGTTAGAGGACGCAAAGGTATAACCGGTAGCCGTCAAAGGCTTCCCGCTGTAAGCGCCTTCGGCATGGCTGCCCGTGATGGTCACAACCACCTCATCGGACACCGGGTTCACCTTCAGGACGCCCTCTGCCTTGGTGACGCTATAGTTACGGTAGACGCCCTCGGCGTCTTTCGCCAGCTCCTCGCCCTTGGCGTTCACCAACTTATACGTGAACGCGTTAGCGCTGCTGCCGGCATTGGTCTGAGAACCCGTGACGTCTGCGACAAACTTGTCCCCGGTAGCCAAGCTGCCGTTCGTGACGCTGACGGTGCGATCCTCAAGCGGGTTGCCGTCATAGGTTTTCTCTGCCGGCGTAGCTGAAGTCAGCGTCACGGCACGCTTTTTGATGACGAGAGAGCCGTCAATGATTTCGAACTTCACGTTAGTGAAGTTGGCGCTGGTGTTCTCGAAATCCTCGGGCGTGAGGTTCATATCGTACGTGCCGGCATCGGTACCTTTGGCAACCTTATCATCAGGAGAGCCAACGAACCTGACAGCCGTGGCGGCATAGTTGCCATTCGAGATTTTGATAAAGGAATAGCCCTCGACGGACTGCTCGGTACCGTCGTATTCCTTCTTATCGGACTTCTCGGCGATGGTGACGACCACCTCGTCGGTGTTGGGCGTCACCTTAAGCTTGCCGGGGTTGTACATGATGTTGTAGTTGGAGGCCTTGGTGCCGCCCTTGAGCACGACGCTATCCTGCGCCACGTTGCTTTCGGTTTCACCGACATCGGTGATGGAGCCGTCGACCTTTGCGGACACGATGCCGTCCTCGCCCACAAAGCCTTCAGCCGTGAACTCGTGCTCCGCCTCAGCAGCGGTCAGCGCGGACCCGTTGTAAGTCCTGCTCGCAGAGCCGGCGGTCACGGTTACCTCGGCAGGACCGATGGTCAGCGCGCCCGGGGCGACGCCGATGGAGAACTCCGCCGTCACGTCGCTGCCGTTCGGGTCGGTCACCTTATAGCCGCCGTCACCGCTCGTGACGATATTGTTGTAGGTGCCAGCATCCGTGCCCGAAACGCTCGCATGATAATTGGAAACGGTGTACTCAACGCCGTCGAAGGTCCACTTATCCTGCTCCACGCCAGACACCGTGTGCTCTTTGCCGTCATAGGTTGGGGTGGTATCGCTCTTACCCGTCAGCGTGATGGCATACTTTTTGTCCTCCGAACGATGCTTCACCGTCAGCGTTCCCGGCTTTACGGTGACGCTGTAGTTGTTTCCGTTCGTCCCGTTTTGGAACTTCCAGCTTTTGTCCTTGATGGTGCTGGCAGAGGTGCCGCACTGGGTCTGCGAACCCTCTACGGTAACGTCGGAGATGCCCTGGTCGCCAACGAAGCCGTCAGTGGTGAACTTCGGGTCAGCCTGATCAGCGGTCAGCGCGCTGCCGTCGTATTCCTTTTCCGCGGACCCAGCCGTGATCGTCACCGAGCGTTTGTCGATGGTGAGCTTACCGTCCTCAGTCGTGATCTTGAACTGGTCGGTCACATCGTTGCCATGGGGTCGGTAACGACGACGTCGGAAACCTTGTTCTCATATTTACCGGCGTCCACCTTGTTCTCAGCCCCGGACGTCTTGGCCTGGATGGAGAACTGAACGCCTTTTTCATTAGTATAGGTAGTCGTCTCCAAGCCGGTTGCGCTATGAGGCTGCCCATCATAGACGGACGTGCCCCTTGCGCCCTTGACGGTGACCTCGTACTTCTTGTTGTCGGCGCGCTTGTTAACGTACAGCTTTCCGCACTCGTACGTGATTTCGTAGTTGTCGAAATTGGTGCCGGAACGAGGCTCGCACTCGAACTTGTTGTCGTAGCAGCCGGGGGCGATGTTGTTCTCATCGGACCATTTGACGCTCTTGTTGTTCACGCCCTCGCCTTCGACGAAGCCATCGCCCTCGAAGGTCTTCTGGGTGGTGGTGTCCTTATCGTTGTCGTAGACGTCCTTCGTCCCATCGACGCGGATGTCGGTTTGGCGCTGAAGCGTCTTGCCATCGTAGTTCTTGTGGCCGTCCTCGGACCACAGGGTCACCTTTCGCTTGGTGATCTCAAGCGAGCCGTCGACGACCTCGAACTTCACCTTGGCGTAGTTGCCGTCAGCGGAAACAAAGCTAGCGGCAGTAAGCCCCATATCGTAGGTGCCGACATCCTTGCCCTTGGCCTCGGCCGTAGCGCTCTCCGCAAGGACGATCTTCGACCGATCGAAGCCGTCGGGCGCCTCGGTCACGTCCCAACCGGAGACGGCCTGCTGCTTGCCGTTGTATTTCTCGGTACCCGTTTTGCCCGCGATCTTCACGACGACCTCGTCGACGACGGGGCTGATGTGCAGGTTGCCGGGCGTCGTCTGGGTCACGACGTAGTTGTTGTCGGAGCTGACCTTGCCGATGGTGCCATTCGCGAACGTATACGGGTAATCCCCGGCGTTCGTGCCCTTGCCGCCCCCGAGCGTCACGCCATCGAAGTTGGTGCTCACGCCCTCGGGAAGGTTCGTCGTATAGCCATCGACGCCCTGCTCGGACCCGTTATAGGTTTTGGTATCGGAATTCGCCGTCAGCGAAACGTTCTGGCGGTAGTAGAACTTCACCACGTTCTGGGACTCGTCGGCCCCAAGCTTGAGGTCCTTGACGTTATCATTGACCTGCGTGTAACCGGCGATCGCCTTGGGCACAAGCCCGGTGACCTGGTCGCCCACATGGCCCGTATGGCTCTCGGTCGAAAGCGGGGTGTCCGAACCCGTCCAGTAGTACTCGACGCGATAGCCTACCGGATTTGCGGTGTAGTAGAAGTCGATGGAAGAATCTTCGCCCACCACGCCGGATTTCGACTCGCTGGAGACAGGCGTATAGCCCGCAACGGCAATGGGGCTCTGCACGACCGTCTGACCCTTCATGTAGCCGGAAAGGGTCTGGGACGGCGCGACCTGGGTTGTGGTCCCGTCAAGATAGTAGTTCACCTGGATCGACTGATCGCAAGCAACATATTTGCCGTAGTAGTTCACGTTCTCGCTCGCGCGCATGGGGAACGACACCGCCTGCGTGCAAGCCTGGTCGGAGTACCAACCCATAAACTTGTACTTCACGCCATTGACGGTCTTTTCCGCGGCAGGGGTTACGGAAGGGGCGGCAACCTGCGCAATGCCCTTTTCCAGCTTGTACGTAGCGGCATCGTACTGAGCGAAGCCGGATGCATCGGCATCCTGCAGATAGAACACTGCGTTGATCGCCTTGCTGCACTTCACCACTACTTTGCAGTCAAGGTGGTACCCGCAACCGACATTCGTATTATTCGAGATCTTGTACGGATAGAGCGCAATCTCCTCCACGTCGTCTTCCGTGATCTGAGTGCCCTGCTCCTTAGAAAGTGTATCCTTCCACGCCTGGAAAACGGCGTTCCAGTACTGGCTATACGCGCCGTTCCTATCGAGCACCCAGCTTGAACCCGTGCTGCCGTCAGGCCATTGCGTCACGCGGTTCGCTACATTGTCGTAGCTGTTCTTGCCGCCCGGAAGGTTCAATCCGTCAAGATTGACCTTGACCCCTAGGTCGTGACGTCCGCTGGAGGGAAACCAGGAGGCGGTGCCGTTGCTATCCGGGTTGGCGGTAGGGCTATTCTGGAAGAACAGATAGCAACTCGTCGCCGAGGCTTTCGACTCCGTCACCGTCACCTCGTGAGTGGCAGTGAGAACCTTGCCCTCAGCCGTGATGGTGGTTGCCGTGATGGTGACGTTGCCCGCCTTGACGCCGACCACCTTGCCGGAGGCGTCGATGGTGGCGACCGAGGGATCGCTCGACGTCCACGTGACGCCCGTATCGGAGTCCGTAGTCAGCGTGATGTTCTTGAACTGCTCGACAGTGTCAGGCCCGGAAATGGACAGCGACGTCGCCGCCGGCTTCTTCATCACATGGATGGTGAAGGTTTCGGTATACCGCCAGCCCAAAGCGGAAGTGTAATCGCGCTGCACCGTCGCATCGCCGACCTTAAGGCCCTTTGCGGTTCGCGACCCGCTGCTGGACCCGGACAGCTCGATGTTCTCGGAGCCGCTGGACACCGTCCACGACTCACTCCACCACGCGCTTCCGTCGCCTTCCAGGTCAACGCTTTCGCCAACATAGATCCACTTCTCGAAGTCCGTACTGTCAGGCTTTTTGGTAGGAATGGTGACCTCGATCTGACCCACACTCTCGAAGTCGTAAATCCATCCGTTATTCGGCTTGACGACTACCGTATAGGTGCCGGGCTTAGAGAACTCGTTCGTATCATGCCAATACTGGCTGGCGTTTTCGATCCTCTGGCCATCTCGATAGTATTCAAACGGAAGGAAAGCGCCGCTTGGCGCATCAGCAAGGCTGAACACCTTCCCCGTCTCGTCATCTTTGATCTGCGGGATCCAGAAATGATCTTGGCCTTCCGCGACCGGCTCAGGCTGCACGACGGTGAACGTGCGCTTCTTGACGGTCACGTTGAAAGCCAAGCGGTCGTCACCTTGGTTATGCCACGTGCCGGACTGGTCGATGTATCCCAGGTAGATGGTCGTCGTCTTCTCGGACCCGATAAACGCCCAGTTGCTGGTTGCCGTCAAGGTGATGGTCTTCTTGTCGGCCGAAACGATTCTGTCGGATGTGGGGAAAAGGTCTTCGCCGCCATACCAGTTGTCGATCCTCATATCCCCGTTATAGGTGAGCGTGATGGTGTTGCCCTGGGCGACGGAGGTGGGGCCGGAGATGGCGCCTGTGCCGGAGACGGAGACCTGCGTCTCCTCGGCGGCGGCGTCGTCGTCCTCGATGGAGACGGCGGCGGCATCCTTGCCGGAATCGCTGGAAACAGCCTCGGTCTCAAGCGTCACGGTCGCGCCAGCGGCGACGTCGGCGGCGGAAACGGCGTAGATGCCCTGGTCATCGGGGGAGATGGGGCTCTCCTTGCCGAAAACCTTGAGCACCGCCTTCGTGAGGTTGTAGCCGTTATCGGGAGACACCGTGAACTTGAAGTCGTCCTTCACGGGCACGGTGACCTTATGTGCAGGCGCGGAGACGACCTGGTTCATATACGTGATGGAGGCATTGCCCAGCACCAGCTCGACGTCTGCCGTGTCGGCGTCCTGCTTCGCGCTTTCGACCTGCTGCGTTGCAGCGGGCTGCGCGGACTCGGAGGCGCCCGAAGCCGCCTGCTGCTGCGACGTCGTGGACGCAGGTTGCTCGCCTGCCGCAGGCGCCGCAGAGCTTTCCGCGGACGCCGCGGAGCTTGCCGCCGTATCGGCAGACTTATCGGCCGCGCTGGTCGCAGCGGCGGACGAAGCGCCTTCCACCTGCGCCGCCGCATCGTCTGCCGCGGCGCCATCCCCGGCGTACACTTGCGACGGCGAAACCGCCGGCCAGCCGAATCCCATCAAGACGACGGACAGCGCCACGGACAGCGCCTTGTGGCCCAGCGAGTATCGCTGCGTCATGCTGTCCACCGTCAACTCGTTGCTCTTTGCCTTCATATCGTTCACCTCATCAAGCGTTTCCGTCGGAAACGTTCGCTGCTGAAATACCGTTTCAACCCGTCTCGCCGCCGCGCGCGATCATTCGAAGCGCGCAGTCGGCCTAGTGCAGGCTATTGTGGGCAATTATATAACGATTCCCCCTATTCTGTACCTCCCCTGCCACTAATTTTCTGCATTCAAATCAAATTAATTCATATACAAAATCCCAGTTCAATATGCGATTCTGCCCATTTCTTCGATTCGCCCGTAACAAACAACGCCCCTTTTGTATGTCCGCAGAACTGTCACCCCTCCGATAGAAGGGTTTTCCGGGCTTTCCCGACAATATGATGAACGATGAAGCGAACGAACGATCTCGTGTCAAAACCGTTTAGCTGCGCAGGCCGAAAACCTACCCATCACGCGTATAATCGACGCATCATGGAATCATCCGCTCAGACAAGGCGTCCCTCCCCTCTCATCGCCGCCATCGCGATGGCGACCCTGTGCGCCCTGCTCTGCCTTTCCGCATGCAGCGGCTCCGGCGGCGCAGGAGGCGCCGACAAGGAGCAGGCCACCGGCGCTGCGTTCTCCCCTGCCGCCACGGTCGAGGAAACGCAGTTCGACGCGAGCGCCGCCACGGGCGCCAACGACGCGCTCATCGATGCGTCTCACGCGCAAGACGGCTACGTCAGCGTGAGCGCCACTTCGAACGCGCGTATAAAAGCCCAGGTCATCAGCGGTCAAGCAAGCTCCAGCTTCGACATGCCCCAAGACGGCACGCCCATCGCGTGCCCGCTGGCGTTCGGCGACGGGCCGTACACGGTGCGCATCATGCGCAACACGTCGGGCAACAACTACGTGGAGCTGTGCAGCGCCGACATCGACGTCGCGCTGACCTCGGAGTTCGCCCCGTTCCTGCGCCCGAACGTCTACTGCAACTACACCGCTTCCAGCAGCTGCGTGGCCAAAGCCCGCGAACTGGTCGAAGGCTGCGAGAACCAAGGGGAGGCCCTACGCGCGATCTGCACCTACATCGTCGACAACGTGGCCTACGACGACGACAAGGCCGCGAAGCTCAAAGATTCCACCGGCTACATCCCCGACCCGGACGAGACGTTGCAGTCGGGTAAAGGCGTCTGCTTCGACTACGCAAGCCTGGGCGCCGCCATGCTGCGAAGCCAGGGGATTCCCGCGAAGATCGTCACCGGCACCGTCTCGCCGCAAGGCATCTACCACGCCTGGATCATGGTGAATATCGACGGCACCTGGCAAAGCGCCCGCTTCAGCGTTTCTCCGAACACCTGGTCGCGCATCGACTTGACCTTCGCGGCAACGGGAGGCGGGGCGAACGTCGGGGACGGGGAGAGCTACACCGATCGCTACGTGTACTAGCCGCGCTACGTCTCCCCCGCAGCCACACGGCAGAAACCGGGACCACCGGACCGCAGTCGAAGGCGCTGCCCGAAGCGCCCCCCGTCCCCCCTGGTTACGCATAGCATCCAGCGCCCCGGTCCGGCCAGCATCCCGCAGCACGCGGGCGAAAGCGCTCGCTACCGAAACCCCTTCGCCCGGCACATAGTGGCCCCGGGGTATCAACTTCTTCTCAAAAACAGGCGAAAACGCACGTCATCGCCTACTATATGTGAGACAATAACGAACGTTTAAACCGATAACCCAGGAGGTACCGATGACAGGAAAGCTTCTGGAGAGCGGCGCCATCAGCGCGTTCTGCAGCAGCGTGGCGACCATGCTGGCTGCCGGCGTCCAAACGGACGAAGCCATCCACATGCTTGCGGAGAACCGCGAGCAATCCGAGTTCAAGCGCGTATGCGATGCGGTCTACTCCAAAGTCGTCGAAGGCTCCAACCTTGCCGACGCTATGGAAGCCACCGGCGCCTTCCCCGCCTACGCAACGGAAACGGTGCGCGTCGGCGAGGCATCGGGCCGTACCGAGCGCGTGCTGCGCAGCCTCGGGCGCTACTACGATAGCGAAGGCCGCGCGTTCGCCAAGCTGCGCAACTCGGTCGGCTACCCGGCGGCGCTGCTGTGCATCATGAGCGTCATCCTAGTGTTCACCGTGGCGATCATCCTCCCCATCTTCTCCAGCGCCTACGAGAACCTGTCCGGCTCCATGACCTCGGGATCCTTCAACACCGTGGGCGTGTCCATCGCCATCGGCTGGGTCGCCCTGGCCATCGTGCTGGTCGCCACCATAGCCGCCCTGTATATCGCCATCTGCGCGCGCAGCGAGGGCGGGCGCGACCGCGTGCTGAAGATGCTCGAGCGCTACCCGGGCACCCGCCGGGCCATGTACCAGCTGGCGCTCTCCCGCTTCGTCAGCGCACTTTCGTCCCTGGTGGCATCGGGCGTGCAGGAAGAGGACGCCATGCGCAAGGCCATGACCACCATCGACCACGCGCAGCTTAAGGCGAAGCTGCAGGCCGCTTACGATTCCATGATCGACCTCGAGAACCCGCGCAGCCTTGCCCAAGCCATCAACGAGCACGAGATCGTCGAGCCCGTGTACGGCCGCATGCTGCTCATGGGCACGCGCGCAGGCTCCGTCGACGAGGTGCTCGGCCATCTTGCGCAGGTGTTCTTCGACGACGCCAACGCGCAGATCGACGCCGCGGTCGACCGGGTCGAGCCCACGCTGGCGGCATTCCTGACCATCGCCGTCGGCGCAACCCTGATCGCCGTCATGCTGCCGCTCATCGGCATCATGGGATCGATCGCGTAGCGAAACCGCAGGTGACAGCCATGTTCCACGAACTCACCGACAACGATATCAAGCGGCGGCGCAAGCGCATCGCCGTCACCGCGTGCCTGGTGGCGGCGCTCATCGTCGCCGCCTTCGCCGTATATAGCGTCGTGCAGGAGAACGCCAAGACGCAAGGCGCCGTGGCCCTGCGCGATTCCGTCCTGGCCGCAGCCAAGCAGTGCTGCGCCATCGAAGGTAGCTACCCGAGCTCGCTCGAGCACCTTGAGGAAAGCTACGGCCTGACCATCAACCATGATGACTACGTGATCACCTACGAGTGCTTCGCCGACAACATCATGCCCAGCGTGGTGGTGACGCCCCGATGAACCCGCAGGCGAACGAAACCCACAAGCAGCGCATCCACGCCATCGCTTCCGTGGCACAAGGTGCGCCGTCCAACGAAAAAGGCGCCGCCGCAAGGCGCGCTTTCCCCACGCTGCTGCTAGCGGTGTTCTTCGCGGCGCTGCTCTTGGCCATGATCTCGGGCGTGACCGTATACAAGGCAATTTCCGCAGATCAACAGGCCAGCAGCGCACAGCGCGAAGGAGCGGGGCTTATTTGCAACGTCGTGCGCGCCAACGACTCCAAGGGCGCCATCGCCCAAGGCCAAGGGCCGGAAGGCAAATCCCTCGTGGTGGTGGAGCCGCTGGATTCCGGCACGTACGAGACGCGCTTCTACTTATATGAAGGCAAGGTGGTGCAGGAATACAGCCTGGCAGGCAGCGGGTACACGCCCGAGAAGGCCACCGAGGTGACCGCTTCCGACACCTTCGACTTCTCGTACTCCAACGGCCTTCTGGCCGTGACCACCGATCAGGGAACCGCCGAGGTAGCCCTTCGCTACATGCAGGGAGGTGCCTAGGATGACAAGGGAAGAGCAGATCGAAGACGCCTCGAAGACCAAGGTCAACACGGCGTTCCTCATCGAGGCGCTGGTGCTTATGGCGGTGCTGATCGCGTCCATGGCCGTGTTCACGCAGCTGTTCACGCACTCCGCGGTCGCGGCTCATGAGGCCGAGGAGCTGACAAGGGCCACGCTGCTGGCCCAGAACGCCGCCGAGGAGTTCTCGTCCGACCCCGCAGCCGTCGCCGCCGGCAAGACGGTCGGCCAGGGCGTCGCCGCCGGGAACGCATCCGCCGTGGACGGCTCCGACGGCCTGACGGTCAGCTGCGACGTCGACTCCGACGCGCAGGGCCGGGGCACGCTGTACACGGCGCACATCACCGTGAGCGACGATTCCGGCGAAGTGTACGCGCTCGACGCGTCGCGATACGAAAGCAGGGTGAGATAGCATGGCAAGGCGAACCGGGGAGGGCGTGCGCATCGGCCCCATCACGCTGCTGACGCTGGTGTCCGTGCTGCTGCTGGCGGTGCTGGCCATGCTGTGCGTCACCACCACGCACGCAACGGAGGCCATGGCGCAGCGGCAGGCCGACGCGCTGTCGCAAACCTACGAGCTCGACGCCTTCGGCCAAGCGCTGCTCGCCCAGATCGATGAACAGATCGCCGAAAGCGGCTCGCCCGCAGCGGCCGCCGCGCTGGTCCAACATCGGTCCGACAAGCTGCTGGAAAACGCCGCCGAGGCAAGCGGCGCCCACGACCTGCGGTCCTTTATCGACGTAGCGGGCACGCAGGTCACGTTCACGGTCATCGCGCAGGACGGCAAGGAGCTTGCCGCCACGGCGACCATCACCGCGAACGGCTATACCGTGGACGACTGGAAGATGACTACCGCGCAAGAGCTTCCCGAACAAGCTCTTCTTTCCACTAACTAACGACGAGAAGCAATAGCATAGGAGGATCGCCATGCAACTGAAAAGCCTACTCGAGAAGATGATCGAGGCGCACGCCTCCGACGTGTTCATCATCGCCGGCCTGCCTCTGGCGTACCAGGCGAGCGGATCGCATGTGCGCACGGACACGGCCCCGCTCACCCCGGCCGACACGCAGGAGTACATCGAGACGATCTACGAACTGGCCGGGCGCAACCTGAGCCTGTTCACCGACAGCGTCAACCACGACGACGACTTCAGCTTCGCCGTCCCGAGCGTCGGCCGTTTCCGCGCCAACATCTTCCGCCAGCGCGGCTCCTATGGCGCCGTCATCCGCGTCATCCCCTTCGGGCTACCCGATCCCGACGAGATGAACATCCCCGAGTCCGTTATGCGCTTGGCCGACCTGAACAGGGGCCTGGTGCTGGTGACGGGCCCCACCGGCTGCGGCAAGTCAACCACGCTGGCGTGCATGCTCGACCGCATGAACCACAAGCGCACGGGCCATATCCTGACCATGGAGGACCCCATCGAGTTCGTGCATAAGCACGGCTCCTGCATCATCACGCAGCGCGAGATCCCCACCGACATCGCCAACTACTCCGAGGCCCTGCGCTCTGCCATGCGCGAAAGCCCCGACGTCATCCTGCTCGGCGAGATGCGCGACGCCGAGACCATCGGCACCGCCATCAACGCCGCCGAGATGACGCAGTTGGTGCTCTCCACGCTGCACACCACCAGCGCTGCCGACACCATCGAGCGCATGATCGATGCCTTCCCCGCCAGCCAACAGCGCCAGATCCGCACCCAGCTGTCGCTCGTGCTGCAGGCCACGGTCAGCCAGATGCTCATCCCCGCGCTCGATGGCACCACCATCCCCGTGTTCGAGGTCATGCACATGAACACCGCCATCCGCAACCTCATCCGCGAGGAGAAGACCTATCAGATCGACTCCGTGATCGCCTCCAACGGCGCCGCCGGCATGCAGACCATGGACCAGGCGCTGTTCAACGCGGTCCGCGAAGGCAAGGTAGCGAAGGACGTCGCGCTGCAGTACTCGCACCACCAGGAAGCCCTCCTGCGCCGCTTCCAGGCCGAAGGCTTGTAAGGGACCTAAGGGACCGGCCAACTGCATACGAAGCCGCAAACGCCCTCCTGCAACCGCAGGAGGGCGTTTTTGCTGCGTTTTGGGAGCCGAGTGCAGGGAATCGATGCTGAAACTAGGTGGAGAGGCCCGATATCTATTCGGGCTTCCCAGCACGCGCTTTCGCCCGCCGTAGCGCGATACGTTTGATGAAAGCCGCCGCGCCTTCCCCGTAAGACGCGAAAAGGGCCCGCCGAAGCGGGCCCTTATTGCTGCAAGGTTTGTGAACCTGTTGCTTACATCATGCCGCCCATACCGGCTGCACCTGCGGCAGCAGCAGCGGCCGCCGGATCGGGATCCTTCGGGATCTCGTTGATGGTGCACTCGGTGATGAGGATCAGGGCAGCCACGGAAGCAGCGGACTGCAGAGCCGTGCGGGTGACCTTGACGGGGTCGTTGACGCCCATCTCGATCATCTTGCCGGTGGTGCCGTCGGCGAAGTTCACGCCCTCGCCCTTCTCCATGTGACGGACCTTGTCGACCATGACGGAGCCCTCGAAGCCAGCGTTCTGGGCGATGGCGCGCATGGGGGCCTCCATGGCCTTGCGGATAATCTCCACGCCGACCTTCTCGTCGGGATCGGTGATCTCGAGCGTGTCCAGAGCCGGGATGGCGTTGATCAGAGCCACGCCGCCGCCTGCGACGATGCCCTCCTCGACAGCAGCGCGGGTAGCCTGCAGGGCGTCCTCGATACGGGACTTCTTCTCCTTGAGCTCGGCCTCGGTGGCAGCGCCCACCTTCAGCACGGCCACGCCGCCGGACAGCTTGGCCAGGCGCTCCTGGAGCTTGTCGCGGTCGAAGTCGGAGTCGACGCGCTCCAGCTCCTTCTTGATGTGGGTGATGCGGTCCTGGATGGCGGCCTTGTCGCCGGCGCCGTCCACGATCAGGGCACGGTCCTTGGTGACCTTGACGGTCTTGGCGGTGCCGAGCATCTCGATCTTGGCATCGGCCAGGGTCATGCCGAAGTCCTTGTCGATGACCTGCGCGCCGGTGACGGCGGCGATGTCCTCGAGGATGCGCTTGCGGCGGTCGCCGAAGCCCGGGGCCTTGATGGCCACGGCGGTGAAGGTGCCGCGCAGCTTGTTCAGCAGGATGGTGGCCAGAGCCTCGCCCTCGACGTCCTCAGCGACGATGAACAGCGGACGGCCGGTCTTCATGATCTGCTCCAGCAGCGGGACCATGTCCTGGATGTTGGAGATCTTCTGATCGGTCAGCAGGATGTAGGGGTCGGAGAGGTTGGCTTCCATCTTCTCCATGTCGGTGGCCATGTAGGGGCTGATGTAGCCGCGCTCGTACTGCATGCCCTCGACGATGTCCATATCCAGGCCGAAGGTCTGGGAATCCTCGACGGAGATGGCGCCGTCCTTGCCCACGGCGTCCATGGCCTCGGCGATCTTGGCGCCGATCACGGCGTCGCCAGCGGAGATGGTGCCGACGTTGGTGATCTGCTCGGTGGTGGAAACCGGGGTGGCGTCGGCCTTGATGGCCTCGACCACGGCGTCGGTTGCCTTCTGGATGCCGCGGCGAATGCCCAGGGCGTCAGCACCGGCGGTGACGTTGCGCAGGCCCTCGGAGACGATCACGTCGGCCAGCAGGGTGGCGGTGGTGGTACCGTCGCCGGCGACGTCGTTGGTCTTAACAGCGGCCTCGCGGATGAGCTGGGCGCCCATGTTCTCGACCGGATCCTCCAGCTCGACTTCCTTGGCGACGGTGACGCCGTCGTTGGTGATCAGCGGAGCGCCGAAGGACTTCTCAAGGGCGACGTAGCGGCCCTTGGGGCCGAGCGTGACCTTGACGGCGTTTGCCAGCTTGTTGACGCCTGCGGCAAGAGCGCTGCGGGCATCAGCCTCGAACTTGATATCCTTAGCCATTCTAAAGCTTCCTTTCGAATGCGGCCCGCGCGCGGTTCCAAGATACCGGGCGCGGGCCCATGCTTACTTACGAGGTGAAACGATCGAAACTTATTCGAAGACGCCGTACAGATCGTCGGCACGCAGGATGAGCAGGTCCTCGCCGTCGACCTTGATCTCCTGGCCGCCGAACTTGCCGTAGACGACCTTGTCGCCGACCTTCACGGGAACGGGAACCAGGTTGCCGTCCTTATCGGGCTTGCCAGCGCCGACTGCCAGAACGACGCCGCTCTGAGGCTTTTCCTTGGCCTCGGATGCGATGAACAGACCGGAAGCCGTGGTCTCCTCAGCTTCGTCGGCCTTCACGATAACGCGGTCGCCCAGGGGTTTCAGATTCATAACGCTGCCTTCCTTTCGCATCGATTACGCGAGATTGGTTTCGCATACCCGTTATTTAACCACTCTGTCTTTCTGAGTGCTAGCACTCTTTGGTAACGAGTGCTAAACACATTGCCTACTATAGCAGCCGACGGTCCGATTGCAAGTGGATTACGGTGATTTATAGCGCGCCTGGAAAAGTTCTTGTGCAAGCGCATAAGACAGAAGGAGCGTCGGCGGCCGATCGCCGCCGACGCTCCTTCCTTTCGCCAGCTTCTATGCCACGCCGGGCTTCACCAAGCCGCTCTCGTAGGCGCGCACCACCAGCTGCGCGCGGTCGTGCGCGTCGAGCTTCGCCATGATGCGCGCGAGGTGCGTTTTGACCGTTGCGGGGCTGATGAACAGGCGCTCGCCTATTTGGTCGTTGTTCAGGCCGCGCGCCACCAACGTAAGGATCTCGCGCTCGCGGTCGGTGAGCTGGTCGATGCCGCGCGCCGCTGCGCCTGCGGGCGTGCCCGGGCGCGCCGCCACGAATGTCTCGATGAGCCGGCGCGTGATGGACGGCTCGATGAGCGCCTCTCCGGCCGCCACCACGCGCACCGCCGATGCGATCTCGTCGGGCTCGGCGTCCTTGAGAAGGAAGCCGCCGGCGCCCGCCGACAGCGCGTCGTAGACGTATTCGTCCAGGTCGAACGTGGTGAGGATGAGCACCTGCACGCCTGCAAGGGCAGCGTTGGAGCGGATGGCGCGCGTGGCCTCGATGCCGTTGACGCGCGGCATGCGGATGTCCATGAGCACCACGTCGGGACGCAAGCGCTCGGCAAGCTGCACCGCTTGCTCGCCATCGCGCGCCTCGCCCACCACCTCGATGCCGTCATAGGACGACAAGATCATGCGGAAGCCGCTGCGCACCAGGTCCTGGTCGTCGGCAACCAGCACGCGCACGGGACGTGAGGCGTCGGCCGCGCTTGCCGCCTGCGGGGAGGTGCCGGCCGGGCTTGCGGGGCTTGCCGGGTTGGCCGCCTGCAGGGATGCGCTTGCCGGGTTGGCAGGGGTTGCCGGGCTTGCTGCGCTGGCCGGGTTTGCGGGGCTTGGCGCCTGGGAGGCCGCGCCAGCCGCCAGCGGGGCTGCGCTTGCCGCCTGCAGGGACGCGCCTGCCGGGCCTTCGCCGTCGATTCGCCGTTCTTCCATTCGCTATGCCTCCGTTCCGCGGAGCGGGATGCTCGCGCGCACGCAAAACCCGCCGTTTTCGCCATCGCCTGCCGAGAACGAGCCGCCGAGCACGTGGACGCGTTCGGCCATGCCCGCGACGCCGTGGCCGGCGCCGTCAACCGCCCGCGGCAGCTGCGGCGCGGCCATATCGGCCGGCTGCGCCGCCACGCCGCAGCCGGCGCCGTCGTCGATCACCGACAGCGTTGCCGCGCCGTCCTCCACCGCAAACCGCAGCGACACGCGCTGCGCCTGCGCATGTCGAACCGCGTTCGTGCATGCCTCGCGCGCCACGGTGAACAGCGCCATGTCGATGTGCGCGGGCACGCGCGCCCGGTCGTACGCCGCCATATCGAGCGCGACGTCCAGGCCGGCGCCGCGCAGATACGACTCCAGCTCGTCCACCTGGTTCGTTCCCGCGGCGGGCATGGTCTCGGCCGCGTCATCGCCGTGGCGCAGCACGCCGATCATCGAGCGGATGTCGTCAAGCGCGGCCTTCGCCGTGGCACGCGCCGTGGACACCGCTTCCTTCGCCATCTGGGGATCGCGCTCCACCAGCCGCTCGGCCGCGGCAAGCTGGATGCTCACCGCCGAAAGCGAGTGCGCCGTGATGTCGTGCACCTCGCGGGCGATGCGCACGCGCTCCTCCTCCACGCGGCGAGCGGCCTCCTCCTCGCGCGTGCGCTCGGCCTCGACGGCGCGCTGCTCCACCTCGTGCACGTACGCGGCGTGCGTGCGGTAGGCGTAACCGGCGAGCACCGCCGCCACCATGAGCGCGATGTTTTGGAAGCGCGTGAAGAACACCATGCTGGCGGCCTGCATGGGCGCGCCGGCGAACAGCAACGAGAGCACCGCCGCCGCACCGCACGCA
Organism: Coriobacteriia bacterium; assembly: GCA_030540215.1. Taxonomy (GTDB): domain Bacteria; phylum Actinomycetota; class Coriobacteriia; order Coriobacteriales; family Eggerthellaceae; genus Senegalimassilia. The sequence continues at coordinate 34,249 of JAUNWR010000003.1, read as the reverse complement.
ACGCCGGGCACGGTGCCGCATTCGGCCGCCACGGTGTAGAGCGCCACCAGCGGCCCGACCACCGTCATGGAGAAACCCGAGAACCTGACCTGCAGACCCAGGAAGATGACCAAGCATGCGACGAACACGGGAAGCGGGAAGCGGCGGCGCAGGAAGAGCGG
>JAUNWR010000003.1:0-34078 GCA_030540215.1 Coriobacteriia bacterium | reverse complement strand
CCACGAACACCTGCAGGTCGGGCACCACGTTGACCATGCCGAGATATTGGCGAAGCGCCAGATCGGGGATGATGATGGACGATGCGGTGAGCATAAGCTGCATGCAGCCGACAGCGAACGCCGCCAACGCCACCGCAGCGTCGACCAGCCAGTCGCGCACCGTCATGTCGCGATATGTCATAAGAAGGTTATCCATGCCGTCCATGGTATCCCGAGCACGCCGCACGCGCCATACGCCGCCAGGGGTAATCGCACGGATGGGGATGGCGCGGCTACGCCGCCCCCAGGTCCTCGGTCACGGCTTTGCCGGCGAGGATGCCGAAGGCTCCGTTGGTGGTCAGGCTCTCGCCGCCGCCTTGCGCGGCGGCTCCGCAGCAGTACACGCCCGCGATGGCCTTCCCGCTGGCGTCGAGCAGGCGCCCGCTGCCGTCCACCACCGCGCCGCCGCGTGTGCGGAAGCGCACGGGGAACTGCTTAAGCGCGTAATACGGTGGTTTGAGGTTCTCCAGGAACTGCTTGCGCCCGAAATCGGAGTCCTTGCCGGCCTCCACCATGCTGGAGAAGCGGTCGACGGTCTTGCCCAGCACATCCTCGGACACGCCCATGCCCGAAGCCAGCTGCTCCACGGTGTCGCACGGCCCGACCAGGCGCGACGCGTGCTTCGCCGTCACCTGGGCCGCGCTGCGCGCTTGCCCGCTCTCCGAGATGCTGCTATCGAAGATGGTCCAGAAATAGCCGCGCTCCTGGGTGAAGCACGCCGCGCACAGGTCGCGCATGTAGTCCTCGTTGCCAAAGCGGTTGCCCTGTGCATCAACCACGATGGTGGGCGCGAACATGCCCCACGCAGCCGCCTGCGGAAGGTCGCTAATCACCGAAGGGGTCACGCTCATGTCGCTGAGTTGCGCGCCAAGCGCCTGGCACAGCTTGTGGCCCTCCCCCATGGACGCGGCGGTGTAGCAGCCGATGCGCTCCCATGCCGACAGGTACTCGCGCACGAGCGACTGGTTGCTGGCGAACCCGCCCGTGGCCACCACCACGGCGCGCGCATGCACGTCGGCCACACCGGACTGGTCCTTCTTGCTGGTGGAGAATCGCACGCCGCACACCTTGCCCGCCTCGTCCAGGATGAACCCGGTGGCGCGATAGCCGGTGGAGAACTGCACGCCCTTCGCCGCCAGCTTGTCGCGCAGCGGCATCATGATGCTCTCCGTGTCGCCGATGCCGTTTTTCGGGAGCACGCGGCGGCGGTTCGCCTCGTTGGCGGAATAGCTGGCGGGGTCGGCGAACTGCGCGCCGTACGAGCTTTTCATGCGGTCGACCCACTCGGGCGCTGCGTAGAACAGGCGCTTGGCGAAATCAAGGTCGGTCACGCCGGCGCTCTTCAGGGCCTCCTTGCGCTCGGGCCACACGTCGTCGCAGGTCTCGGTGATGCCCGCGTCCTTCTGCAGCTGGCTGCCGCACACCTCCATGACGGCGTTGGACTCGTAGCTTTCGCCGCCCAGCACGTCGAGCTTCTCGGCCACCATGACCGACAGCCCCGCCTCAGAGGGGTCCATGGCCGCCGAAAGACCCGCCATGCCGCTGCCCAGGATGAGCACGTCCACCGATGCGGAGAACGACACCTGGGGCTGGCCGAGCACGCCCGTCCCCTCGGCCGAGGGGACCACGGCGGAGCTGCACGATGACAGCAGGGGCACGGCGGCGAAGGCGGCGCTGGCACCGACCAACTTGAAGAAATCGCGGCGTTTCATGTAGGGCATGCTCTTTCACTAGATGGCGAAGGGACGGCACCCGCCGCCGCGCAACCGGCAGTGGGCACCGTCCCCCATTTCGATATCGCAGCCATGGTAACGCACGCGCCTCGCGCGCGGCCGGCCGTTCGGCGCGCGTCACATCTTCTCGATATGCGGGAGCGCCGCGGGCTCTTCCCTATTCGTAGAACTTGGTGTCGGGATACGGCGGCTCGAGGGCGCGTTTGAAGGCCTGCGAACGCACCTTCGCCAGCACGCGCTCGACATCGGCGCGGTTGAACCCGGCCTCCACCAGGCCGTCCTCGCTGACGCCGTGCTCGAAGTGCGCGATGAGCATGCGGTCGAGCGTGGGGTAGTCGATGCCCATGGATTTCTCGTCCTCCTGGCCGGGTGCCAGCTCGGCGCTGGGCGGCTTGACCAGCACGTGCTCGGGGATGGGCGGCACCTGACCGTCGCGCTCGGCGCGCTCGTTGCGCCAGCGCGCGATGGCGTACACGTCGGTCTTGTACAGGCCGCCGATGGGGGCGAACGCGCCCGCCGTGTCGCCGTAGAGCGTGGAGTAGCCCATCATGGACTCGCTGCGGTTGCCCGTGTTCACGAGCATCCAGTCGTTGGCGTTGGAAAGCGCCATGAGCACCACGGTGCGACAGCGCGCCTGCGTGTTCTCCGACGCCGTGCCCGAAAGCTTGCCGCAGCCCGAACGGCGCAGCACCGCCTCGAACGCCTCGAACGGCTCGCAGATGGACACGACGTGCGTCTCGATGCCCAGGTTGTCCGCCAGCTCGCGCGCGTCGTCCAGGGAATGCTCCGTGGAATAGGGGCCGGGAAGCATGACGCCGTGCACGTGGTCGGGGCCGAACACGTCGGCGCACATGACGGCGATGACGCTTGAATCGATGCCGCCGGAAAGCCCCACCACCATATCGGTGAAGCCGGCGCCCTCCGCATAGGCTCGCAGCGCGTCCGCGCACGCCTCGTACATATCATTCGCTCGCATACAGCTGTCCTTTCAGCACAAGCGGGATTCCTTCGGATACGAGTATGCCCAAGCAGTGTTTCAAGGTGATTGCCAGCACGCAACAGCTTGGCAACCGGTCGAAACGCGCGACCAGCGAACCCGAGACGGCGCGAAGGCGGGCATCCCACGGGCTGCGAAACGTGAACGGGGGACGGAGGTGTGTTCACGATTCGTCGCCAGAAGCGCGAAGGTCAACCGTGAACACACCTCCGTCCCCCGTTCACGCGCGTCCACCCCCTCCCTACACGCAAAAAGCGGCGCGCCCCGGAGGACGCGCCGCTTCATGGAACCTTGCTTGTCGGCCGCAATGCCCGCTGCTGCCGCCTAAGACCCGCCGATTCCGGCCCTTAGCGCTTGCGGCGCTTTGCGGCTGCGATGCCGGCGATCGCTGCTGCTGCCAGGGCGATCACGGCCACGGCCGCCAGCGGGGCCACGGGCATCTGATCGCCCGTTTGCGAGAGCTTGCCCGCCGTCTTGCCTGCGGTCTTGCCTTCCTCGCGCTGGACCTGCTTCTTCTCCACGATCTCCTTGTTCGTGTAGTCCACCAGGGTCAGCTGGCTGCCGGAGGCGTAGGAGTTCAGGATGTTCTCACCCCATGCGCCGTCGACGAGCTGGATGGCGCCGCGCTCGTCGAGCGTGAACGTGACGTCGCCGGCCTTCGCGAAGCCCTCGGGCGCCTCGGCCTCGTAGAGCACGTAGGCCGTGTTGGCCTTCAGGCCCGTGAGCACCTGGCCTGCGCCGGTGCTCACCCACTCCTTGATGGGGTCGGTGCCGTCGGCCAGGCGCACGCCCAGCTTCGCGCCGGCCAGACCGGTGCGCGCGGAGTTCACCTTCGCCACGGTCATCTCGAGCGCCGTGTCGGTGACGGGCTTGGCGCCGTCGCCGAACTCGATGACGGTGCCGGCATCGTAGAGCTTGCCCTTGCTACCATCCGCGTACACCAGCTGGTACTTGCTCTCGGCGCCCTTCCCCACGCGATCGATATGGAAGTGCTGCGTGGGCGTATCCGAAAGCGCGTAGCCCTGCGGCGCGGAGATCTCGGCGAACCAGTAGTCGACGCCCTCCGAGATGACCTCGGCGCTGCCGGCGCCCGTCAGGAAGGTCATGTGGCCATCCTTGTCGCTGGTCGCCTTCGCCACCAGCACGTCGCCGGAATCACTTGCGCGATACAGCCCGTAGACCGCGCCCGGCAGCGTCTTGCCCGCATCAGCCGCATCGACCTTCGTCAGGCCCAGCTGGATGGGCTTGACGTGGTTGGTGATGGCGGGATGCACGACCGAATCGCCCATCGCGTCGATCGACGTGCCCACCGTGTCGTCCTTGTCCTTGTAGCACACGTAATGCATGTCGGTTGCCTTCAGAGCGCCGTCGACCTCATCCACGGTCACCACGAACTCGATGCGCTCGGTGGAGTACTCGACCGTCGGGTCGGCACTTCCCGGAAGCTCCTGCACCATATAGGTGAACGTTCCCGTATTCGTGAACCTCAGGCAGGAAGGCTCCATACCCGGCGCCGCCTGGTTGTTCGCGGCGTCGAAGTCGATCATGCCCAGTGCGTCGTTGGTCGCCTGAGACACAACGGCACCTGTCGCCTTGTCGATCAGCTGGAAGGTGAACTCGCCGCTCTGCAGCGCGCGCCCCACCATCTCCTTCGTGATCTTCGGGTCCACGTAGCACACCTTGTCGGCCTCGGGAGCCGGCGCGGAGATGGAGCGCACCGAATAGCCGCTCAGCGCGAACTCGGCTTCCTCGATCTCGTGCGTATTGACCATCGTGAACGAATAGGTGCCGTCGCCGTTGTCGATGCCGGACACCGCGGACGTGTAGCCCTCGGGAACCTCGGCCTCGCGCACGGTGTACTTGACCGCCTTGCCATCCGCGTTGGCGGTTAGACCCGTCCAGCCGGCGGCCCAGCCGTTCGACTCATCGAGAACCTTGTTCTCGGCACCTTCGACCGGCACCGTCTGCCCGTCGGCGTTCACGTAGCACAGCTGCGCCGTCACCGAAGCGGGACGCAGGCCGTCGACGTCATCCTGGTCGTTCCAGGTCTTCGACACGTTGATATCGACCGTCTTCAGCTCATGGGTGTTGGTCAGCGTGAAGGAATAGGCGCCGTCCACCATGCCGCCGGAAATCGTTGCCGCATAGCCCTCGGGCACGTTCGCTTCCTGCACGGTGTAGGAGACCTCGTTGCCGTCGGCATCGCTTACCGCAAGGTCATCCCAGGTAAACGCCCAGTTATTGGCCTGGGAAAGCTCCGCCGACTTGCCGGGGACCGCCACCTGGTTGCCCTGCGCATCGACCAGGTACAACTGCGCCGTCACGGAATCCGGGCGCATGTTGTCGGCGTTGCCGCCGTCGGCCCACACCTTCGCCACGCTCACACTCGTGCGCTTCTCGGCGGTGTTCGTGAGGGTGGACGAATAGGTGCCGTCGGCCGCCTTCGTCACGCTCGACGTGTAGCCGGCGGGCACGTCGGCCTCCTGCACGGAGTACTCTACGTCGCGGCCAGCGTCCTTCGCGGGCAGGTTGCCCCACGACGCCGCCCAGCCATGAGCCTCATCGAGCGTTGCCGTGTAGCCGGCCAGGGCGCTCGTCTGGCCCGCGACCGTGCGATACAGCTGCGCAGTGACGGCAGGGTGCACGCCGGGCTGCGGGTTGCCCGCGGAATCCTTCCATTCCTTATGCACGCTCACCGAAGTAGCCGCCGTGGCGTGCGCGTTCACCAGGGTGAAGCCCTCGGCGGCGCTGCCCATCACCGAGGAGATGTAGCCCTCGGGAACGTCGGTCTCCGCGACCGCGTACTCGATGACCTTGCCATTGGCGATCGTGGGCAGGTCGGTCCACTGATGGGCCCACGCGTTCTGGGCGCTCAGCTTCGCCTCGGCCACAACCTGGCCGTTTGCCAGCAGCTGCGCGGTCACCTCGGCGGGGCGCAGGCCGTCCTGATCGTTGCCGTCGTTCCAAACCTTCTTCACGCCGATGGCCGTGGTCTTGACCGCGTGCGTGTTCGTGATGGTGAAGCCGAAGGAGGCGTTGCCGGTCACGACGGAGGCGTAGCCCTCGGGCGCGTCAACTTCGGCGACCGTGTATTTGATGGCCTTGCCGTCGGCCAGCTTAGGCAGGTCGCCCCATGCGTGCTTCCACTCGTTGGCGGCGTTCAGCTCGACGGGATCGCCCGCCGCCGCACCATTGGCGAGCAGCTGGACCTTAACCGACGCGGGGCGCAGGCCGTCGGCGTTGTCAGAGTCGTCCCAGACCTTCTTCACGTTGAGGGCGGTCGACTCGGTCTCGTGCTTGTTGGTCAGCGTATAGGAGAACATCCCGTTGTTCTTGACCATGCCACCGATCACGGCAGACGTGTAGCCCTCGGGAACCTCGGCCTCGCGCACCGTGTAGGTGACGTCCTTGCCGCCGGCCTTCTTCGCCAGGTTATCCCACGTGAAGGTCCAGTTGTTCTCCGCGTTCAGCGTGACGGTCTTCCCCGTTGCCGCGCCGTCTGCCAACAGCTCCACCTCAACGGAATCGGGGCGCAGGCCGTCGGCGTTGTCGGCGTCGTCCCAAACCTTGGTCACGCCGACTTGCGTGGTTTCAACGGCATGCGTGTTCGTCAGCGTGAAGGCGTAGTTACCATCCTTGTCCACGGCGGTTTCGACCGAGCCCGTGTAGCCGTCGACCTTCGCCTCGCTGATCGAGTACGTGTACTTGCCGCTCTTGCCGTAGACCGGCTGCTTTTCCAGCGTTGCGGTCCAGTTATTCTCGGCGGAAAGTTTCAGAGTCGCCACGATGGTCTTGGCGGTGCTGCCGCCCTCGGAGCGCAACACGTCTACAGACACCTGCCCGGGACGCAGGCCGTCCTGGTTGCCGGCGTCATCCCACACCTTGGTAACGCTCAGGTTCACCACCGACGGGGCGTGCGAGTTCTTCAGCGTGAACGCATAGCTCACGTTGCCGTTGACGTCCTTGCTGGAGGAACCTTCAACAGTGCCCTTGTACCCGCTGACCGCGTCCTCCACAACGGTATACGTGTATTGGTTGCCGTTCGCGTCATTGGTGGGCAACCCGCTCACGCTTGCCTTCCACTGGTTGTCGGCGTTCAGCACGATCGGCTCGCCGACCTGCTCAGACGTGCCGCTCTCAATGCTGCGCATCACGCGGGCCGTCACGGAGCCAGGGCGCACCTGATCGATGTTGTCGTTGTCGTCCCACACCTTGGCGATGGAGATATCCACCTCGGGCTTGTGCTTGTTCACGATGGTGAAGCCCGCAGCCGCGCTGCCGGTCACGGTGGAATCGTAGCCCGCAACCTGCGTGAGCTCCTTCACCGTATAGTCGATGGCATTGCCGGACTCATCGCTCACCGGCAGGTTAGTCCACTGGTGGCTCCAATTGTTACCGGTGCTCAGCGCCACCGGATCGCCCGACGCCGTACCGTTCGCATACAGCTGCACCTGCACGCCGTCGTGGCTGACAGAGGTCTCGGCGTTGCCCTTCGAGTCGAGCCACGTCTTGCTCACGGAAACGGAGGTGGTGGCAGGCTTGCTATCGTTGTCGAACTTGCCGTGGAAGGGGCGGGTATGCGTCTCGCCGGACACGTTGATGTTCTCACCGATGAACGTGCCGCACGAGTTGCCCTTCAGGTTGATGGTGGCGCCGGGAGCCAAGATGGAGCTGACCATGCCCGTCGCGGTGACGGTTTTGCCGCTCGCGTTCGTGAAGTTCCACAACACATAACCCGTGTCGGCATCGTTCTCGCCAAGACCGGCGTTCTGACCGTTGCCAGTATCCAGCCACACCTGGTCGGGAATGGGCGCATCGGCACCTTTGCAATCCACATTGATGACCAGTGCGGCAGAACCGTCAAGCGGCACGCCCTTGATATAGATAGGGTTGCCGTTGCTCGTCAGATCGGAAAGCGGCAAGGTCAGATACGCGCAGCCCTTGCCTTGCGTGTACGTGATGGTTTTGCGGTTCTGGTCGGAGAAATCGAACGTTGCCCCGGCGGTTTCGTGCGCCGCAAGGGAGTTCGACAGCTGCGTGGTTTCAGCCTTCACGGCGTTCATGTCGATGAAGGGCGCGGTTGCGGTATCCAGATCCTGCGCCACGGTGCGCGGGAACTGCACTTCGGTACCCGACGTGTTCTTATTGGCGTAGTTGATCACCTGATTGTTGTTCGTGTTTTTCGCAAACAGATTGAACGTGGAGGTGTTGCCGCCGAACACGATCGCCTGGTCGGAGTAAGACTGGTCGGCGAAACGGGGGCAGGTGCTCTGATAATCCTGGATATAGCTCAACGTCGAATGGCCGTAAATCTTCAGGAAATCGGATTTGATGCCGAAATCCTGCAAGCCATACACGTGGTTCGCCAGGATGTTGCCGTAGATGTGGCTGCTTGAGTTCAGGGTACCGAACGCCACCAGATGGAAGCTGCCGGCGATACCCAGCGCATTGCCCGAGCCGTCCTTGCCCGTGTCCCGGTACTTATCCCACGCGCTGGACGTGAACCCGTTCGACGAATCGATGGTGGTGAAGTTCACGTCGCCGTTGTACCAATACGTGCCCGAAGGCAGCTGACCGCTTCCGCCCTCGCCGGCGGTGGCCGTGGACACCTTCGTCAGCGGGGACAGGCCCACCACCAGAATGGCGGACATCACGATGGACAGCACCTTGCTCGACAGCGAGCGGGCGCCCGCGCGCATGCGGCGCGCGCGGGTCTTCATGTTCGTATGTTCTACCGCGTGGCGGTTCATCTCTTCGTTCCTTGCCTTCATATCCCGTTACGCCCCCTTGATGTCGTTGGAGCAGGATTCGCCTTCCGCCTTGCGCTTGCGGCCGCGCACGAACAGCGCGATGCAAGCCGCCGCCACGGCGGCGACGCCCGCCAGCACCGCAGGCCACCATGCGCGAAGGCCCGCTACGGAAGCGATCCCCGATTCGGCGCCGGCCTGGTAGTCGGACAGCGGGGTCTCGCTCTCGGCGATGCGCTCCTCGTAGGCCGTGTTACCGTCGGGAGCGATCGCATCGGACTGCCCGCCTGCCGCGGAGGCGGCTTCGCCATCCGCAGAACCCGTGGTCACGGTGGCGTATTGCGCGCCCGTGGTCAGGCCGCCTGCGGAACCGTCCGCGGTCACCGCGCCGGTTGCGGGGTCGATGGTGTAGTAGCGCACGCCGCCGTCGACGATGTCGGTGCGCACCACGGTGACGTCGCCTTCCAGCACCGTCCCGGGCTGCCCATAGTACATGGTGTACGTGCGGTACGGCGCGTAGAAGCCGTGCGCGATGGGGGCCTCCTGGCCGGACAGGCGCTGATAGGCGACGCCGTCCGCCTCAAGCTGCTCGGGCCCGGAGATCTGCAGCACCTGGCCATCCGGCTGGCAGGTCAGGGCTTCGCCGCCGATCTGCTTGCCGCTGGCAACGTCCACATAGCGGACGTTCACCTGATAGGCCTCGGGCGCCTGCACGTCGGAGCGCGTGTAGTACACGGTATCCGATGCGGGGCGACCGCTTGTGAAGTCCTGCCAGGTGTAGGTCAGCGCGCCCTCGGAGCCGAAGCGCGTGTACGTTTCGCCATCGCGCTCATAGGTGGCAGGCAGGGAGATGCTTGCAGGCTGGCCATCTGCCACCTGCGCCGTTTCGCTGGAGACCACCTCGATGGACACGCGGCCGTTTTCCGCCGGGGTCACCAACGCGATGTTCGCCGTATAGACAAGCTGGGCGTTCTCGGATGCATACTCCAGCGTGAACTCGGGGGCGCCGTCCAGGGTCAGCGACAGCTTGGCTGCCTGCTCGGCCGTGTAAACGTTGCCGCGGTTGTCGCGCGCGCCCTTGAGCACGTAGCGATCGACCGAGCCGCTATGCGCCTGCGAGAACACGGTCGGCGGCGCGTACAGGTAGCCGCCCGCGCCGACCTCCACCTTGTCGCGCATGAGCGATGCGCCGTCGGCGGAGATATAGGAAATGGATACCGTTTGCGTTTCCATGCTGGCCTCGCGGCGCGGCAGGCAATGGATGGTCACCTCGGGCTGCGCGGTCGACACCGTCACGGCGGGCATCTTGGAAACGGGCACGTACACGCGGCCGTTCGCCTCCACCGTATCGCGCACCGCCACGGTTTGCGACTCGTCGGCGCCGAGCATGCCCAGCTCATCGCGCAGAAGCACGTTCCCGTCCTCGCCGACGTATGCGACGCTGGCGGCCACGTCTGCGGCTTCAACCTTCTCGTAGCTCACATAGAGCACGCCGTCTTCCAGCGTGGGGGTTGCAGAAGACGCCCCGCCCGCCAGGCGATAGGTGCTGCCGTTGCGCACGATCAGGCGCGGCGCCTCGAAGGGCTGCGTCTCGTCGCCGGCGACCGCCGTGCGGATGCCCACCAGCGAATCGGCGACCGAGCCCGCCGGCTGGCCGTCGACGGCCATGGCAACGGCGTACACCGTTGCGGAAAGCACCGGCGCCGCCTGCTGGCGATCAGCCGTTGCCGCCGTATAGAAGTCAAGGGAGATCTTGCCGCTGTGCGAGGCCACGTAACCCGCCTTGGCGTTCAGCGAGATGACGCCCGCCTGGTCCTGCGGGTTGTCGTACGCGTACCGCAGGTCACGCTGGCGAACCTCACCGCCGACCGACAGTTCGCGTACAGCGTAGCGCCGCCAAGACCCACCGCCGTTGCCACGTCGAAGGCGTCGCCGCCGACGGAAAGCGTGTCGATGCCGCGCACGGAAAGGGATTCGACGCCCTGCGCCGCCAGCGACGACGAACCCGCTGCGGGTTCGTCAGCGTGAGCCGGCAAGGCGATGGGCGTCAGTGTCAGGGAAAGCGCCAGGGATAGCCCGACGCATGCTGCCGCGCGAGAGGCTCCGCACGACGCAACGGGATAGCGAGTCGAGTTCATAGCAGCTCCGTTCGTTCTCGTCTGAACGCGTCAACTTGCTGCAAGAACGAGCCGGCGCGCCGTTTGCCGGCGCTTCCCCACCCATGCGAACGCGATGCGTTTCACCCCCAGGGGACGGCCGACATATCACCAGCAACCGGGAAGGGCCGTTCCGCGAAACGGGGCTCCTCGATTTGCCCATAATCCACTCATGCTGATTATTGCAAGGTGGCAGAGGGGTGTCAAGTCAGAGGGATATCATTTAGGGAATCTATCGGTTTGAGCAAATGACCTGCAATTTTGCTTGTACCATTCGCTGCGATTGTCGGAATTTTTGCTTGGTATTGTCACCCCTATGGGAGCAGCGAAGGCATACGTCGGGAGACGTCCGAAAACGCAAGCGGGCGGCATGCCTTGCGACATGCCGCCCGCTTGAACGGGATATGTTCGTCGTGCTACTGGATGGCGCGGATCTGCTCGGCCAGCCAGATTGCCCATTCCTCGACGCCCTCGCCCTTGGTTGCGGCAATGGGGAAGATGGGGGCCTGCGGGTTGAGCTGACGCACGCTGGCGTCGAACGCCTCGCGATCGAAGTTGAACACGGGCATGGTGTCCACCTTGTTCAGGATGACCACCTTCGCCGCCTGGAAAACGCCGGGATACTTGAGCGGCTTGTCGTCGCCCTCGGGCACGGACAAGATCATGACCTTAGCGTTCTCGCCCAGATCGAAGTCGGTCGGGCACACCAGGTTGCCCACGTTCTCCACGATGATCAGGTCCAGGCGCTCCAGGTCGAGCACGTCGATGGCACGGCTGATCACGTTAGACTCCAGGTGGCACGCGCCGCCCGTGTTGATCTGCACGGCGGCGATGCCCTGCGCCTTGATCTTCTCGGCGTCCACGTTGCTGGCGATGTCGCCCTCGATGACGGCGATGTTGAACTCGTCGCGCAGCGCCTCGATGGTGGCCAGGATGGTGGACGTCTTGCCGGAGCCGGGGCTGGCAAGCAGGTCGAGCACGAACACGTGGTTGTCGGCGAAGCGCTTGCGCAGCTGCGCGGCCAGCTGATCGTTCTTATCAAGGATGGGTTGCTTCATATCGATTTGCATGCTGATTCCTCCTACGCATCGTTAGTCATCGGGCAGGTCGACCTCGATGGAATCGATCTGCATCTCGCGACCCGCCAAAAGCTTCGTGTTATAGCCGCCGCACTCGGGGCACACCATGTGGAAGCGATCGTGCTCGTACTCGGCGCCGCAGTCCAAGCAAAGGCTGCGAGGCTTTACCATGTTGATCTCAAGCTCCGCGCCCTCGCTCATGGTGCCCTCCGTGAGCACCTCGAACGCGAAGCGCAGCGAGTCCTCGATGGCCTCGGTCATCTCGCCGATGGACAACGTGACCTTGAGCACCTTCGTGGCGCCCGCCTGCACGGCGGACTTCTCCACCGCCTCCATGACGCCGGTCATGATACCTAGCTCGTGCATGCAGCTCCTTCGATCCGCGAAACCGTGCAGCGCCCGCGCCGCACGCCATTGGTACGAACCCCATACTATCCCAAGAAGGCCCGCACGAAGCGGGCCTTCAGGTTAACCATATATGTTTGCCGGCGAAGCTACTTGCGCTTCACGGCCTTGAGCTTCTTGGTCTTGGGAGCGGCCGCCTGAGCAGCGCCCTCCTCCTTCGCAAGCTCCTCGTTCTGCTTCTTGATGCGCCTGCCCAACGCGACGCGGGCCAACAGCAGCGACACCTCGTAGAGCACGATCAGCGCGGCGAACATGAGCGCCATGGTGACCGGGGATGCGTCGGGCGTGACGATGGCGCAGAACACCAGCAGGCCGACGTAGATGCCGCGCCAGCTATCGCGCAGCTTCTTGTACGGCACCACGTTGAACACCACCAGGTAGAAGATGACCAGCGGCAGCTCGAAGGCCACGCCGAAGCCCAGCTCGAACTTGATGATGATGTCCACGTAGCTGGCCATGCGCGGCGTAACGGTGCCCAGGCCCATGGCCTGGTCGGTGAGCCACTGGAACGCCGGGTTCAAGATGATGCAGTAGCAGAAGATGGTGCCGACGATGAACAGCGCCACGGCGGCAACGAACGTGGGGATGAACCACTTGCGCTCGTTGGGCTTGAGCGCCGGCAGGAAGAACGCCAGCAGCTGCCACAGGATAACCGGCGAGCAGGCCACGACAGCCGCCCAGATGGAGATCTTGAAGCGGGTGGAGAACGCCTCGAACGGGTCGATGGCCATGAACGACGGCAGGCCGTCGGGGCCCTTCGGCAGGTACTCGGCGATGGGGATCATCAGGAACTGGCCCATGGTGGGCGTAGCGAAGTAGAACACGCACACGCCGACGAGCAGGCACACGACGATGCGCACCAAGCGCATACGCAGCTCGCCCAGATGATCGAATAGGGGCATTCGCGCCGGTCCGATAGGCATCGGTTACTCCCCCTTCGTTTCGGTGGCGGAAGACTGGGCAGCGGGCGCTGCCGGTGCGGCGGGCGCCGCGGGAGCCGCTTGCGCGGCGGTTTCGGGAGCTGCGGCCTCGGCCGACTTGGCGTCGGCAGCGGCCAGAGCGGCCTGCTTGGCAGCCTCGGCCCTTTCGGCCTCGGCGGCCTGCTTGGCGGCGCGCTCGCGATCGTAGCGGGCCTTGCGCTCGCTGAAGCTTTCCTGCTGCCCCACCGGGCGCGGCTTGGATGCCGTGGTGGAGGAGCTATGCGAGGACACGGCCTTGCTTGCGCTGTTCACGGCCCTGCTTGCGCCATTGGCGGCCTTCTTGCCGGCATCGGCGGCCTTCTCCATGACGTCGAGCGGGTTCTTGAACGGCTCATCGGAATCGGGGTCGTACACCTCGTTCTTGATAACCTTGTTCATCTCCTCCTGCGCGTTGCGGAACTTGCCGATGGCCTTGCCAAGCGTTTTCGCCATTGCGGGCAGCTTGTCGGGGCCGAACAGCAGGAAACCGAACAGCAGAATGAGAAATAGCTCAAATCCACCGATACCAAACAAAGCATTCCCCTTTGCGTGCGTTCCCTTTACTCTTTTCGCGCTTGCGCGCGACAGCCATTCATGGTAACACAAACGCCCCGACCCCCTTCGCGCGCACTTCCTTTACAGAAAAGTTCTGCTAGGGAAGCAGCATTCGGGGACCGGGGCGTTATCCGTTGCCAAGGGTTGTTACATGGACAGCACGGAAAGCGCAATGGTGGGGATGCCGAGCGCCAGCACCAGGATGACACACACGACCACGGTGAAGATCTTCTTCGTGCGGGCCGCCGCCTCGCGACGCGCCTTCTCGCGCGCCTCGCGCTCCTGCGCCGCCTTGATGCGTTCGGCCTTCTGCTTGGCCGTGAGCTTTTGGTTCGTTCCCATGGCGCGCTACCTCAGCTTGCTGCGGATCTCGATGACGCGGGCGATGCTGCGGGCCACTTCCACGCCCACATGCCAGCTGCTCTTCTCGTACAGCACGTTGCCGCCCACCATGGTCATGAGCACGTCGGAGCCGTTGCAGGCGTTGACCACGGCCGAGACCGGGTCGGTTGCCGGCGTTTGGTGCGAGCCGGACAGGTCGACGGCGATGACGTCGGCCAGCTTGCCCACTTCCAGGCTGCCCACCTTGTCGTCCATGCGCAGCGCGCGGGCGCCGCCGATGGTGGCCATCTCCAGCATGGTGGAGGACTTCATGAAGCTGCGCGGGTTCACGGCGCGCTGGATGAGCATGCCGATGTGCATCTCCGAGATCATGTCGGTGGAGTCGGTGGCGGCGGGGCTGTCGGTGCCCAGGCCCACGCGCAGGCCGTTGTTCAGGAACTCGGCGAGCGGGGCCACGCCCATGCCCAGCTGGGCGTTGATGCGCGGGCAGCTGGCAACGGAGACGTCGTACTCCTTGAGCTTGGCCACGTCATGGTCGTCGACGTAGACGCCGTGCACCATCATGACGTTGTCGCTTTCGAACGCGCCCCAGTTCAGCACGTAGTTGACCGGCGTGGTGCCCGTGGGCAGCCACGGCGGGACCTCCACGTAGCAGCGCGTGGTGTCCATGGAGTGGACGGAGAAGGGCGAGGAGCCGTAGCGCACGAAATCGCACTCCTCGCGGTCGCCGGCCAGGCGCAGCGCCACGGGGAGGTTCTCTTTGGAGGCGAGCTGGGCGACCTTGCGGAAGATCTCCGGGTTGCAGGTGAACAGCGACGACGGGGCCAGGCCGACGGTGAGGCGGTCGGAATCGACCTCTTCCTGCCAATGGGTCAGGTCGTTCTCGGCCTGGTGCATAGCGAAGTCGACGCGGCGGCGGTCCATGGCGCCCACCTCGCGGTAGACGACGCCGCGCATGCCCAGCTTCTGCATGGCGGTGCAACTGGCGCCCGAGGTGGTGATATCGGCCACGGTGGTAATGCCGCTGGACAGCGACTCGAGGCCACCGAGGATGGCCGAGTCGTACCAGTCGGCGACGTCCATCTTCGCGGACAGCTCGCGCATGGTCATGATCCAGGTTGCATAGGGGACATCGTGGACGATGCCGCGCATGACCGCGTTCTCCAGGTGGGTGTGCAGGTCGACGAAGCCGGGCAGGATGGCTGCCTGACCGAAATCGGAGACCTCCTCATCGGGATAGCGCAACTTGAGCATGGCGGCGTCGCCGACGTCGCGGATGGCGCCGTCGCGAACGAGCACCGCACCGTTGTGGATGGGTTCCGACGTGATGGGAAGCACGTACTGCGCGCACAAAAGCATGGGCTGCCTCGCTTGTTCCGTGATTTGCAAGTAAACACGTATGATACCACCGATGAGCGCCCCGGAACGGCTTCCACGAAAGCAACGCGGCGAGCGGCGCGGGGAGGGGCGCTTGGTTCGCGGAGGCTCGCTTGCGAACAGGGGACGGAGGTGTGTTCACGGGCGACCTTTGCACTTCCGATGACACATCAAGAGATGCGTGAACACACCTCCGTCCCCTGTTCGCGGGTTACTTCAACGGCAGCGTTGCGGTGAACACGGTGCCTTCGGCTTGGGTGCTGGAGACCGTCAGGGTGCCGCCGTGCTCCTCGGCGATGGCACGCGCGATGGCGAGCCCCAGACCGTGCCCGCCGGCGCCGCCCGTGCGCGCCTTGTCCGCGCGGTAAAAACGGTCGAACACGTGGGGAAGGTCCTCGGGCGATATGGGCGCGCCGGTGTTGCGCACCTGAAGCCTCGCCTGCTTTCCCGACCGCGAAAGCGACACGTCCACCGCTCCCCCGTCGTCGACGTACTTGCAGGCGTTGTCGATGAGCGTGCCCGCCAAACGGCGCAGCCGCTGCTCGTTGCCGCGCAGCTCGATGCCAGGCTCCACCTGCGATTCCAGCTTCACGCCGCGCTCGAACGCCACCGATTCGAACTGCAGCACCTCGCCTTCGATGACGTCGGACAGGTCGACCTCCTCGAATGCCGGGCGGGCGGCGCCGGACTGCGCGGCGGCCTCCTCCTCGTCCATCTTCGCCAGCGTGAGCAGGTCGCCCACCAGGCCTTGCATGGTCTCGGCCTCGTGCTGCGTGCTCTCGAGCCATTGGCTTTGGCTTGCAACGCTGCGCTCGGGATGCTCGAGCGCGATGGACGTGTTCGCCAGGATGACGGTGAGCGGGGTTTTCAGGTCGTGCGACGCGTCGGCCACGAAACGGCGCTGCTGCGTCCAGGCGCGGGCGACGGGGCGCAGCGCCCAGCGGCTGAAGAACAGGCTGATGACGAAGAACGCCGCCAGCGCCGCCACCTCCACCACGGCGAGCGTGGCCGCCAGGGTGCGCCAGCCGCTCGCGCTTCCCATGTCGGCGAATGCCAGGTACATGACGCCGCCCGCCTGACGCTTCATGTAGAACAGGCCCAGGTCGGACAGGCTGCCGAAGCCCTCGTCGGCGCCGGCGAGCTGCTGGCCGGCCTGCTCGAGCACATCCTGGCTGATGGACGCCGTGTTGAAGCGGCCGAGCGCGGTCATGTCGCCGTCCGTGGACACGGAGAACAGGGCAACGGGGATGACTTGCCCGTCACCGCGACTGCGCCCGCCGATGGTTGGCGGCGCCGCAACGTCGGAGGAGTCGGCGACGGCAAGCTCCTGATCGGCCGAGCCGGCAAGGGCATCGGCAGCCACACCGGCCTGCCCGGCTACCTGGACAGACGCCCCCTGGTCGCCGGAGACGGCCGGGTCGCCCGCCTCGCCATCGTCGGGCGCGGGCTGGCCATCGGCCGATTCCGGCTGGCCTTCGCCGAACGCGTCCTTCCCCATCTGCCTGCCCTGATGCTCGGCGGCTTGCGCGATGGCCTGGTTGAGCGCGCCGTCGACCGTGGCGACGCTTTGCCGATGGTTCACCACGCAGATGGTCGTGAAGACCACCGTCAACACGACGGCGACGGTGGCCATGTTCAGCGCTATGAACTTGATGCGGAGCTTTTTCAGCATAGGGCGGCCGCCTTAGGCCGCGGCGCCGTCGGCGGCGAAACGGTAGCCCGCCTTGCGGATGGTCTCGATGCAGGCCTGCGAGCCCAAAAAGCGCATCTTCTTGCGCAGGAAGCTGACGTAGGCCTCGACGTTGTTGTCCTCGGCGCTCGACTCCACGCCCCACACGCGCTCGATGAGCAGCTCCTTCGACACCACCTGGCCCGCGTTGCTCATGAGCACCTTCGCCAGGGAAAACTCCTTGAACGACAGGTGGATGGTCTTCTGCCCGCACGTCAAGTCGTAGCTTTCCAGGTTCAGCGAAAGATCGCCCGCATCGAGCTTCTCGAAGATCACCTCGCCCTGGCGGCGCGTGAGGGCGCGCAGGTGCGCCAGCAGCTCGGCGGGGCTGAACGGCTTGGTCATGTAATCGTCGGCGCCGCTGTCCAAGCCGGTGATCTTGTCGGGCACGGCGTCACGCGCGGTAAGCAGCAGCACCGGCGTGCTCACGTTCTTGCGGCGCAATTCGGCCACTACCGTGAAACCGTCCATTTTGGGAAGCATAACGTCCAGGATGACCACATCGTAAATGCCGCTTTCGGCATAAGCCAGCCCGTCGGCGCCGTTGTGCACCACATCGGTGCCGTAGCCGTTCTCCTCCAGGATGTGCGCCAGCGCGCGGGCCAGCCGCACGTCGTCTTCCACGATGAGGATCTGCATGGTGTGCCTTCCGTCGATTCCCGAACCCGCGCCGCAGAGCACAGGCGTGCATTCTTTCGGTCAACAGTATACGGCGCAGCCTGAAAACGGGCTTAAAGAACGGGGCCGCCCCGAAGGACGGCCCCGCGTGCGGAAGCCATGGAAGCGGATTTAGCGCTCGTAGACCTGATCGCAGCCGAGCAGGTCCTTCATGGTGTGCCAGATCTGATGCGGATCGCCCACGGGATGCGCAAGCGGCTTCATCTCGTAGCGTTCCACCGCGCCCGAAAGCAGGTCGACGGCGAACACCTCGTCGGAGAGTGTGAGCGCCTGCTGCGGGCAAATGTCGGTGCAGCAACGGCATTTCACGCAATCGCCGGGGAAATGCTCCACGCCGAACGTGCCGTCCTCGTCGGTGAACTTGCTGATGGCGCCGGTCGGGCAGAACGTCGCGCACATCTGGCAGCTGCTGCACTTGTCCGGGTCGATGATGACGTGGCCCCACAGGCGCGTCTCGATCATGACGTCCTGCGGCTCGCCCAGGCTGGACAGGCTGTTCAGCAGAAGCTCGCGGCGGTCGGGGATGAAATGCGGCAGCGTGCCGTCCTCCATCACCTTCTGGAAGCGCGATTCGGGCTTCTCCTCGATGCCGAGCGTTTCCTTCACGGCGTAGTCGGCGGTGGTGCCGGCGGCGGCTTTCGCCTCGGAGCCCACCTCCGCGAAGAACCTGCGCTTGCCGGCATCGAAGCTGGATTTGCCCTCCAGGCGAACCTGATGTGGGAACTTCTTCACCAGGTCGACGCGCATGTCGCTGTTCCATGTTTCCAGCAGCGTGTTGGCGGTGTCGCGCACCTGCTCGGCCATGTGGAACCCGGTGGCATGCTCGCAGGAGGAGCACTTGCCCTCGACTAGGCTGACGTGCTTGGCGCCGGCCACCGCCAGGGTGACCAGCAGGCTTTCCTCCACGCGCCCAAGGCACGTGACGGGCACGACTTTCTCCAGGTCAAGCAGGCCTTCTGCGGCGTTCACGATCTGCTCGCACGCGATGACGACCTCCCCATCGGCAGCGCGCATGGCCTGGATGCAGCGATGCAGCAGCTCGGCGTCGTTGGGGCGATGGGCCTCGAGCGCGCACGTGGGGCACACGGTGGCGCACGTGCCGCAGCCGATGCACTTCTCCGGCGAGATGATCAGTTCGTTATCGTTATAGGAGATGCAGCCCGATGTGCACACCTCCGCGCATTTCATGCACGTGGCGTTGCGATTGCGCACGACGGCGCAACGGTTCTGATGAACCGTGATATCGGCGCTCTGAAGTTTTTCGAGCAGACCGAGGAAATTCTTGGCACTTGGCATTGCTGCCCCTTTCTCGTCTACCCCCTTGCAATTGGTTAGTATAGCCGTTCGCCTACGAGAAAGCACCGGCGACGACATCGAACTCGCGCACGGAGCCGTCGGCGTACTCGATGCCCCAGGTGCCGTAGTCCACGTCGAACGCGGGCAGCTCGGGCATGGCGAAAGCGGGCTCGGCGGCGGTAGCGGGCTGGCCTGCGGCTTCGCCCTGCTCGGCGGCAGCGCCAACCGCGACGACGCCAGCTGCTGCGGCCGCAGTAGGTTCGGCGGCATCGGCTGCGCATGTGGCGTCGGCAGATGCGGCTTCCTGCGGCTGCTCGGCCGTTTGACCTGCGGTTTCGTTCTGCTCGGCAGCAGCGGCGGCCTCAGCCTGCGCCTGCTCGGCGGCTGCGAGTTGCGCCTCATAGCTGGCGCGCGACGGGATGCGCACGCAGGCGATATCCTGCCCCAGCGCACCGACGTTCATGAGGTCGCGCACACGCTCAACCATGTCCACCGCATCGGCAGGGAACGACGAATCGGAGCCCGTCTTCACCGCAACGAGCGCGTTGTCGCCGAACTCCAGCTCAAGCCAATGATACGGAAACGCCGGCTGGCCGTTTTCGGCACGGACGTTGTTGGCGGCCGTGATGGTGTTGGACATCTTCGAGAACATGTTGTGCAGCCACTTGGGCATGACGCCCTGCCACAGCTGCCGTGCGGCTTCGTCGGACTTGTCCCAGTAGGCACGATGCAGCTTGACCATGAAGCGCATCACGTTCTCCGGGCGCTGCCCGTCCGCCGTTTTGTGCGCTTGCACAACCGACGGCGCAACGTAGGAGTACGAGCGTTTGATGTCGGAAACGCATTCATCGTTGAATAAACGTTCGTCCAGGTCCATGCGAAGAATCAAAGAGGGTCGAATAAAAGCGGTCATGGCTTCAGCTTCCTTTCTCCAAACCAAAGCGGGCCGGCGCACGTCCCCACGCGGCCGGGTCCGTCGTCCACTTGCATTCTTCCCCAAACCCCGCCGCGCAGTATGGCGCAACCCTCCGCGCGTTGTCAAACACGGGTTTGCGAGCGAGTCCCGCCGCAATGCGCGGCAAGGCGGCTGGGCGCTGCGGGTGTCCGATAAGGGCAGCGGAACGGCTGCGCGCGACGAGCACCCGCTCGGGGTCGCGCAAATCGCTGCAAACCCGCCGCGCGAAGACGCAACTATCCCCAAAATCGAATAACCCGACGCAGAAAATCAGGCCTTGACACTGCCGCTGCGGCGCGCCTATCATCGTCGCGGGGAGTCCGCCGGCGCACCAGATGCGTGCGGCAGACATTGTTTGCAAAAGTCGGAGCTTCAGGGGTGAAGTTCCCGGAGTCGGCCTTACGGGCCGGCACTGTAGCGTCGTGCCAGAAGGCAGGCGCTTGTTTTGTTGCTAGCAATGTCTGGGAGGGGCGGAGCATGTCTGATTCCACTTTCGATCTATCCTTTGATTCCGAGCTCGACGAGTTCGATCCGCTGGAGGACGCCGGCGAAAACGATAACGAGGACGAGGGCGGCGATTACACCGCCATCAGCTCGGCGACCGACGCGCCCGCACAGCTATCCGAAGCGGAAACCGACGATCGCACGCCTGCCGAGCGCATCGACGACCTGTTCGACTCCATGGTCCCGCGCCACAAGGTGCTGCTGGGCATCCTGTCCTTCGTGCAAGAGCCGCAAACCGCCGAGGCCGTGAACGCCCACGTCGATGAGCTTCAGCAGGACAACTTCAGCGTCTACACCGCCGCAAACCTGTGCAACCTGCTCGAACGCGCCGGCGCCATGGAGCGCATCACCGCCGACGGCCAGCCCGCCGATGAAACGGAAACCCAGCCCAAAACCGTGGTCGTGAACGGCGTGGAGTACCTAGAAGCCGCCGAATCCGTTGAGACGTTCTGGCGCATCACCGAGCCTGGTCAGGCAAAACTTGATTCCGACAAACCGATCGAGCGCCTGCGCGCCCTGCTTGAGGAGGACGCGGCGTACGCGGTCATCTACAAGCGCATCCTCACGCTGTGCGCAGCCGAAAACGGCGCCGCAACCCCGGCCATCAACGGCAAGGTCGATAACGACCCGCTGGTACAGAAGCCCCGCCTGTACGCCCCGCATTTCGTAGACAAGCTGGAGCAATGCGATGCGCTGGAGTGGCGCAAGGCCTGGTTCACCACCGAAACGGGAAAGCAGGGCCTGAAAATGCTGGCAGATGTCGTGGACGAGTCCGCGGCCGATTTCAAGGAGGACTAACCATGACCGAGAACGCCAACACCGCCGCAGAGCAGGCTTCCATGGACGAGCTGATCAAGCTGATCGAGCAGCGCGCCGCAACGTACGGCCTGCTCAGCCGCCTGTTCCGCGTGGAAATCGACCAGGAGCTGCTTGATGAGCTGCACGGCATGCGCTTCCCCGCCTCCACAGGCAACGCCGACGTGGACGAAGGTTACCTGCGCCTGGCGAAGTACCTGTCCAACACCTGGGAGAACAGCCTGACCGACCTGGCCGTGGACTACACCCGCGTATTCATCGGCCACGGTGTGGACGCCTACAGCGCCGCCTATCCGTTCGAGAGCGTGTACACCTCCGAGAAGCGCCTGCTCATGCAGGACGCCCGCGACGAGGTGCTGGCCATCTACCGTTCCGCCGGCCTTGACAAGAAGAACAGCTGGAAGGAAGGCGAGGACCACGTGGCCCTGGAGCTGGAGTTCGAGCAGGTGCTTGCCAATCGCACCGCCGAGGCGCTGCGCAAGCGCGACGAAGAGGAGGCCGCCGCGCTGCTGACCACGCAGAGGAACTTCCTGGAAGACCATCTGCTGTCTTGGGTCCCCATGATGACGGCCGACATGAAGCGCTTCGCGAAAACCGACCTGTATCAGGGCCTTGCCTATCTCACCGACGGGTTCCTGAGCACCGACAAGGCGTTCTTGGACGACGTTTTGACCGAAGACGAGTAACGAGCGGCACCTGCCAACGCGCTTGGAAGCCGGCGCGTTGGCGGTTTTGCACCGCCAGGCTTCCCGGCGCGGAGGGCGTCGGATACGGGGAGGCCAGCATCGGGCGCGAGCGAAAGAAGGAGAGATGGACAACACGGATAACCGCACGGACCTGCCCGAAGGCCGCGCGGGACAGACGAGGGAAGCGGCCGACACGGCAACAGCACAGGCCGCCGCAGGGAAGCAAGCGAAAACCGGCGGCATGACGCGCCGCACGCTATGCCTGGGCATCGGCGGCGCTGCAGTGATGCTGGGCCTGGGAGGGCTGAAGCTGGCGAACCCGCAGGCCATCATCCGCCCTCCGGGAGGACAGGATGAGGACCGCCTGATCAGCGCATGCATCCGCTGCGAGAAGTGCTACGAGATCTGCCCGCGCGACGTCATCCGCCCGGCGCACATCGAGGACGGCATCCTGAACATGCGCACGCCGACGTTCGATTTCAGCGACAGCTACTGCGACTGGTGCACCGAGGAGAACGGCGGCACGCCGCTATGCGTCTCGGCCTGCCCCACGCGCGCGCTGGAGCTGCCGGCGGGCGCCACGAAGGAGAACACCATCATCGGCAAAGCCGTCATCAACACCGACTGGTGCCTGGCATACAAGTTGATCGGCTGCCGGTTCTGCTACGACGCATGCCCGTACGAGGCCATAACGCTTGACGACGAGAACCGTCCCGTGGTGCTGGACAACAAGTGCAACGGCTGCGGAGCCTGCGAAAGCGTGTGCGTATCGCTGCAAAACGGTTCCATTTCCGAGGGCGCCACTTCGCGCGCCATCACCATCAAGCCGCTTGACCAGGTAGAAAGGTAAGGTGCGGTCATGAAACGCAATTCCAAAACGCTGCGCACCATCACCGCGCTCGCCATCGTGGCCATCGTGTTCGTGGGCTTTTTGACGAACCTGGGCATCGGCACCATTTCGGCACCGGGTATCTGGGATATCTCAATCCTCTGCCCGCTGGGAGCGCTGGGCACCATGCTGGCCAGCAAGATGATGGTGCCGCGCGCTGCGGTGTCGCTGGTCATCATGGTGGTGCTCATCATCGTGTTCGCCCGCGCATTCTGCGGCTGGATGTGCCCCGTTCCCCTGGTGCAGAAACTTCGCGGCATATTCACCAAGCCCGCGAAGCAGGCGAAAGCCGAGAAACCGGCCGACGGCGAGCCGGCCAAGACCTCGGCCGCCGACATCGCGCCGCTGACCGAGGACGAGAAGGCCGCGCTGGCAACCGGCTGCGAGAAGGACTCGAAGGGCCTGGCCGGCTGCGCAAGCTGCGCGAAGAAGCGCGGCGAGGCCGTGGACGCCCGCCATTTTGTGCTGGGCGGCGCGCTGCTGTCCACCTTCATCTTCGGTTTCCCGGTGTTCTGCCTGGTGTGCCCTATCGGACTGACCTTCGCCACCATCCTGCTGCTGGTGAACCTGTTCGCGCAAGGCGACGTGACGTGGTCGCTCATCGTGGTGCCCGCCATCCTGATCGCCGAGGTGCTGCTGTTCAAGAAGTGGTGCCATAAGCTGTGCCCGCTTTCGGCGTTCATGAGCCTGATCGCCAAGCTGAACCGCACGTTCAAGCCCACCATCGACAACGCGAAGTGCCTGGAAACGGCCCAAGGCAAGAAGTGCGGCGCTTGCGGACGCGCCTGCGAGGAAGGCATCGACCCGCGCCACCCCGAGCTGTCCGAGGCCGCATGGAGCGAATGCACGAAATGCCGCTCGTGCGTGGACGCCTGCCCGGCGCACGCGATCAGCATGCCGCTGATCGCCAAGAAGGGCGAACCCGTCTCGCTGGTGGAAAACGAGAAGTAGCCAGCAAACGGATGCGGCGAACGCGCTCGTTGCGGCGTGCACAGAACGCAACGCGGGAACAGCCGGACGCGATGCGCGCCCGGCCTCCCGGACAGAGGGTGGCCTAGCAAGGGTCTTGGGGATAGACCACCTTCTGCCCGGGAGCGGCGCCTCTTCACCCTCCCCTCCCTCCCCACTTCAGAAGATGCCGCCACTCCCTCTTTCAACCTGAGAAGCCGAAGCGGGCAACCTCCTCACCCGCTTCGGCGCAAGCCTCAGCCGCAGACGAGATGGCGGAGAGGCCAAGAAAAGACGACAATCCGTCGGCGCATCGTCGGCGGCAACGCGCTCCGACCCACCTGGCGGGCAAAATCGCGAACGCATATATAAATAGGTAAGGGATAACGGCTGGGAGGTCTCATATGATCCAGGATATTTCGCAAATCAAGGCAACGCGCATCGTGGGCGGCGTCGGCTGCGGGAAGACGCAGGAGCTGATCGAACGCGTATGCTCGCTGCTTTCGGGCGGCGAAAAGGCAGAGAACGTGCTGGCGCTGTGCGCCACGCCGCAAGCATGCGAGGCGTTCACGCTGCGTCTGAACGCTGCTGCAAAAGAAGCCGGCGTGAACGCCGACGAGGTCACGGTGACCACGCCGCGCGCCCTGGCGCTCGACGTGCTCTCCGATGCCGAGGCGATGCGTTGGTCGGGCCGCGAGCCGCGCCTGCTCACTGCCTATGAGGAGCTGTTCCTGCTTGAGGACATGAAGGTGAGCGGCCTGCGCCCCAAACGCCTGCGCGAGATGCTGAAGTTCTTCTACCGCAGCTGGACCGAGCTTGCCGACGACGATCCGAACTGGCTTTTGCCCGGCGAGGAATCCAATGTGCACACGCTGCTGAAGGACAATCTTGCCTTCACGCGCAGCATCGCCGAGCCTGAAGCGGGCAATCTGGCGGTGAACTACCTGCGCGGCCACGCCGGCGCACGCGGCGCGCATTCGTTCGCTCACGTGCTGGTAGACGATTATCAGCGCATCAGCAAGGCATCGCAGCTGCTTGCCGGCCTGGTGGCAGCCGAGACGCTCACCATCGCCGGCGACCGCGCCGCCTGTGTGCAGGTCTACGACAGCTACCCCTATGCCGCGGGCTTGGACGAGTTCATGGATGCGCACGAAGGAGCGCAGGATATCGAGCTTTCCGCGTGCCACGCCTGCGCAGCCGGGGCCGCAGCGGCCTCCAAGCTGCTGGCCGATCCTGCCATGCAGTCGATAGCGTTCCACACAGCGGAAGACGCCGCCGCAAGTCAGACGGTTATGCTGGAAAGCCCGCTGCCCGAAGACGAATTCGGCGCCGTTGCGCGCCTCGCTGCCGAAGCCGTGGCGGACGGAACAAACCCCGCTGATATCGTAGTGGCGACGCCCAACGGCGTATGGAGCCGCAACATGGTGAAGGCCCTGCTGGCCGCGAAGGTTCCCGCGCAGGCGCTGGCTGATCGCCAGCCGGTGCGCGGAGACATCCGCGACAACGAGCGTTGCGTACCGGCCCGCGTGCTGACGGCGCTCGACCTGGTGGCCGACCCCGAAAACGCGCTTGCGTGGCGCTGCTGGTGCGGATACGGCGATTGGCTGGCCAACAGCTCCGCCATGGCGAACCTGCGAGCATATGCCGACGAGCAGGGCAAGGACCTGGTGGAGGCCCTGCGCGACGCGCTGGGCGACGCGATGGCCGCCAACGCAGGCGATGCCGACCGCGTGGTGGGCGCCAAGCGCGTTGCCGACGCACGCGAAGCGGGTCTTGCGCTCATCGAATCCGCAACCGGCCTTGAGGGCACGGCGCTGCTGGACAAGCTTGCCGAGCTGGTCACGGGCCAGAAGGGCGCAACGGCACCGGGCATCGTGAGCGCGCTGTGCCTGGGCGAGCAGGATAACTCCGCCGCCGCCATGGCCGAGCGCTTCCGCAGCCGCCTGCTGGCGCCCCGCATCGATGCCGCAAGCGCCGTCCAGGTGGTCCCCTACGACCAAGTCGCGGGGCTTTCCCCGAAGGTGCTGATCATCAGCGGTTTCGTGAACGGGTTCATCCCCTGCCGCGAATACTTCGACAGCGCCGAGATGCCCCTGGACAAGCAGGAGAAGGAACATGCGAAGGACGCACGCCGCGTGTACGCCATGACAGGAAAGGCAAGCGAGCAGCTGGTGGTTTCCCGCTTCACCACCACCAGCCTGGAAACCGCCAGCGTCATGAAGCTGCACATCGGCCGCATCCGCCTGCAAGACGGCAAGCGCATGTGCGCCATCGAGCCGAGCGACTTCACTGAGCAGCTGGCGTAAGGGATTCCGGCGCGGCGCGGCACCTGCCGCCTGCGCCGCGCTACCCGCGTCACGCTGCCCGCCGCAGTCACACCCGGCTTCGGCCCGAAACGACCAAGGCCCCAGACCGCCAAAGCGATCCGGGGCCTTGCTAATCGGGGGACGCAGCGTGACACTTAGGGGGGCGCAGCGTTATCTGTCCGGAACATGCGACCTACGCCAAAGGAGATGGCCCGCCCAGATGCTCCTTCCGGACAGGCCTTTGCTCCGCGGCAGAAAATCCGGACAGATAACGCTGCGTCCCCTAAGCGGCCAGTTTGATGCTACAGCAAATGCGCCATATACAGCGGCAAGCGCACCAAGTCGCCTTCCACCTGCATCGGCTTCGGGTGCAGGATGTAGCGCACGCCCACACGCGATCCGAACTTCACCTTGAATTTTTCAAGCGACTTCGCCCCGTATCGCTTCGTCGACTTCACCTCTACGGGAGAAACGCGCATGCGACCGGCGGCGTCGTCGTAGCCCGCCGTTATCAGGAAATCGATTTCCATGGTGTTTGCGCTGTTCTCGCGATCGCGCCGCGAGTAGAAATAAAGCCCGTGCCCGTTTGCGGCCAGCTGCTGAGCGACAACGTTTTCCGTGAACACGCCCTCGTTGACCTCGAGCTTTCCCAAAAGGATGTCACGGTACACCTCGTGCGGCGTGGCGGCGTTATCGGCGAAAAGCTGGCAAACCAAAAGCCCTGTGTCGGCCATATAGCATTTGAACGTTCCCTCATCGGCGGTTGCCGCAAGTCCCACCGACGGATCGTCAACGCCAATGCACGTTGCGCTTATGCACGCATCTGCCAGCCAGAAAAAGGCATCGGCGTATTCCCGGCTGCGCGCGTTGCGGTCAAGCGCAGACAACATAAACTTCTTCTCGTGACGCGCAAGCTGGCCGGGCAGCGTGGAGAACACCCGGCGGATGCGCAACGCATCGGTACCGCCAAATTTCTCAATGTCGCCGCGATATAACGCAAGGATATCGCGTTTCACCTGGTCAACCTTACCAAAGTCTTTTTCCGCCATGTACGTCTCGACGGCCTGGGGCATGCCCCCTACCAGCACATACTCACGAAACAACCGTTCCGCCTTCCGATGAATCGCTTCAGGAATCGGGACTTTACCCTCGAACGACGCACGGATGACGGCAGCAAGCTGCTCTTCGCCGGAGGCCCAAAGGAACTCCTCGAAGTTCAGCGGGTTCAGGCGAAGCGGGGTCTCCTCGGAGGGAATGACGATGTCCGCAACGTTTCGCCTGATGGAGATAAGCGAGCCTGTTTCAAGGTAATCGTAGCGGCCGTCCGCAACAAGCTGTTTAACGAACTCTCGAGCAGCAGGAAACCGCTGGACTTCGTCGAACACCACAAGGGAATCACGACGCGGCAAGGACACGCCCGTAAACGCCTGAAGGTACATAAAGAAAGAGTCGACGTCCGAGCGATATTCGAGGAACAGCGATTTTAGGTCATCAGACGCTTCCGAGAAGTCTATGACCAGGTGAGCAGCGTATTCCTTTTCGGCGAACTCCTTTGCCAGCGTGCTTTTGCCAACGCGGCGCGCCCCCTCCAAAAGCAAAGCGCGCGAACCATTGGACTCGCGTTTCCACCGAAGCAGCTCGTCATATGCGCGGCGTTTGAACATTGGACCCCCTAGCCCGAGCGGAGACTATCGAAATACACGAATGGCACGGTCACGTCGCCTTATATAATACACGATTTCCACGGTATGGTTACTGTCAAACATGCACGAATGGCGCGATCTCAGAGGAATGAACACGCGCAAAAGCGCCGCAGGCAAAAAACGCAAGGACGCGAAGCGGCCTCTTCCGTTTGGAGGCATCTCTGTTTGCAAGGGGGGTTTGGGGAAAGGATGTCTCCAAGCGGAAGGGGCCGCTTGAGGATATTCGGTTGTCGACGGCCCGCCGGCCGGGCCCGGGGCACCCCAAGGGAGCATCCCGAGCCCAAGCCAGCCGCCTAGTAGAACATGAACACGGACAGGCCCACGTTGTAGAAGGCGACGCGCAGGCAGACCGCGCCGATAAGGGCCGCGACCACGGCCACGCCACCGAACAGCTTCCAGCTGGCGGCGTCGCCCTTCTTGCGGGCGAGCACGCAGACGGCCAGCGGCACGACCGCGCCCACGACCACGGCGCCGAGCCACAGCAGCGGGGCCTGGGCGCCCGCGGTCGCGGCGGCGTCGGCCACGGCCTTGGTGGGGTGCGTCGGGTCGAAGTAGTAGCCGACCTGGGAGAACGCGCCGGCGCTCATCTGGATGAACGCGGCGTAGGCGGCGGTGCACACGGCGCCGATCGCCGATCCGGCCACGGCCGGCAGGCCGCAGGCGTCGGCATCCTCGCCCTTGGCGGCCAGCACCACCGCGCAGGTGGCCGGGCCGAGCAGGCAGGCGGCGCCCACGATGGAGAGCACCTCGAGCACGGAATCCCATGCCGGGCGCGCCGGCATCATGTAGGAGTGCGCGCACACCGCGGCCAGGACCACGCTGATGGCGATGGCGACCCACGCCATCCACTTGGGCAGCGTGCCGCCGTCGTCGGACTTGCGTGCCATGACGAAGTACGCCACGGCGATCACCACGAACACGACGATCGCGATGAGCTCCTGCGTGATGCCGGAGGTGATGTGGCCGAAGCCGTTGAAGATGCGCTCCCAGTGCTGCAGGTGGAAGAACACGGCGATGCCGCCCAAAGCCAGGAGCACGCACGAAACGATCGCCAGCAGCTGCTGGGACTTCTTGCCCGCGCCCTTGAGCGCCAGCGCGCCGGCTCCGCCGAGCACGCCGCAGCCCCAAGCGGTAAGGGTGGTGAACAAAATCAGAGGCCATTGCAGTTCCATGATCTACTCCTCCCCTTGCCAATCGCGGTCGCGCAGGATGTACACGAACGACGGATCGTTGCCCACGTCCGGGAGATGGTGCACGTCGGACTGTTTGTACTCCTGCACGCATTCCTTCAACGTGATGCGCGTGTGCTCGGTCTTGTCGTAGCTCGGATCGCCCTCGGTCACGTCGACCACCCACGGCGCCTCGAACGAATCGATGCCCTTGTCCAGGTCGCCGAAGAAGCGCGCGCGGCCACCGCATTGCGCCACGCAAGCAGGCAGCTCGCCTTGCGCGATACGCTGTTCGCACAAGGTGCACTTCTCAACCACGCGTTCCTCGGTGTTGAGGTAACGCACGCCATAGGGGCAGCTCATAGCACAGAACTGGCAGCCGATGCACTTCGACTTATCGATCTGCACGGTGCCGTCATCGGCGATGTGGCTGGCCCCGGTCGGGCATACCTTCACGCACTCCGGGTCCTTGCAGTGCTGGCACTGCACGGTCAAGAAGTACATCTCCACATCAGGCCACGTGCCGCAACCGTCGGCCTTCGGGTTCGGGCCGACGCGCAGCGTCTT
Source organism: Coriobacteriia bacterium (assembly GCA_030540215.1). Classification (GTDB taxonomy): domain Bacteria; phylum Actinomycetota; class Coriobacteriia; order Coriobacteriales; family Eggerthellaceae; genus Senegalimassilia. Next base: position 4,443 of record JAUNWR010000003.1, on the reverse strand, counting down.
GTTCCAGTAATCGCCCACCGGCACGTTGTTCATGGCCTTGCACGCCACGCTGCATGCCAAGCAGCCCACGCAACGGTTCAAGTCCGTCGCAATCGCATAATGGGTCATCTTCGCGCACCTCCTTTACGCTTCGTCGCGAACGTCGTAGTTCGGCAGCCATTCCTTCAGACGCGGGTCGGAGGCGTCGTGGATGATCTCGTTGCCGTTGTGATCGCACGGTACGGGATTGCCGAACGGCGAGTTCTCCGCCGTTGCCTTGTAGATGTTCACGGGGTACGCGCGCAGGTAGCTGGTGCCGGAGATGCGGTCCTGATAGCCCTTGCCCGTGGTGACCAGGCAGTTGCAACCGCACAGGTCATAACCCTTGTCGGCCTGGTCGAGCTCGGGGAACCACCACTGATGCTCCAGGTTCACCGTGCCGGGCGCGATGCCGTGGTACAGGTCGGCCACCTGGCGGATCTTGCCGTTGTCGTTCTCGATCCACACCCAGTCGCCCTGCTCGATGCCCAGGCGCGCGGCATCCTGCGGGTTGATCTCGATGCGCGGCGCCGGCCACATCTCGCGGCACCAGGGCAGCTGCCTGTGCTCGGAGTGGAAGTACACCGGGATACGGCGTCCGCTCGTGGCAGTGAACGGATACTTCTCGTTCATCTCAGGATCGGAAATCGGGCTCAGCGGCGGCTCCTTGTACGTGGGCAGGAAGTCTTCCTCGTCCTCGGGCATGAACGTCTCGATGAGCGTGTTCCAGATCTCCATCTTGCGGGTCGGCGTGCCGAAGCCGGGCTTGGCGAACTCCTCGAGCGCGTTCTTGTCGCCGTATGCCTTCAGCGGCATCATGCCCGTCTCATAGCGGCGATACGTGCCCCACGTGTCGGGCGCGACCACCTTGGCGTCCTTCCAGCCGTTCTTCTGGAAGTCCTCCTTGTACTCCTCCCACGTGATGGGATCGCCCTGGCGGCCGGTGTTCAGCATGATGTCAAGGTTCTCGATGCGGTCGGGCCACTTGTTCTCGTCGGGACCCCACTGCTTGCCCATGTACTTGTAGATCATCGTGGCGATCTCGATGTCATGCAGGGTGTCGGCGGGAGGCTCGATAGCACGGCACGTTGCACCCTGAGCGCCGGACGGGCCCTGCGACATACGCGGGCAGTCGGTCTCAAGCCAGTGCTGCGCGGGCAGCAAGATGTCGGCCATGCCGGCGGTCGGCGTCTTCCACAGGTCCTCGCACACGAAGAAGTCCAGGTTGGGGAACGCCTTCCACTTCTGCAGGGAGTTCGACATGCACATGAAGTCGCCCGTGGAGCACCAACCGGCCTTCACCGGGTACGGGTCGCCCGTCTCGATGGCCTTCCACACGCTGGCGTCGTCCGCCCAGCCCTGCCACCAGCCCAAAAGCGGATAATCCTCGATGCCGAGCGTCTTGTTGAACTCCTCGGCCGAGATGTTCGGGATGCCGGGGGCCACGGCGCCAAGGCCGGCCTTGAAGATGAACTCGCCCTGGGTGCCGCCGCGATGACCTGCGGGAACGTCCCAGTTTCCCGACAGGCCGATGTAGGTGTCCATGGCGCGGCACATGGCGATGGCGTTGCAGCTGTGCTCGATGGCCAGCTGATATTGCACGCCGCCGTTGCCGTAGCCGGTGGACGGATCGATGCGCGTGGCGTGGATCTTCGCAGCGCGCTCGATGGACTCCGCCGGCACGCCGGTGATCTCGGAGACCTTCTCGGGCGTGTACTCAGCCACACGTGCGGTGAAGTACTCCCACACGGGCTTGACCTTGGACTTGCGGCCGTCCTTCAGCTCCACCTCGAACTCGCCGTACAGCGCCGGATCGATGGCCGGGTCGAACGGGGTCGGATCGGGAACCCAACCCTGGCTCACGCCGGGCACCAGATGCTCCTGCATGCCTTCGTGGCCGGCCGTGGGTTTGCTCCACGTCTCGCCTTCCCACAGGCCGCTGTCGGCATCGAAGTAGGTCATGCGGTTGTTCAGGTTGTCCCACACCATGAACTTGTGCGGGTCGCCGTCTTCCTTCAAGTCGCTTTCCTTGAGCAAGCGCGTCTTCATCTGGCACTTGCCGCTGGTGAAGCGGTAGACCTCGTAGCCGGAGGGCTCCACATCGTTGCAAACCAAGAACGGCGCGTCGGTCCACTTCTTGGCGAACAGGTCGTCGTACAGATCGTTGTTGATCAGCACGTTCAACCAGCCCATGGCCATGGCGCCGTCGGTGCCGGGACGCAGGTTCAGCCAGATATCGGCCTCCTTGCCCAAGTTGGTCATGCGCGGGTCCACCACGATGTGCGTGTCGGCTTTCTCGGCGACGTCGACCACGGTACGGCAGGCGTCGTCGTAGTTCGAAAGCTCCGGACCGGTGCCCCAGGACGTATACACCTTCGGGCGGCCGACCGTCTCCATCCACGATGCCTGCATCATGGAGTTCAGCGCGGTGGCGAAGAAGCGCGGGCCCTTGCACACCTGCCACGGGATGCACATGTTCGGGCTGCCGACCAGCTGGCCGAGTGCGCCGTATGCGAACATGCCCCAGATACGGCTGGTACCCGACATGCCGAAGATGGACTCTCCGCCGTAGCGGTCCATCGTCTCCTGCAGTTTCTCGGCGATGGTACTCATCGCCTCATCCCAGCTGATGCGCACCCAACCGGGATCGTCTTCACCGCGTGCGTTCGTGCGCTTCATGGGGTGGTACAGACGGTCGGGGTGGTACGCCGCCTGCAGCGATGCCTGGCCCTTGCCGCAATGGTTGCCCATGGAATGGAACGCGCTCTCGTCGCCTTCCGTGCGGATGGCGCGGCCGTTCTCGACGATGACCCACACGCCGCATTCCATCTTGCCGCAGCCGCGGCAGCAGGAACGCACGCGCTTGGTCTCGCCAGCCTTGCTTTGGGTGGCGCTGCTCGACTCGGCCAGCGCGGCACCCGCAGGCGCCACCACGGCAGCGGCAGCCGCGGTGGCGGCGGCCAGCTTCGTAAACGCGCGGCGCGTCATATTCAGCTTGCCCATGCTCTCCTCCTTCTCTCGTCCTCTCGCTCCCGCGAACACGCTGCAGCAGCATCGCGTCGCGGGGAGGAAAACGCTCCCTCGGGCGCTTCCCCGAGCATCAAGCGACTTCGCCCGCATTGCCGCCGACGTGTTGCGCTCAGCCCTTGCGTTTTCACAACGCATCCGAAGATAGCGAGCGCGATGGGGCTTCGAAATCGGGCACGAGAGCCGATTTCGCAATATCGTGCGATATGCATGAGACGTTTGAACTGGGGTTTTCCAGAAGGCTGAAATCCGAGGGCCGACAAACGCCCTCAAGCCATCGCGCATTCGTATAATGAAAGCAAGTTGATATGGGTTACCGGGGGAGCAGGTTTTGGGGAACTTGAAGACGAGCAAAGGTGACAAGAGGACGCGGAGTCAAGCCGCAGGGCTCATCACGCCCGCCATCGTCGGCATCGGCGTGGCGCTGGGATGCACGTTGGCATGGCCGCTCATGGCGTTTCAGAGCATGAACCTTTACGCGGGGCTTCCGAACCACGAGGGCATCCTCGATCGGGCGTACCTGCTATCCATCGCGGCCACCACCGTCACGTTGGCGCTCTGCAGCATCTTCCATAAGCGATTCGACCGGCTGCTGGGATCGGTACCGGCGCGCTTCCTATTCCCTATCGGCCTAGCCGCCTGCACGCTGCTTGTGCTGGGCGCAGGCGAGGAAGGAGCGGTCGGCACGGCGCTCGTCACCGCGTACGGCATAGGCACCGGCGTATTCTCCGCGCTGTTCCTTATGAACTTCGGCGCGGTGCTGGGTGCGCTGTCGCTCAAGCAATCAGCCGCAGCCATCGCCATCGGGTACCTGGCATCCACCGTGCTATTCTTCGCCTTCCTGTTCTTCGGGCGCTTCGAGTCCGTGTTGTTCTGCGCCAGCATGGGCCCGGTGGCCGCGGCGTTTCTGTTCTACGGGGTTTCCAGCTTGCAGATCGATAAGAAGCAGGCGAACGCGTTGCCGCGCCAAACCGATCCGGAAGACCCTGCCGAACACCGCCAGCTGCTTCGCTTGATTTGCGCGTTCGGCCTGACGATGCTCGTATGCGGCGTGTCCTACGAGCTGTCGCGAACGCTGTACGTGCAGATGGGGCAGTTCGCCAGCAGCGATGTGACGCCTTACGCCGTCGCGCAGGCCTGCATCACCACGCTGACCGCCATCGGATCCATCGGCGTGGCGCTCGTGCTCATCACCTCGAAGGGCATCCGCGGCCCCGAGGCGTGCTACCGCCTTATCACCACGTTCCTGCTTGCCGGCGCGCTGCTCCTGCCTGCGCCGATGCTGTTCCCCAACATACCCGCCTACCTGCCGCTGGCAGTCGACGTCGGCGCGTTCCAATGCCTGGGCATGGGCATGTGGATCCTCATCGCCGGTCTATGCCGCCGCTATCAGACCTC
>JAUNWR010000127.1:0-2807 GCA_030540215.1 Coriobacteriia bacterium | reverse complement strand
GGGCTCTCAATGTTCTTATGTCCTGCTCATATCGTCTGTGCCGGCAGGTGGGGACGCTTCTTTGCTAGAAGATTCGGCGCAGGTCTCCGCGGTTGAGGGCTTCGTCGAAGAGGTGCTTGAACACCACGCTGCCGTGCAGGCCGTCGTGCTCGAACTCGTTGGTCACCCAGGCGTGCGAGTTGCCCACGCGGCTGAGCGTGTCGAGCTGCATGCCCGAGTCCACGTACATGTCATCGAAATACACGGCGGCCTGGAGCGGCACCTCGTTGCAGGACAGGCGCTGCGGGTCGTAGATCTTGTCCCAGCTGGTGTCCTCCATCAACAGGTCCATCGCGGGCTTGAAGGGCTTAAGCTCGGGCATCTGCTCAAACATCCACGGGAACATGGCCTCGCCGGTAAACATGAGCGGGCGCGCGAGCGTGTCGAACTCGGCGCGATGGGCTTTCTCTACTGCCGCGGCCCAGCGAATGGGCATGGTGTCGCCGTCGGCGTAGATGAACTCCTGAAGCGTCCAGTACAGCGGATTCGTGCGCGTGTTGGTGCGCTCGAAGGCGCGCATCAAAAAGCTATCGGATACTGAGGCACCGCAGCTCAGCGTGCCGTCGCCGTCAACAAAAGCGTGATCGAAAATCCAATGCATGCGCTCAAAGCTCGGCTTCATGCCAAAGTCGCTGCCCATAAGCTGCAGGCGCTCCACCGTCATTGGCGAGCCGTCGGGCAGCACGGGCTTCTGCTCCTCAAGCACGTCGGCAAGAGCCGCCACGCGCTCAACGTCGGCGGGGTAGCGGTCGTAGTACTGCTGCGTCTTGGCTGCCATGCGCGGGAAGGTGTGCGCGTAGACCTCGCTGGCGCTTGCCGGCACGTGCGGAATGCCGCCGCAGGTAAGGCTTGCCGTTACGCCCTCGGGGAAGAGCGACAGGTAGCTCAGCGTCAAAAAGCCGCCGTAGCTTTGGCCGAGCGTGACCCACGGCTTGCCGCCAAAGCCCACTAGGCGCAGGTACTCAAAATCGCGCACGATGGAGCTGGCGAGGTGACGCTTGAGGAAGTCCGCCTGCGAGCGGGCCGCATCGGCTCCGGCTGCCGTCGCGCGCTCGCCCAGGGCCGCGATTGTGCGCCCGTCTACGTAGTTGCTGCGTCCCGTGCCGCGCTGGTCGGGCAGCACGACGCGGAAATGCTTGACGGCCTCCTCAATCCAGCCGTCGCTCGTGGGCGACAGCGGACGCGGGCTCTCGCCACCGGGGCCGCCCTGCAAAAACAGGAGCAGCGGCAGATCGTCGTTGATGCGGTCAGGTGCGCAGACCACGCGGTAGAAAAGCTTAATGCTCTCGGGCGCGCCGGCGATGGGCGCCGGCATGGCGCCGCGGCGCATGGTGCTGCCGACGGCCAAAAGCATGGGCTCCAGGCCGCGCCAGTCGAGGGGGACATCGATGCTGTGGTCCTCGACATATAGGCCGGGGACGTGGTACGAAGTGATAAAGGCCATGCGGTACTTCCGTTCGTTGCGGTGTTTCGGATTGACCAATTCTACCGCCGTGCGCGAGGGCATGCACAAATCGGCTACCATGGTGGGCAAACTACTAAGAGAAAGGGCCGCTCATGTCGGTCGATATAGCTATATATGTTCACGATCTTGCCGTTGCCGCCAAGGCAGCGTCGGCCTCGCTTGCCACGGCGAGCGACGAGCAGCGCCAGGAGGCCGTGCGCGTCATGGCCGCGGCGCTGCGCGATGGCGTCGACTCCATCGTCGCCGCCAACGAGCTCGATATGTCCGCCGCGCGCGATGCGGGGACCTCGGCGGGGCTCCTTGATCGCCTGTTGCTGACGCCCGAGCGCGTCGAGGGCATGGCAGCTGGCTTGGAGAAGCTCGCCGAGCTGCCCGATCCTGTCGGCCGCGTGCTCGACCATCGCGTGCTTGCAAGCGGTGTGGACCTTACGCGTGTGACTGTGCCGCTGGGTCTGGTTGCCATGGTCTACGAGGCGCGCCCCAACGTGACTGCCGATGCCGCGGGCATCTGCATCCGCACCGGCAACGCCTGCATCCTGCGCGGCGGTTCGCTGGCCTATCACTCGTGCGCCATGATTGCCGAACTGCTGGCCGATGCGCTTGAGGCCCAGGGTTTCCCGCGCGAGGCCGTCTCGATGATCGAGTCTACCGACCGCGAGGCAACCGGCGAGCTCATGAAGCTTCGTGGCATCGTCGATGTGCTCATTCCGCGTGGCGGTGCGGGCCTGATCCAGCGCTGCGTGCGCGAGTCGCTCGTGCCGGTGATCGAGACGGGCACGGGTAACTGCCACATCTACGTGCATGAATCCGCCGACTTCGATAAAGCGCTCAACATTATCGTCAATGCCAAGACCCAGCGCGTGGGCGTGTGCAATGCTGCCGAGTCGTTGCTGGTCGACCGTGCCGTCGCAGATCGCTTCCTGCCCGCAGTCGTTGCCGCGCTGCACGACCACGGCGTGCTGATTCACGGCGACGATGCCACGTGCGCCGCATGCGCCGCCGCCGGGCTTGCCGAGGGCGACGACTATGTTGCCGCGACTGAGGAGGACTGGGGCCGCGAGTATCTGGCGCTCGAGATGAGCGTGAAGGTCGTGGCGAACGAGGACGAAGCCGTCGCGCACATCAACCGCTACGGCACCATGCACTCCGAGGCCATCGTTGCCGAGGACGAGGATGCCTGTGAGCGCTTCCTGGACGCGGTCGATGCCTCGGCCGTGTATGCCAATGCCAGCACGCGCTTTACCGACGGCGGCGAGTTTGGCCTGGGCGCCGAGATCGGCATCTCGACCCAAAAGCTCCACGC
>JAUNWR010000126.1:0-2891 GCA_030540215.1 Coriobacteriia bacterium | reverse complement strand
TGATGAAGCGCATCATCGACGAGGTTTTCTACGAGGCCTACGGAAACGACGAGCTTCTGCAGGGGAACGACGCGGCGGTTCTGCCGGCGCCTATGCCCGGCGAGCGGCTGGCCTTCTCCACCGACAGCTTCGTCGTGACCCCTCAGTTCTTCCCCGGTGGCAACATCGGGCGGCTCGCGATTTGCGGCACGGTGAACGATGTGGCCACTTCAGGCGCCTGCCCGCTTTATCTGAGCTGCGGTTTCATCCTTGAAGAGGGTTATCCCATGGCTGATTTGAAGCGCATTTGCTCCACGATGGCAGAAACGGCGCGCGAGGCGGGCGTGCGTTTGGTCACGGGCGATACGAAGGTTGTGAACCGCGGTCACGGCGATGGCGTGTTCATCAACACCGCGGGTGTGGGCGTTGTTCCCGAGGGGGTGAGCCTGGGCGGTGAGCAGTGCAAGCCGGGCGATAAGGTGCTCGTCAGCGGCACTTTGGGCGACCACGGCATCACCGTCATGAGCTGCCGAGAGGGCTTAAGCTTCTCGGCCGACTTGCAAAGCGATGCGGCTCCGCTGAACCACCTGATCGCTGAAGTTCTCGCCGCCGCGCCCAATACGCGCTGCTTTCGCGATCCGACGCGCGGCGGCTTGGCGTCGACGCTCAACGAGTTCGCTGATCAGGCGCAGGTCGATATCACCATCGAAGAGGACTCCGTGCCTGTGAAGGACGCGGTGCGCGGCGCCTGCGAGATGCTCGGCTACGATGTGCTCCAAGTGGCGAACGAGGGCAAGATGGTTTGCGTCGTCCCCGCTGACGAGGCGGATGCCGCGCTTGGTGCCATGCGAGCGAACAAGTACGGCGTCGATGCGGCCATCATCGGCGAAGTGGGCGAAATGCAGCCCGAGCGCGGGCCGAAGGTTTACCTGCGCACAGCTTTCGGCGGCAAGCGCATCCTCGACATGTTGGTGGGCGAGCAGCTCCCGCGCATCTGTTAGTAGGCCCTTGCTGGCAGACTCCCCGCTAGCAAGCCCCAGCTGCGAGTCCTCACCGGGGGAATCCCCGCTAGTGAGCCTGCCCTCCAGCGACCCTTGCTAGCGGGCCGCTTCTTCTGAGCCCTTGCGAGCGAGAGCCTCTGCCGCGAATCCGTCCTCCGGCGATCCTCAAGCAGCGGGATGGAGCGCTTCATTCCAAAATGGGGAATAATCATCGGACGCGCCGCGAGGCGTGTCCGACTTTGCTCGGCGTATCTTGACGTCTCGGTATCAATTCGCGCCGTACCCTGAAAAACGCTCGATTTCTCTTGCATTTAACGGCTGCAATGGTATCTTTTCGGGCAGTAGTTTCCCGAGCGCGCGGCGGTCAGTTGCGAGAGGGCGCCGGGATTCGCTTTCATCTGAATGAGACGAGAAGGAGTTTGACATGGCTCACCCGGTTATTGATGCAGATGAGTGCATCGGCTGCGGCATTTGCGTTGACGCCTGCCCGCAGGAGGTTCTCGAGGTCGTCAACGGCGTTGCGGCTCCCGTGAACGAGGACAACTGCATCGCATGCGGCGATTGCGTCGAGGAGTGCCCGATGGGCGCTATCCCCGAGGTTGTCGAGGAATAAACCTCACAGACAAAGCGAGAAAAGGCCGGCTGTTCGATTGGGCAGCCGGCCTTTCTGTTTGCGGGGCGCCCCGCCTACCCGATAAGGCTCACGAACAGCTCGTGAATCCGCAGGTCGTCGTCGAGCTCGGGATGGAAGGCTACGCCGAGCTGGTTGCCGTCTCTCACGGCGACAATGCGTCCATCGACCGTGGTGAGCGGGGTCGCACCCTCGTGGGCATCGACGATATAGGGCGCCCGGATAAATGTCATGGGAACGTCGCCCTCGATGCCTGAAAACGGTGCTTTCGCGTGGAAGCTGCCCAGCTGCCGGCCGTAGGCATTTCTCCTCACGGTCACGGGCAGCGTGCCGAAAGCTCCTGGCGCGACGGCTCCCCCGACCACTTCCGCGGTAGGGTCACCTGCGGCGGGAACGCCTTCCTCGACGGTTTTCGCGAGGAGGATGAGCCCCGCGCAAGTGCCCATAACGGGTATGCCGTCCGCAATGCGGCGGTGCAGCTCGTCGATCATGCCGAGCTCGCGCAGGAGCTTCGCCTGAACCGTGCTCTCGCCGCCCGGTAGCACAAGCGCGTCGAAAGGCTGGCGAACGTCGGGCCCTTGTCGCAGTTCCACGCATTCGCATCCCAGCTTCGAAAGTGCGCGCTCATGCTCGATAAACGCCCCCTGAACAGCCAGGACGGCTATTTTCTTTCCCATATGAAAACCTTTCAGGCGATATCGCGTCCGCGGCGGCCTACTTGCCGCGCTCGGCCATGAGAAGGGCGATCTCGTTCTCGTTGATGCCGACCATCGCCTCGCCAAGGTCCTCGGACAGTTCGGCGATGAGCTTGGCGTCGGTATAGTTCGCCACGGCCTTCACGATCGCCTGCGCGCGTTTGGCGGGGTTGCCGGACTTGAAGATACCCGAGCCCACGAACACGCCCTCAGCGCCGAGCTGCATCATGAGCGCGGCGTCTGCCGGAGTCGCCACGCCGCCGGCGGCGAAGTTCACGACTGGCAGCTTGCCGTTCTCGTGCACGTACTTCACGAGGTCGACGGGCACCTGCAACTGCTTGGCGGCCTCGAACAGCTCGTCTGCGCGCAGGTTCTGGACGCGGCGAATCTCGGCGTTCATCATGCGCATGTGGCGCACGGCCTGGATGACGTCGCCAGTGCCCGGCTCGCCTTTCGTGCGGATCATCGTGGCGCCCTCGGCAATGCGGCGCAGCGCTTCGCCTAAATCGCGCGCCCCGCACACGAACGGGACGTTGAACTGGGATTTATCGATGTGATAGGTGTCGTCGGCGGGGGAGAGCACCT
>JAUNWR010000026.1:16089-21207 GCA_030540215.1 Coriobacteriia bacterium | reverse complement strand
CGAGACCGGATTGGGGTCCCGCGCCATAAGCCTAGCACGCCTCTAGGAAGCCGCACCGATTTGCCACGCAAACGGTGTCAATTCGTTGCTACCGGCGCTTAGCGGGTCTGGCAGCGGCAAATCGCCGCCGATGAGCGCTCGAAACCCGCCGCTCGCCCACATACACAGCAGCGACGACGGCAAGCATACAGCTGGCGAACCGGCTAGAACTCGTCAAGCAGCTCGTCGGCAAAGCCCACGCGATAGTTCGCGAACACCACGCCGTCGCCTTCCTGCGTGGCATCCAGATCCACATCGGCGACGATGACGAAATCGTTATCGCCCGCCTCGTCATGGAAGATCTGACGCACGTGCCACACGTGCAGCTCTTCCTCATCCGCCTCGTCGAACACGAGATAGGCCTTCGAGCGCGCATCGGCGTCCAGCAGGATCTCCTCATGCGCCTCGTAGTACTCGTCCAAGGCCTGCATCCAGGCACGCTCGCCGAAGCCCCAATCGCCATCGGCCTCGCCAAGCCCCGCCGCATCGCGATGAGCCGCCATGCGAACGCGGCTGAACAGGGCGTTGCGCACGAGCACGGTGAGCCCGCGTCGGTCGCGCACAACCGCTTCGACGCCGGCGGCGTCGGGCGGGGCGGCATCCAGCACCGCTCCGGCGTTCTCCCACTCGTCCACCAAGCTGCTATCGACGCTGCGCACGATCAAGCCCAGCCAAGCGATGATGTCCTTCAGCTGCTCGGTGCGCTTATCCTCGGGGATGGTGCGGTCAAGGCCGCGGAACGCCTCGGACAGGTAGCGCAGCAAGATGCCCTCGTAGCGCATGATGCCGAGCTTCTGGATGTACCCCTTGAAGTCCGCCGCGCTTTCCAGCATGTCGCGCAGCACCGATTTCGGCCGCAGGCAATAATCGCGCGCCCACGGCACCGCATCGCAGTACTTCGAGAACGCCGCATCCAGCAGGTCCTCCAGCGGCTTGGGATACGTGACATCGGCGATGCGCTCCAAACGCTCGTCGTAGTCTACGCCGTCCATCTTCATCTCCGCCATGGCGGCATCGCGCGCCTTGCGCTCCTGCGCGCGCAGCACCTGCCGCGGGTCCTCCAAGGTTGCCTCGACCATGGATACCAGGTCGAACGCGTACTCGGGGCTTTCGGGGTCGAGCAGCTCGAGCGCCGCCAGCAAAAACGGAGACAGTGGCTGATCGAGCGCGAAGTCCTCCGGCAGGTCCATGGTGACCGAGTATGCGTCCTCGCCGTTCTCGTCCACCTCGTGCACCACCACATCGGCATCAATGAGCGTTTGCAGAACCTCGGCGGCGCGCACGTGAAGCTTGACCTTCTCCTCCGCCGGCTGCAGCGAATCCTCGATAAGCTGGTCGACGCGGGCGCGGGCGTTGCCGCCCTGCTCCACCTCGGCCAACACCATGGAATGCGTGATGCGCATACGCGGCGTCAGCTGCTCGGGAACCGATTCGATGAGCTTGTTGAACGTGTCCTCGTTCCAGTTCACGAAGTTCTCGGGCGGGCGCTTCTTCTTGATTTTCTTGAGCTTCTTCGGATCGCCGGCGGCCTTCACCTCGGCCTTGTGGTTCTCGATCTCATGCTCAGGGGCTTCGGCTATGACCACGCCCTCGGTATCGAAGCCCGAGCGGCCCGCGCGACCGGCGATTTGATGGAACTCGCGGCTGCGCAGACGACGCATCTTGCGGCCGTCGAACTTAGTGAGCTGCGTGAGCACAACGGTGTGGATAGGCACGTTGATGCCGACGCCCAGCGTGTCGGTGCCGCAAATGACGGGCAACAGGCCCTGCTGCGCAAGCTTTTCCACCAGCAGGCGGTAGCGCGGCAGCATGCCGGCGTGGTGCACACCCACGCCGCAGCCCAACAGGCGCTTCAGCGTTTTGCCGAACGCCGTGGAGAACTGCGCACCCTTCATGGCCTCCTTGACAGCCTCGCGCTGCTCCTTGGTTGCCACGCCGTAGCTTGCCAGGTTCTGCGCGCTGGTAAGCGCCGCATCCTGCGAGAAATGCACGACGTACAACGGGCCCTCGTCCTTGCGCAGCGCAAGCTCGACCGTTCCCTCAAGCGGGGTGAGCGCGTATTCGTACGACAGCGGCACCGGACGCGGGGCATCGGTGACGTTCGAGACATCGCGCGTGGTTTGACGGCGCAGCAGATCGGAGATCTGCGTAACGTCGCCCAACGTGGCGCTCATGAGCAAGAACTGCGTTTTCGGCAGCGTGAGCAACGGCACCTGCCATGCCCAGCCGCGGTCGGTATCGCTGAAGAAGTGGAACTCGTCCATGGCGACGCTGTGGACGAGCGCATCCGGCCCCTCGCGCAGCGCCTGGTTCGCCAGAATCTCCTCGGTGCAGCAGATGACGGGCGCCTCGGTGTTGATATGGACATCGCCCGTGATCATGCCCACGTTGTCGCGGCCGAGCAGCTCCACCAGATTGAAGAACTTCTCGCTGACCAGCGCCTTGATGGGTGCCGTGTAGTACGAGGTCTCACCGAAGCACATGGCCATGAAGTGCATGCCCAACGCAACCAGGCTTTTACCGCTGCCCGTGGGCGTGCCCAAGATGACGTGATCGCCCACCATGAGCGACATGAGCGCTTCCTCTTGATGGGGCCACAGCTCGATACCGCGTTCGGCAACCCAGTTGGTGAACGCCTCGAACGCCTCCTCCTCGGTAAGCTCCGGATTCGTGTCGTACAGATGGTAAGCCAGCGCACCCAGTTCGCCAGGCTCGTGGCCTTCGGCCTGCGCAGCCAGCGTTTCGACGATGTCCTCGCCTTCGAACGTATGAATATCAGCCATAGGGCAGTTCCTTTACAAAGCATGCAGAATCTAATGCGTTCGACTTGCTATAGCAGCAAGCAACCGCTCATGTGTCCAAGGTAAATTGTATCGCGATTGCACAAGCGCACGCCCCCGCGAAGCGGAACCACATTCCGAAGGAGACCCTCTATTCGGCAGCGCTTAACAGCACCGAGTTCTCATAAAGCGACTCGGGCGCGAAATCCTGGCCACCGGGCCATTCAACCGCATCGCCGAATTCGGTGATGCGAACCTTCTTGAAATACCCGGAGTCCCTCAGCCTACCCATGAAATCGCCCTGCAATCGCGGCATAGGATCGAATACGCGTGTCGTGCCATCGGACCACTTCATGACAAGGGTGCCCTTTTCGGTAGGTTCGACAGACAGAATCTTTAAACCGCAAACCCATTTCATGGCGCATCCCCTATCTCAAAGGCGGAATGCGATAGCATTCGCCGGTGCTATTGGCCAAGTACCAGTTTTCGTGCAATTCTTGCTCGTGAAGGGCCATCCAGGCCAGAAGCAGTTTCTCCTGCTTTGGCGGAATCTTACCGCCAAGACGTTTTCCCTGCAACGAATACGAGGCGTCCATGCTGCCATAGTACACATGGACATGAGGCAATGAGTGTTGCTGATCATCGTCGAAATACATTCTCACAACGATCCCGTAAAACCTGCTCAGCTCAGGCATACCTGTCCCCCTTCCCAGACGGCGCACGCCGCCTTCCCGTGGCGAAGAGGATCTTGCGAACGTGGTATGGGCGAAGGCGGGACCCTTCGCCAGCTTGGGCACGGCAGACCGCCGAGCGTTCGCACTGGCTCATTGCAAGCAGTATATAAGCGAACGTCTGTACTGTCAATACAAACGTTCGCGTCGCCCTTTGCGGCGATTTGCGGTTTGTAAGCGCAAAACGCGTCCTTCTGCCCGTTGCCTCCGCGCTCATCCTCGCCGTGATGCTCAGCGGGATCGGCGAACTCGCAGCCCAACGGGGCGAGCAGCTCGCGACGCGAATACCACGCGTTCAGCGCCGCGATGCCCAGCGTGGCCTCTTGGAAGCACCAGGACTTCGACAACTCGGCCACCTGACGCAGTTCCATGCCGCGCAAATAGGGCACTTCACGGTTCTCATGGCGGCATTGTCCACCATTTTAAATGGCGGGTTTGGCGGCTCCGACCTGCGGAGTCAAGTCGGAATCGGACACACTTTTCTGCCGACCCGTTAAAATCCGCCGTGATATTTAAAACGTTGGTATTCTGGTTCCGAACAGGGGTTGGATGCCAGAAACGGACACACTTTTCTGCCTATAACCCGCGTTTTCTTACGCAGATCGCCAGCATCGCCCTTCCGTAAGCGCCGTTTATCAGAAATGAGCCATTCTTGGGATTTCTTGCTCGCGCCCGCGCCCCTTCGGTGCTAAGATTCCGATGTGTTACGAAATAGGGGTTCGTAACACCGACAGAGAAGACCTCAGAGAAAAGGATTCTTGCATGAAGAAGAGATTCTCGCTGAAACTTGCGACGATCTTCGTGGCAGTACTTGCTATGTTCAGCCTGGTGCTTACTGCTTGCGGGTCGAATAGCGCAGCATCGGACAGCGCATCTGACGCCAGTTCGTCCGCTGCTGCAACGAAAACGGTCGTCGACGCCTATGGACGCAGCGTTGAGGTGCCGAAGGACGCAAAGACTGCCGCCACGGTTGGCAGCGGCGCCCGCTTTGTGGTGTACGCCGGTGCTCAGGACAAGCTCATCGCCGTCACCGAAATGGAAACCACCCCGGCTATGAACCGTCCGTATGCAATCGCCTACAAAGACCTTTTCGCCAACTTGCCTTCCACCAGCAACGGCAACCATCTGCTTGAGACCAACGTCAACAAAGAGCAGATGATGGATCTCAACCCCGACGTTATCATCTCGAGCCGCAGCGCCGAGGAGTGCGACGCCCTTCAAAAGGATACGGGCATTCCCGTCATTGGCATCACCTATCAGAACCAGCTGTTCACTGACAACGTGTACAACTCCATCACCTGCGTCGGTGAGGCCCTAGGCACCGAGGATCACGCCAACGAGATTGTTGCCAAGCTGAAGGAGTGGGATGCCGACCTGAAAGCCCGCACCGCCGATATCGCTGATGCGGACAAGCCCAGCGTGTACGTGGGCGCTGTCAACTACAAGGGCGCTAAGAGCTTCACCGGCACCTATGCCAACTATGCTCCGCTTGTCGAGCTGAACGCCAAGAACGTTGCCGACGAGACCGGTCAGAAAGCTGCAGTTGACGTCGACCTTGAGCAAATCGG
>JAUNWR010000026.1:0-16079 GCA_030540215.1 Coriobacteriia bacterium | reverse complement strand
ACGCAGGCAACATGGACCTGATGAAGGCCGACTACGCTAACAACCAGGCGTTCTTCGACGGCCTGAAGGCGTTCCAGCAGGGCAACCTGTACACGCAGCCGTTCTTCAACTTCAACGGCACCAACATCGACACGGGCATCTGCGACACCTACTTCATCGGTGCGACCATCTGCCCCGATAAATTCGCCGATGTCGATCTGAAGGCGAAGTACTCCGAGATCTACACTACGCTTCTTGGCGCCGACTTCTATCAGGCCATGCAGCAGAACGGCATGGACTTCAAGTCGATGTCGTTCAACTAAGCGGTAGTCGTTCGAGAAACGTGAGTTAAGGATCAAGCCAGGCGCGCACATGCAAGAGGAGAAGCTGACAAACACGGGGCTGCCGCCCCAAGGCCAGGGCAGGAACGGGGGCTATGACGGGTACATCCGTCATAAGCTGGTCGTCATTGCCGTGCTGGCCGTGGTCGTTGCCGGCATTGCCGTGCTGTCCATGGGAATGGGCGCGCTGAGCCTCTCTGCGAAAGACGTCGTCCTGGCTTTGTTCGGGCAGGGCGATGCGCGCGCAGTGGCTGCGGTGCAGAACATTCGCTTGCCGCGCGTGCTGACGGCCATTGTCGCCGGCATCGCCTTGTCCCTTGCGGGTTGTGCGTACCAAAGCGTTCTGCGCAACCCGCTGGCCTCGGCCAGCACGCTTGGTATTTCGCAAGGAGCTGCCTTCGGCGCTTCCATTGCAATCATCGTGCTTGCAGGAGGGGGCGGTTCGTCGGCTGCCTACGAGGGCGTAAGCTCCGCCGACCCCGTTATGACGGCGCTGCTGGCGTTTGCAGGCGCCATGCTTTCCACCGTGCTGATCTTGCTGCTGTCCCGCGTTCGCGAGATGACGCCCGAAAGCATCGTTCTTTTGGGTGTGGCGCTATCGGCGGTGTTCACTGCCGGAACCACTTTGGTGCAGTATTTTGCGGAAGATTCCCAGGTGGCCGCCGTGGTGTTCTGGACCTTCGGCGACCTTAGCCGCGTGAACGAAGATCAACTGGCGCTTATGGCGATTGTCACGCTGGTGGGCGCTGTGGTGTTCCACCTTAACAGGTGGGATTTCAACGCGATGGAATCGGGCGAGGGCCTGGCGCACAGCCTGGGCATTTCGGTGAGCAAGGTTCGCCTGGCGAACATGTTCGTTGCGAGCGCCGTTGCCTCGACGGTCATTGCGTTTTGCGGCATCGTCAACTTCGTGGGCTTGGTCGCGCCACATGTCATGAGGCGGCTTCTTGGCTCGGACTACCGCTACCTGCTTCCCGCTTCGGCCATTGCCGGCGCGGGCCTGCTTTTGGTTTCTGACATGCTCTGCCATGTCATCGTCGCTCCGCTGATCCTGCCGATTTCGGCCATTACGTCGTTCGTCGGCGCGCCGGTCTTCATCTATCTGCTGTTCAAGGGGGTGAACCGCTGATGCTCGAAGCCCATGGTTTGCATTTCGCGTATCGTGCGGGCTCGCCCATCTTACAAGGGGTCGATATCGACTTGGCACCTGGTTCGTTTTTGGCCATTTTGGGCGTAAACGGGTGCGGTAAATCAACGTTGCTTTCTTGCCTGACGGGCGCGGCGAAGCCGGCGTCCGGGCAGGTGCTGCTCGACGGAGCTCCCCTTGGTCAGGTACATCGCCTTGATCGCGCCCGCAAGGTGGCCTTCGTCGCGCAACACAGCCACGCGAACCGGTTGACCGTGTACGACGCCGTTCTTTTGGGGCGCCGTCCCCACATGCAGGGCGGCCCGTCCAAGGAAGACCGGCAGATCGTTGAAGACGCGCTTGAGCGGCTGGGCCTGGCCAAGTGCGAACTTCGCTACACGGACGAGCTTTCAGGCGGCGAGTATCAGAAGATGGTCCTTGCCCGTGCGTTCGTCCAACGCGCCGACACGCTGCTGCTTGACGAGCCGACGAACAATCTCGACCCGGCCAACCAGCAAGAGGTCATGCGCGAGGTTCGCGACGAGGTGGATGGTCGGGGCATCGCCGCCGCTGCGGTTCTGCATGACATCAACCTTGCGCTGCGCTACTGCGATAGGTTCCTGTTCCTTGCCGATGGGCGGGTCGACGCAGTGGGCAACCAGGGCATTGTCACGCCCGAGCAGATCGAGCGTATTTACGGAATGAAGAGCGATGTCATCGAGCATCGTGGCCGCCGTTTGGTGGTTCCTTTATAAGAGAGGTTTGCAATGGATACCGAAAGCAATCTTGTAGAGCAGCTAACGAACGGAACGACCTGCGGCAAGCTTGAGAAAGTCGCGCGCTTCTTCGATGAGAGGGCCGACACTTGGGATGCTTCGAGCCACGTGGGGAAAAGCCGTGTGCAAGGCGCCGTGGTTTCGCTTGTGGGCGTCAAGCCGGGCGATCATGTTCTTGACCTGGGCTGCGGCACGGGCGTTATGGTTCCGTACTATCTTGAGGCCGGTGCCGGATCCGTTTTGGGCGTTGATCTTTCCGAAAAGATGGTCGAGAACGCACGCAACAATTTCGCCGACGACCCCGCCGTCGAATTCGCGGCAAGCGACGCGCTTGAGCTGGACGAAGCCAACCAGTTCGACGAGGTGGTCATCTATAACGCCTACCCGCATTTCGTCGACAAGCCCGCGCTGGCAAAGAAGGTTCACCGTCTGTTGAAGCCCGGCGGGCGTTTCGCCGTGGCCCATGGGTCGGGTAAAGACGAGATCAACGGTCATCATCAGGCGCACGCTGCGGGCGTAAGCTCGGGGCTTGGCCCCGTGCGCGAGGAAAGCGCGGTGTGGGAAGGCCTGTTCCAGCTGGAATCGCTCGTCGACACCCCCGGATTCTACGCGTTCTCGGGCGTTCGCCTTTAAGCGCGCTGTGACCGCCTTCTGTTTAACTCTTAAAATCGGGTTATAGGCAGAAAAGCGTGTCTGCGACTTAACCCCCAATCGGATCGGTACGGGCCGCCATATTCTCTTGCAATTCTTGTTCGTGAAGGGCCATCCAGGCCAGAAGCAGTTTTTCTTGCTTTGGCGGAATCTTACCGCCGGCCAGCTATTCCGCCTTCAGGCTGGCCATGACCAGCGCCTGGCCGAACAGCTGGCCGCCGCCGTTTGCCACCGCGAACTTTGCGCGCTCAGGGTCGTTCACGACCGAGCCTGCCAGCTCGTGCACCCCGCGGTCGAAGAGCGCCGGCGTCATGACCACGCTCGGGCCCACCATCACGGTGGTTGCGTTGCGCGCCAGATCGAGCAGGCGCGGCGCGGTCTTGTTGATCAGCGTCACGCCGGTGATGAACGCGTAATCCGCCTGCGGCATCACGTACTCGCACCCCGGGTCGGGCGTGTCCAGGCCGTCGCGGCAGTTACGCTCCAAAACAACGAGGTTTGCGTACTCGGCGATATCGGCGACGTTCGGGAAATGCCCCACGACCACGACGTTCGCGTCGCCCTTTGCGGCGATTTGCGGTCCGTAAGCGCAAAACGCGTCCTTCTGCCCGTTGCCACCCCGCTCATCCTCGCCGTGATGCTCGGAGGGGTCGGCGAACTCGCAGCCCAACGGGGCGAGCAGCTCGCGACGCGAATACCACGCGTTCAGCGCCGCAATGCCCAGCGTGGCCTCTTGGAAGCACCAGGACTTCGACAGCTCGGCGACCTGACGCAGCTCCATGCCGCGCAAATCCATCTTATACGCGTGCTTCCCGCCTCCGCGCACGGTGAACGCCACGCCCATGCCGCAATCCGCCTCGACATAGGACCAGTTCAGCCCCAAGCAGTAATCGCGCACCAGCACGCCCTCGGGAATGCCCGCGATCATCTGGTTGTACAAATCCCACGCGGTCCCCGGCGCTTCCGTGCCCGGAAACGCGATCGTCGCCGACTCCCGCAAACCCACCTGTTCCTGTTGCACCGCCATAACGCCCCTTCCTTAATGACATCGAAATGCCAGTTTACGGCTATTCTTTCGTCAGTATTATTGCCGCTTGCCTATAATGTAACGCATTACAGGGGCGAAAGAAGGGGTCAGTGTGCTGTTTCTACTCACCGGCGACGTGCAGATCGGCAAAACCAGATGGCTGGAGGACCTGTGCGCCAGCTTGCAAGCAGCAGGCACGTGCGTAGCAGGCGTGGTGGCGCCCGGGCAATGGGTGCCGCGGCCCGAAGGGCAACCCGGCGGCAAGCACGGCTTCGACGGGGCCGGACGCTTCGAGAAGCTGGGCATCGACAACGTGCTGCTGCCGCAGGGCAAGCGCATCGAGTTCGCACGCCGCCGCGACCTGGCCGCCAAGAGCAAAGCGTTCACGGAAGGGACGCAAGCGAAGGCGGCGAAGCTGGGCTGGGTCATCTCCGACACCGCGATCGCACAAGTCAACGCCCACTTCGCCACGCTGGCGAAACAGGCAAGCATCGCACCCGCCGACAGCGGCGCAGACGACTCCACGACCACGCAGGCCGAGGTCGACACCCCTGCAGCCGCACCGCTCGACAACGGCGTTTGCCCGCCCGTAGTCGCAGAAACCGCCGCCAAAACATCCCCGCTCGCACAAACCAACACCGGCGAATCCACAGCCGCAAAAGCAGGGGGCAACGTGCTCGCTGCCGCACCAGCCGCCAACGAAACCCGGCTCGCCCCGCACGCGATGCTCGTGGTGGACGAACTGGGCCGCCTCGAGCTTCTGCACAGCTGCGGCCTGACCAACGCGCTGGCCATCCTCGACGCCGGCCCCACGCCGCAGTTTCCCCATGCCATAGCCGTGGTGCGTGAGACGCTGCTCGACGAGGCGCGCAGACGCTTCGAACCGCGCTGGGGCAAGGCAACCGTCATCGGCCCCGACGACGCGGCCCGCAACCTCGTGCTCGAAACGGCAACGGTCACCAGAAACACCCGATAACACGGCCGCCCCCGATGCGAGCACCCGCATCCCCTCACCCGAGTATCAGGAAACGGGCGAAATTCCGAAGAAGGCGACGTTTGTCAAACAATTGAAGGCGCTGCAGCGGGCGCCGTGCAGTCCCTGGAAGCAGAATGACGACAACCGATCGCTGGGAAGACGAACTCGCCAAGGAACGCCATAGGGCCTTTACCGCGAAACGGAGGGGATCCTCGAGCCAACCTGCGGTTTTCATTCAGACAGGTATTCGACCAGCGACGAGGCAATCTTCTTAAAGGCGCCGCTCAAATCCAGCTGAAAGACGGATCCAGAAGAATCCTGGCAAATAATCACGCCGTCAACGTAGGTATCCTCTATCACGTAGCTATAGAGACCGAGCGCTTTGTAGATCGACCGCATATCTTTGGTTACACGCACGACGTTCAGCCTTTTAGAGTCTATTAAGCCGGTCAACTCGTGACCATCCGTCTCGATGCAACCGTATTCCAGAAGTGTGCTTCGGAAATCTGGCGAGAAACGTAGGCCAAGGGCCGATTCTGCCTCAGCCACGGCAGCTTCGGAGGCGGGCGCAAAGCCTGAAAAACCAGGCAATCCAGCCAGCCCTTCGATATTGACATCCACGCCTTTGCTCCTTATCCAGCAACTATCGAAGCGTAGTCGCGCCAGAACTGCTTCTTCTGCGGTTCGAAAGCCGGCCTGTCAATTTCGCTCGATTTACCTGCAGTATTCAAAATCTGAGCTACGCCCTTACCCCTATGCTCCTCCATGCTCAACACGGCAAGTGTCCCATCGGCCTTCTGATTGATGTGATGGAGCTCATAGGCGTTTCCGACGGGATCGAGCGGCGGCTGTCCCTTCTGCATGCGCCGCAGATTCGTCAGGCCTTTCTCATCGATTCTAGCAAGGTCTATGTCCTGGACCAAAGCGGTTTTGCCACTAACCTTTGCGGTCTTGAGCCCAGCACCTTTGTAGATGTTGTACTCCTCAACGCTCTTGAACTGCTTGACCACGTCGAGCGGATACTTTGATTCGCGCTGGATTGCCGCCGCCTCACCCATGGTTAGACCGTTGAGGGCTGCGCCCTTGAGTCCGGCGGCTTCCGCCGCTCCGCCCCCAAGAGTGCCCATCATCGCTCCGACTTTGACGCCTTCGCTCCCGCCTAGAGCAGCGGCCTTGACGGAAGCCTCAACGTCACCGTCCGTCAGGATTGCGGTAGCGGCGCCCGAGGTTATTGCCCCAATGGCGGCACCGGAAAGCGCCGCTTTCGTTCCGGTGCTGGCCGCGATCGCGAACACCATACTGCAGGCGGGTGCGACCCCAGCGGTTGCTGCGGAAACGGTAACGCATACCAGGACAACGCCGCCGCCTGCGGCAACGTTTCGGATGATCTGGTCATATGTATCACCGTAACCCTGGAAGGCATGAACGGTGGTCTGGCCGCCATCGCCTAATGTGTAGACATATTTAGAGCCCTGGAACTGGTTTTGAAGCTCTGCGATGGTGTAGCCGAAGAAAACGGTAGATTGGGAATTGTATGTGAGCTCGTCGATGTATTCCTGGGAGATATACACAGCCTGTACGTTCTCGACGAGCGAGCCATCTGGCAGGCCCTGGCTCAAGACCTGCTCGTAAACCGAGTCCCGGATATACTCGGGGAGGCCTTCTTCACTCATCTTAGCGAATTCGCCACCTTGTGCTGCTGAAACCTCAAGGTTGACCTGTTGCGTTTCGAGGCTGTTCGAGCCGGCGAAATCCTGGCGAACGGGAGCACCGCATCCCGAAAGAGCGAGAGTCCCAGACATCAAGACGGCTAGAAGCTTCTTCCTCATTTGTCGTCCTTGTCGTCGTAAGCATCGAATCCAGCAGAACCGCCTTCGATGCTGACGGTCGATTGCGACTCAAGGGGGGTAACAGTTCTGGCGAAGCGGCGTTTTACGAAAGCAATTACTGCGAGGACGATTAGCACTGCGCTCAAGGGGAGAAGCAGCATGTTGAATCCGGCGCTCTTGGCCGCCGATGAAGAAGACGAATCGCTCGATGGGGCTTGCTTGGAAGAATCGGTCTGATCCCGCCACGTTATGGACCCGTCATCGTTTATCGCGGCGCCCTGATTGACCATATCCTTGATCTGCGTTGCCGAATAGCCTGCGGCCGCATAAGCCTTCAGGCTGGGGTCGCTGCCAACGTAGATGGTCTTCTCGGTCGTCTGTCCCATAGAGGTGTTTTCGGCGGAAATGGTGTAAACCCCCTCGTCGGTGTACCGGTCGCCATCTTTAGCGGGCGCGTTGGATCGAACGTCGAACGACTTGCCGGTCAACACCTCGCGTTTAACGTTGACATTCAGATAGCGGGAACGGGCCAAGTCTATAACGAAACCATTAGGAGCCACCGATTCATTGGTCAGCTCGGATCCGCTTTGCGCATCGAAGAGGAACGGCATCGTGTTGCCGTTACGAACGGAAAACTTGAATCGAATAGTGTAATTGCTGTAATCGGGAAAGATGGAAGCCTCAGGCACGAATAAGAAACCGCCCACCTTGTGGACGTCATTCTTAATCTCGTAGTCTAGAACGACCTCGTAATCGCCTTCCTCGAAGAGGTCGACTTGGGTGTTTGCCTCAGCAGCAACGGCAGCTAGGTAGTCGTTGTACACCTGCGGCTCCGAGGAATTGTTCTGATAGTCGGTTTTTCGAACGATGAGAGTGCCACGGCCAAAACCTGGCGAAGACTTTTCAATCTGCATCCCTTGGTCGTAGCCGTTTTCATCATTCGCTATTGTCAGCAACGGGTTCCCGTTTAGGCGGCTGATGTCTTGAGAGAGTTCGAACTCTAGCGACACTTTGTCGCCGACGGTTTTCAAGAAAGTTGCCGACTCGCCGTCGCGTTGCACGGACGTAAAGCCCTTGACATTGAAAGATCCCAGCTGCCAGCCGAAATGAGGGTCGGATTCTTTAATCTCGTTGCTTTCGGAATAACCTGTGTCCAAACCGGCGTTGACCACCGAGCCGAGAGCAAAGCTTTGCTCGTCCGCAAGCGCCATCGACGGAATGGCCAGCAAAAGCAAGGCGGCAAGAACCAAGGAGGCGAAAGCCTCGAAAGCGCAAACTAATCGGCTGGCTGGCATGGCGCTCCTTTCAACTGCAATTCAATTCTCTAGTATATCGCCAGACCCATGCCTACTTTTCCTGCAATCCAGCATGCAGCGGAGACCGAATGAAAAAGGTCGCGACGTTACGCCGCTCGTTTGCCTGCGAGAGCACCTGGAGAAATCCCGCGCCCCTGGAGTGGGGCGCGGGACGATCACGACCTTTGCGAATTCTTCCAGCGTTAGTTGCCGGCAATAATGTCGCAGACGGTTTGCCTGCGTATGCTGAGTGGATGCCATGGGAATGCGTCGTCGTACTCTGGACCCCGAACGACTCGACGGTTTTCACGATACGGTACATCGTTTCTTCGCCGCTTTCGGTTTTCGCGCATTCGACCGTGATGAGCCCCTGTCGCCAAGGCGCTCGTGCATGCCGTCGATCATGGGCGGAGTTGCTGAAGGGCGTCGTCTCCTCCTCGGACGAGAGACCCACGTATAGCAGTGTCTGCGCGTTCTCGCTCTGGACCCCGAAGCTCTTGAGCGAGTCGGAAACCCACTAGAAGCAGGTCGAGGGGCTGGAGGAAGGCGGGGCACGGATCTTGTCGATGCCGTCGATCGAGACGCATTGCGTCGCCGACTACTCCTCGGCCTCTTCCTCTAGTCTGGCGAGTGCATCGTTGATCTGCTCGTCGGTGGGCAGAGCGAAGTGTTCCCTGCGTGACGCGACCTCGTCGAACTTCGGTGCGAGGAACGCCTTGACCTTGGCTTCCTGGTCCTGAGAGGAGAGGGTCTCCTCCATGAGCTCCTTGAACTCGCTCGACTTCACATCGTCGAGAGCGGCGAGCAGCTCGTCCATCTCGTGCCCGTCGAGCAGGTACTCGACCGCCATGCACGAGACCATGGCGTTGAAATATCTCCCGAAGGATGCGCAGTCGCCTTCGAACAGTATCCCGCCGACCGCGCCCGCGGCCGCCGTGCCGATCGTTCCGCCGACCATGCCGCCCGCGAGGCCGACGACGGTACCCACGCCGGGCGACACCGCCGTGCCAGCCGCGGCACCGACCTTCGCCGCCGCGACCCCTGCCGCAGCAGCGCCAGCGATTCCCCCGGCGACCGAGGTGGCGAGGCTGGCGATGTTCTGGGCGTACTGCGCGCCGCTGGCCTTACCCTGAAAGAGCTTATAGGTCTCGGGGACTGAGAATACGGCGAGCGTCACCGCTGCCGAGACGGCGTTGCCCCTTAGCATCTTCGCAAGCTGCTTGGAGGCGGCTGCTCCACTAATGGCGGTCTTGCCCGTGAGGGCGCGCAGGCCGTTGACGATCGTTGCGGACGCTTTGAATCCGAGCTTGCCGGCCACCGCCTGGCTGGGCGCCATCAGAGCGTTGGAAAGCCCCGTTCTGGAGAGCTGCGAGACAACCATATGCTGGACAAAGGATAGGCCGAACACCTGGACGCCAGCGGCGATGCCTGCCTGGATGGCGCCATTGACGTCTTTGGTCTCCCTGTACGCCACGAACGACGTCGCGAGAAACGACAGACCGAACGCGCAGGAGCACGTGACCGCACCGGTGGCGGCGTCGTAGGCGACCGACTCCACCGTTCCCGGCTTGGTGAGGTTTACCGCCTGGTCGTAGGTGAGCTTGCCCTTGCGGACGATCTTCTCGGCGTCCTTTGGGTCGCTGACGCCCGGCACCTTGCCCTGGCGAATTTTCTCCTCGAAGCCGCGGAGAACCTGCTGGTACTGGTCTTTCGGGACCTCCAGCTGCATCGGTGTGCCATCGTTCGCGACGTAGCGGTACTGGTGGCTGCTCGGGTCGAAGCAGGCCTCGAGGGAGCCGCGCGCCGTCTTGTAGTACTTGGTTTGGACAAGAATGCCGTCGACCCTTCGGTCGGCACCGTTCTTCGCGTTATCCCTCCCCAAAATCTCGGCCTGATGGCCCTGGAACCTGTCGATGATGTTGTTCGCCTCTTCGGCGAGCTCGCCGTGGCCTGCCGGGTTGTTGACCGCCGCGCGCTGCTCGACGAAGACCTCCCCGTTGCTGTTGATGGCCGCCGCCGCTGCGACCGCCGCGGCTTTGGGCACCGCATCGTCCGCCCCAGCAAGCGCGCCGTCGATTGCGAAGGCGGCGCGGCTTTCCTCGAGGCTGCCGAGCGCCTGGCAGCGGGATACGAACTGGCCTCGGCACGCCTCGTCGACGGTGAGCGCAAGGTTGCTTTCACCGTCGGAGACGAAGGAATCGGGCTCGAAGTGCGCCCACTCGAAGTAGAAAAGGCGAGACTGTCTCTTTTCCTTCCCCGGGATCGCGAACGCGTCGGCGTCGGCTTTGATGTAGACGCCCTTTTCGGTCATGGCGATGCCGCTGGGCCTGAGGTCGAACTCGGCGTCGGCCCAGACAACGGTCTGCTCCCTTGGTATCGGGAATGTCGACTTCACCTTGGCGGCATTGGCTTCCGTCAACGGAAGCGGAGACTCCTGGAACGAATCGAGCAGCTCCTGTGCGCGGGTGCCTTCAATCGCTTTGAAGGCTTCCTGTACCTTGGGCGCGTACTCTGCCTTCTCCGCATCAAGCCTTTCGGCCGCTTTTTCGTCGAGGACGGCTTTCGCGCTGCTCGCCGCTCCTGCGACCGCCGCGCCCGCCGCCGTCGTTGCGTCCACGATCGCAGCGCCCGCTGTTGTCGCTGCCTCGGAAGCCTCATCGGCAAACCTGCTCGCTGCTTCGCCCACCGCCGTCGTTGCGTCCACAATCGCAGTTCCCGCCGCCACCGCCATCTCAGATGCTCCTTCGGCAATCCTGGTCGCCGCCTCGCCGGCAGTCTTAGAGGCCTTCTGAATCTCTTTCAGTGGGTCGAAGCCTTTGTCGAATATGCCCATGGACGAGCCCTTCTCGTGAGCGAATAGATGGTTCGAATCGCGTTGTTTCTCATGCGAGCGTTATTATACCTTGCGCTTTATGCCTTGGATTCAGCTGCCAAGCCCGGCGCAGCCCGATGCAGGAAACTCGAGCAAGATTGCCAAACCAAACAACAACGCATATGTTCTTCTCTGATGGCCCCGGGATGGCTGCTAGTTCAAGTAGTCTTTGCGCTAACGAGGATCGGATGACCTTTGGGAAAATCCTCAAAAGTCACCCTACGCTGACAGACGTGAACTTGCAGCAAATTCATCCAGCGAGTCCGTACGTGCTGAATCACCCCATTTCAAGTTAACCTGCTACCCCAAGCGGCGCGACTTGGTCTCGGGGCCGATCGCCAGCGTCACGGCGGCCGCCACCAGCGCGATGGCCACGATGCCGAAGTAGATGACGTTGGGCTGCAGGTTCGCCAAGATCCACGTGACGGCGAACGGCATGACCACGTTGACGGCCTTGCCGGCGCCCTGCGAGATGCCCGCGCCGCGGAAGCGGTACCTGGTGGAGAACAGCTCGCCCACGTACACGCTGATCACCGACGCGTTCAGCACGTAGAAGCCGATGGTCATCAAAAAGCCCAGCACGGTGATGAGCGCCGTCGAGCCGGCATTGAGCGCCATGGCATAGGCGAACGCGAACACCGCAACCCAGATGAACGCACCGGAAACCTCGGCGCGGCGACCGAGCTTCTCGATGAGCAGCGCGCCGATGAGCGCCCCAAGCGGCGCCGCGAGCATGGTGATAGTAGTGGAAAGCAGCGAGGTCTGCGTGGCCAGGCCGATGTTCTTCAGGATGGACGGGCCGAACGTGGTGTAGGTGTACTGCGTCAGCGACGTGCCGATGACCACCACGATGCCCAGGAACAGGTTGCGCGCCAGATGCGCATCGGAGTCCATGGCGCTCTTCTCGAATACCACCTGCTCAGCAGGCGAAATGCCGGCATCCGCCATCTCGCGCTCGATGCGGGAGATGATGCCCTCCGCCTCATCGAAGCGGCCGTGCTGGATAAGCCAGCGCGGGCTTTCCGGCATCGCCTGGCGCGCGATGCACACGATGATGGCCGCCACGCCGATGACCGCGAACACCAGACGCCACGACTCCTGCCCAAGCGGGCTCCAAATGGTGATGAAGAACAGGCACAGGAACATGCCGATGGGCGAGCCGCAGTTGGCGATGGTCGAGCCGATGGCGCACCAGCGGCCGCGGCGCGCGACGGGCGCGAACTCGTTGATCATGCTGAAGCTGGTCACCAGCTCCGAGCCCAGGCCCAAGCCCACGAAGAAGCGCATGGCTATCATGAACGTCATGTTCGGGGAAAGCGCACCCAAGATGGTGGCGAAGCCGAACAGCAGCAGGTTGAACTGGAACGCCTTGCGACGCCCGAGCTTGTCGCCGATAAGACCGGCGATCAGCGAGCCGATGAACAGGCCCAGAAAGCCTGCCGACAGAAACGCGGCGGTCTGTTCGTTGGTGGCGAACCCGGTTTCGGCCAGCGTGCTCTTCACGCCGCCTGCCAGGTAGACGTCCATGGCGTCCACGAACACGCCGGCCGAAGTCAGCGCCATCACCTTCTTGAACGTAGCCGTCGGTTGCGTGGCGTCCATGCGGCGCATGAGATGCGCGGCGCGGTCGACGCCTTCGCCCGCCTGCCCGCCCGACGCGGTTTCGTCTGCTTGCGACATGGTTTTCCCTTCTGCTTCTCCCTGCAACCGGGAACAAAAAATCCGCACGAGGGCATGCACGGCTAACAACAATGCGGTTAGCGTGCAGCCGACGAGCGGATTCATCGTTCTTGGTTGCGGGCTCCTTGCCGATGGCCGAAGGATCGCTTCGGGCATCGGCAAGGAACCTGTTTCGTAACACCTATCGTTCTACGGCGCCAAATCATACTACTTCGCTTTGGAATTGGACGCATTTCGGCGCCCCGCCGAGGGCACAAGACACAAAGCCGTCACATCCGAAGCCCGCCGCACCGCCTCGCCGGCTACTTGGAAAGGCGGCAGGGAATCGCTTCAAGCCGCGTTCTCGATCCGCCTATGATCGCAACGCCGAAAACCACTACTCCGCCGCACGTCCCTTGCCGCCGCCGAACCATCCCCCTGGCACCGGTTCTCCGCTATCATCCCAACCGATAACCAATTGCCTAGCATTCCCATATGCTTGGCGCATTTTAGTTCTTTACATTGCCTAGCATTCCTGTAGTATTACCAGGCATACAAGACGAGAAAGGAATGTCGCATGACCACCAACGAGCAAAACCACGCAGATCAGGCCATCCAAACCGGGCATGCCGCGGCGTCCCAGACGGTGCCCGCGCAGCCGGCTCCTGCCGCCAACCCTGCCGAATGGCTGTCCGACCCTGCCGCCGCCGCGCCGTCGGCTTTGGCTGCCGAGGTCGCCGAAAACGCGGGAACGAACAGCTATGACCTGCTGAAACAGCTGACCCGGACGAAGCGCCTTGGCAATCAGGTTCCCGTAGCCGGATGGTTCCACTTCCCCCTGGCCGACGCCGACCCCGATGAGTTCATCGCCGAGACCGAGCGCAGCACCGCGGAGCTTCGCTGGGACCTGGTGAAGGTCATGGTCAACGGCAACTACCTGCCCATCGCCTATGGCGCCGGATATCGATGGTCGAGCGACCCCGAGTCATGGGACGGCCCGTTCAGCAGCCATCCGATAGCCAGCGCGCAAGACGCCGCGCAGCTGCCGGTGCTCGACCCGACCACCGGCATCTTGGACCGCGAAGTCGAGATCGCGCGCCGCTTGGTGGAGCACTACCGCGGCCGCAAACCGGTGCTCGCAACGCTGTTCGACCCCATCAGCTGGGTCCAGGAGCTCAGCACGCCGCTCGATCCGCGCTACGTGCTCAAGCTCATCAAGGACGATCCCGCCGCCCTCGAGCATGCGCTCGAAGCCATCCAGCAAACCAACGAGCGTTTCCTGGAGCGCCTCATCGATGCGGGCATCGACGGCATCTTCTACTCGGTGAAGTTCAGCACGTCGCAGCTGCTCACGCCCGAGCAGCACGCGCGCTTCGTGCTCCCCTACGTCAAGCGCACCGACGATCAGCTTGCCGGCCGCACATGGTTCAACATGCTGCACGTCCACGGCGATGCGGGCCTGTACTTCGACGACCTGCTCCCCTTTGACAGCTTCAACGCGCTGAACTGGGAAAGCGAGGCCCCGGTGAAGGGCGCCGCATCCATCGCGGAGGTGCGCGCCAAAACGGACAAGGTGCTTATCGCCGGCATCGACCAGCACCGCGACTTCGACGGCACGGCAACCGAGGTGCGCGAACGCCTGAGCGCCAGGCTCGAACGCGCGCTTGAGGGCAACGACGGCGGCGCATTCGTGTTCGGTCCGGGCTGCACGCTTCCGCTCGACCGCGACAGCTGGCTGTTCGGCCAGATAGCCGAAGTCGCAGGCCGCAGGTAGGGATGCGCCATGATCAGCATCCAAGGACTGCGCAAAAGCTACGGCGACGCACCGGTGCTCAAAGGCGTGGACATCGCCATCGAGGATGGAGAGATCTACGGCCTGGTGGGCGTCAGCGGCGCCGGGAAATCCACGCTTTTGCGCTGCATCAACGGCCTGGAGTCGTTCGACGAGGGAAAGCTCGAGGTCAACGGCACCGATGTGGGCAAGCTCTCCGAACGCGACCTGCGCCTGTTCCGCAAGAACGTGGGCATGATCTTCCAGCACTTCAGCCTGCTGGAGCGCAAGACGGTCGAGGAGAACGTCGCCTTCCCCATGAAGTGCTTCGGCATCCCCAAGGACAAACGCGCGGCACGCACCGCCGAGCTTTTGGAGCTCGTGGGCCTTGCCGACAAGGGCAAGGTGCGCCCACGCGAGCTTTCCGGCGGGCAGAAGCAGCGCGTCGCCATCGCCCGTGCGCTCACCATGAACCCCTCGATCCTGCTGTGCGACGAGGCCACCAGCGCCCTGGA
Source organism: Coriobacteriia bacterium (assembly GCA_030540215.1). Lineage (GTDB taxonomy): Bacteria > Actinomycetota > Coriobacteriia > Coriobacteriales > Eggerthellaceae > Senegalimassilia. The sequence continues at coordinate 1,262 of JAUNWR010000026.1, read as the reverse complement.
CCCCAACATCACCCGGTCGATCCTCAAGCTTTTGCGCGACATCAACCGCGAGCTGGGCATCACCATCGTGGTGGTCACGCACGCGATGTCGGTGGTGAAAGAGGTGTGCGACAAGGCCGCCATCCTCGACCATGGGTCGGTCGTCTACGCCGGGGCCGTGAAGGAGCTGTTCCTCATGCACTCCAACAAGCTCGAGCCGGTTATCGGCAAAACGCACGGGTTCACCGCCGCCCCTGGTGAAACCGCGTATCTGATCGCGCAGTGCGTAGACGACGAGACGCTGCTGTCCCGCCTGGCCATCGGCTCGGGCGTGCAGTTCCGCGTGGTATGGGGCGGTTTGGATTCGTATCGCGGTCAAATGGCCGGCAGCTATGTGGTGACGGTGCCCGATGAGCAGCGCGATGCGCTCGAAGGTTTCTTCGCAAAAGAGCCGTCCGTTACATGGGAACGCCTTGACGGCGGGGAAAGGTAGGCGGTTGCCATGGGATTCAGCTGGGATGTGATCATCAACCGGATCATCGTGCCGGGCATCTGGCAGACGCTCGAAATGGTGCTGTTCGGTTTCGTCTTCTCGGTGGCCATCGGGTTTTTGCTGGCGTTGGTGCTGGTCATCACGTCGCCGAAGGGCTTGCAACCGTGCGGGGCCCTGTACCGCGTGCTCGATTTCGTCATCAACGTGCTGCGCTCGTTCCCCTTCATCATCCTGATGATCGCCATCATGCCCGTATCGCGCTTCCTGTTCGGGACGGTCATCGGGCCGAAGGCAGCCATCTTCGCCATCACCGTGGCCTGCGCTCCGCTGATCGCGCGCTTGCTGGAAAGCTCGTTTCGCGAGGTCGACCCGGGCCTGATCGAGGCGGCGAAATCGTTCGGCGCCCCGAACTGGCGCATCGCCTGGAACGTCATCGTGGGGGAATCGGTGCCTTCGCTGGTGTCCAACATCACGCTGGGCACGGTGTCCATCCTGGGATGCTCGGCCATGGCAGGCGTCGTGGGCGCCGGCGGCCTGGGTGCCATCGCGCTGACGTACGGATACCAGAATTTCAACGACGAGATCATGTACAGCACGGTGCTCATCTTGGTGGTGCTCGTGCAGATCATCCAGTTCGCAGGCAACCAGCTGTACCTGCGCATTAAATAGCCGCGCCCACCATGGCGTGGGGGCGGGGGCGGGGGCGCGCGCGCCCCCCGCCCCCCCCCCCCCCCCGCTTTGCAGAGGGCAAAGCAAGCTATTCTTTTGTGGTGCAGGACAATGGAATCGG
>JAUNWR010000125.1:0-2935 GCA_030540215.1 Coriobacteriia bacterium | reverse complement strand
AAGGCGCTGCTCGAAGGCCGGCAGATCCTCGGGAACGGGGACGTCGACGCCCTGGATACGCGGCAGCTCCACAAACGAGACGGGGGCATCGGCGAGGCTTGCATCGAGCCACGGCCGGATACCGGGCAGGCTCGTGACCACCGCGCGACATCCGCTCGCAAGCGCCTCCACCGTCACAAGCGGCAGTCCCTCGAAGAACGAGGGCAGCGCGAACACGTGGCTTTCATTATAGGAAAGCACCAGGTCGTCTTGAGAAACGCGGCCGCCGAACTCCACTGGGAAACGGCAACTGCCGGCCAGCTTCACGATACGGTCGTATTGAGCCTGGTCACTGTAGCCGCCCACCAGGCGCAGCTCCACGGCGTGCGGGTCGAGGGGAAGCAGATCCATGGCGCGTATGAGGCTTTCCACGCCCTTGGCGCGGCAGATCTTGCCCACATACAGCACGCGCAGCGGGCAGGCGGCGCGCAGACCGCCACGAGGAGCGAACTCCTGGGAGTTGTAACCGGTCCCCACGACGTGGATGCGATCGGCAGCCAGGTCGAACAACTCGGCGATCTCGGCCTTCTGCGCCTCGTGCAGAGCCATCACGCCGTCGAGCGAGCGGACAGCTGCCACGATGCGGTCTTTCTCCAGATCATGGTTACGCAGCTGGCGAAGGTCGGTGGAATGGCAAACCGCCCAGATCGGGCACGGACGGGCCTTCGAATTTGCCACTCGACAGCCCTCCCCATTCGCGTCCGGTAACCGATATTCACCGGCTAACTCGTCGAGCACGTCGCACGCAGTCGAGCACGCCAAATACAGGTGATGGCAGATGATCGCATCGGGCCTGAAGTCGAGCACCGCTTGGCGGATGCGCTGCCCGAACACGCTGCGGAAGGCCTGGACCATCTCCGGCGTCATGTCGCGGTAACGCGTGGCCTCGTAGGGCATGACGTCGCTCATGCCGCACACGGAAAACGGCAGCTCGGGGGTGCGGAAGCGCACCGGAAGGAACTCGACGCCCGGGGCGAGCTGCGGGGAGTCGTCATTATCGATGCCGGCGATGACGACCACCTGATGCCCGGCGGCGACCATAGAGGCGACCGTTTCCGCCAGGTACACGCCGCTGCCGGTGCTATCGGGCTTTTGAGCGGAGATGCATAGGATGCGCATGAAGGTCCTTTCGGAGTCTGGAGAGCGTTATGTTCGGGAGCGTCGCGGGAGGCGCTACGAGCAGGCGATATCACGCAACGCGCTCAAGGCGTCGTCGCAATCCCGCTGCGAGTTCATGGCGCCGAAGCTGAAGCGCACAACACCCTGCTGCTGCGTACCGAGCGCCGTGTGCATGAGCGGAGCGCAATGCGCGCCCGGGCGGACGCACACGCCCCATCCCTGCGCCAGCCGATCGGCGATCTCGCCGGAGTCGGCATCGCCTACGTTGACGGCGACGATGCCGCAGCGCCGCCCGGAGCCGCCGCCGAGGACATGCACGCCGCGGATATCCGCCACGCCTTCCAGGAAACGCGTCACCAGACCCTCGATGTGCGCTTGCACATCCGTCACCCCGCGCTCCGCAAGCCAGCAGCACCCCGCCGCAAGTCCCGCCAAGCCGTGTGCGTTGGCCGTTCCTGCCTCGAGCGCCTCGGGCATGAAACGCGGATGCCGCTGGTCGAAGCTGTGTACGCCCGAACCGCCTTCCACAAGCGGGGCGATATCAAGGCCCGGGCGCACGCACAGCCCGCCGGTGCCCTGCGGCCCGTACAGGCTTTTATGTCCGGTGAAGCACACGACGTCGGCGCCGATGCCCGATGCCGAGAACGCCCATGCACCGGCCGTCTGCGCCGCGTCGAGGACGAACAGCGCGCCGGCCTTATGGGCGGAGGCGGCCATGCGCTCGATGTCGTACACATCGCCGGTTACGTTCGAGGCATGCGTGACCACGACCAGGCTGGCGCCGACAAGCGCTCGCTCGTAGGATTCCCAGTCAAGCGAGCCATCGGGCAGGATGGCGGCGACGCGCACCTGGCAGCCGCGCTCATCGCGCGCGCGATTGAGCGGGCGAAGCACGGAGTTGTGCGAAGCGGCCGTGGTAACCGTAATGCCGCCCGCAGGCAACAGCCCTTCTATGGCGATGTTGAGAGCCATGGTGGCGTTCAAGGCGAACGAAACGCTGCCGGCGCCCCAAGCGTCGAGCAGGTCGGAAACCGCCTGTCGCGCTCTCAACACCGCCATGCTCGCATCGAGCGCCGCCTGGTGCGAACCGCGCCCAGGCCCGCCGAACGACGTCATGGCGCCGCACACCGCATCGATGACGGCCTGGGGCTTGTGCATCGTGGTGGCTGCGTTGTCCAAATAGATCATGGTTTGTGCCCTATCGATCGAAAGAAATAACGGTTACCGGTTTTCACCGGCACCCTGAGAGCGTCCTGCAAACAGATGGAGACGTCGGATGCGCCCGCGAAGCGCGCAAGTCGAATCACAGGGCAAAATGCTGCGCAGGCTATCCGCAAACAGTAACGTCGATACCGCTGCGAAACGCTACGCTTCGCCATCCATCTCGGCGGCGATGATAGCCGCGCCCAAGGCCCCCGCGAAACGCGCGTCGGGGCAAGAACCCACCGGCGCTCCCAACTCGGCCTCCAAGCGTGCGCGAACGTAATCGTTTTCGCACAAGCCGCCAGTAAGATGATATCGCGCCGCAGGGACCTGCCCCACCAGCGTGCACACGCGCGCCACAACCGAATCGATGACGCCGCGCGCGATGTTCTCGCGCGGCTCGCCCTTGCCCACCAAGGAGATGACCTCGGATTCCGCAAACACCGTGCACATGTTGGAGATGACGGTAGGCTGTCCCGCCGCCGCCAAGCGGGCGAGCTCGGCTTGGCTTACGCCCAATCGGTCGGCCATGATCTCCAAGAAGCGACCGGTTCCCGCGGAGCATTTGTCGTTC
>JAUNWR010000124.1:0-2959 GCA_030540215.1 Coriobacteriia bacterium | reverse complement strand
AAATTTGGTGGAGCCTAGGGGGATCGAACCCCTGACCTCATGGCTGCCAGCCATGCGCTCTCCCAGCTGAGCTAAGGCCCCAAATCAGGTGCGTTAACTATTATACGGAAACCGTTCCCGCGTGCAACCCCCTATTTTGAAAATATTTTCAACATCGTTTTTTGGCAGGCTGAGCGTTTGATTTGCAAGTTCAGCAGCGCAGCTAAGTTCGTTGAATCCCTGCCTGGCGATTATCGGTAGCAGGTTGCGGTCATGCGGGCTATTTTGCGGCCAGTGTTGTCGGACACGTCCACTGTGTAGAAGCCGAGCTTCCTGCCCGACTTGTCGACGGTGCACTCGGCGATGAGCTTGTCGCCCTTGGCTGCGCTGAGGAACTCGATGGTGTTGCTTACCGATACGGTGGGCTGCTCGTTTACGTTGCAGGCGATGGCTAGGCAGAAATCGGCAAGGGTGAAGATGGCCCCGCCCATCACGCCGCCTTGAGCGTTGTAGTGGACCTGCTCGAGCGGCATCTCGCATACGGCGTGGCCTTTGGCGGCTTCGACGACGGTGCAGCCTGCGGCCTCCGTGGCGAACTTGTCGTTGGCGAAGAACTCGCGAACCTGATCGATGGTGGGGTTTTCGGGGAGCATGGGCGTCCTTTCGATAGCGGTGGGTGAAAAGCAGCGCCCTCCGATGCTTTTCGAAGGGCGCGTGATGCCTTGCGGCGGTTATTCGGTTGGCGTTGCGATGGTGCCGAACAGCTCCAGCCATTCGCCGTCTTCCACGGTGACGGTTTGCGTGCTTCCGCGCAGCAGGGGCTTGGAGTCGGTGATGGAATCATCGTCGAAGTCCAGGTCCTTCATGACGTAGGCGGCATAGTCCTGCGAGGCGTTGTGCGGCGCGTCCGGGCTGACGGTGATGGTATAGGTTCCGGCGGGGATGTCCTGTCCGACGCGGTACAGGCCGCTGGCGTAGGGCGCCTGCGGTTGGAAATCGGCTTGGTCGGCGGGGATCATCAGCATGCTTTTTGCGCTGGGCATGAAGGCGATCACCTGGCCTCTTTCAAGGTCGGCGAAATAATTGCCCGTGTAGGTGACCGCAGCGCTCATGCTGTAGGTGCCCGATCCTTCGGGGCTGAACAGATAGAATTCAGCTTCGGTGGAAGGGTTTCCCTGGAGGAAGTACAGGCCCTCGTCGATATCGCGGCCTACCACGTATACGCCTGCGGTCGCTTTGCCCTCGTCGTCGATATCGCAGGGCAGGTCGCCCGCCGCCTCCTTGATGTCGGAGAGCGTGAACCCGCCGTAGTAATCGCTATCGGGCAGGTCGTCGGGATCGTAGCCGTACGGCAGGTCGTCGAAATCGTAGGAATGCACGCCATCGGCGCGGCTGTGGAGGGAATCGGCCACCATGCCCACCGTGGCGAAGCCCACGCATCCGCCAAGCCCCATGAGAAACGCCAGCGCGCAGCCTAAAAGCACCCAGGGCCACTTTTTCGCCGGCTTCGGCGCGACGGCGGCATAGGGGTTTGCGGGCGGCTGGGGTGCGCCGTAGGAAGGTTGCGTGTAGGGCGCCTGCGGGGCGGCGGCGTACACGGAAGGCTGCTGAGCGGCTTGCGGGGCGGCGGCAGGGCCGGCGTTGCCGGGCGCCTGCGCGGCGCCCATCGCCGTTTCGGCACGTTCGGCCTGGGGCGCTGTTGGCTCAGCGGTTTCGTAGGGGCCGGGATCGGCACAGCTGCCCGCTTCCGATGCGGGGCCGGCGTTGTCGGGCGCTTGCGCGGCGTTTGCGGTTGTGTCAAGCTGCGGGTTTTGCCCACTCGTTTGTTGAGCAGATTCGTAGGGATTGAAATCGGGATTGTTGCGAGGCTGGTTCATGGAAGCGCTCCTAACGGTTTGTTCCCGGCTATCTTAGCACGCAGCCTCGGAGACGGGCTTGGTTGTTAACGTGATGGCATTGCGGGGGCACGCCGACTCGCACAGGCCGCATCCTATGCAGTAGCGCCAGTCGAGGGTAAGCGTGCCGTCTTGGGTATCGGGCAGCAGGGCGCCGGTGGGGCAGGCGCGGGTGCAGCGCAGGCAGCCCTCGCAGGCATCGGCGTCGATTTCGGGTAGGGAAAGCTCCACCCGTGTGGCCATATCAGGCTGTGCGTCGAGCGCTTGCAGCAGCAGGTTGCGCGACGAACCCATGACGCGCTTGACGCGCCCGTGCGGGGCGAACTTGTTGAATTGCGTGCCGTTTCCCAGGTCGAGCCGCTGATGGGCGGCGAACCGCTCGTTTTGCTCGCGCAGCGTTTGCAGGCGGGCGTCGGTGCGTTCGCGCATGGTGCCCGATGCCGCGTCCTTGAGCTGCGAGAGCATATCGGTGAACAGGCTGCGGCGGTCTCCGTCGGCGCCGGCGTTGGCCAGGCCGGCGAGCAGCCCCTCGTCAGCCGCCTGGGGCAGCGACGCCGCGAATCCCACGTTGCGCTGCGTCCATTCCTCGGCTTGCGCGATGCGCTCGGCGTAGAGGGCTTGCGCAGGCCCGCCCGCCTTCGTGCAGGTTTCGCAGCGTTCCATGTCGATGGCCACCTGCACAACGGCCCCTTCGGCCAGCAGCGCCGCCCACAGCTCTGCCGGCAGCATGGCCAAACAGGGGAGCGCCACCACGTTGCTTGCGGGGTCGTCTTGCTCCGAGACGTTTTCAGCGCAGGTGATGATAGCGGGCCTGGCGCCCATGGCGGCCCGCCGCGCGTCGGCATGGGCCTGCGTGAGCGTATAGCTTGAGGAAGCGAACGCGTCGCAGGTTCCCTGGCAGATGCCGCACATCGAGCAAGCGGCATCATCTATGACGGGCGGATTTCCCTCGGGGAACGACAGGGCGCCTTTCGGGCATGCTTCGCCGCAGCGCGTGCAATCGGCGCCTCGGGTGCGTATGCACAGATCCCGCAGCACGAGGATGCGCTGCGGGATCTGAAACGGCTGTTGGTTGGTTTCGGTCA
>JAUNWR010000123.1:0-2972 GCA_030540215.1 Coriobacteriia bacterium | reverse complement strand
CATACGGGAGAACGCAGGCTCATCCGCCAAAAACCGGACAGAAAGTCCTACGTCCCCAAAGTGTCACACGCGGCGGGTTACGCCCACTCGAATGCGTTGCCGGCGCCTAGCTCGAAGTGGTACTTCACGATGCCGATGTCCGCACCGCTGAATGCGCCGCCGTTTTCGGTAATGGAAACCTTGTTGCCTGCGCCGGCGATTCGGAAGCACTGCTTGTTGAGCGCCGTCGGAGCGAGAAGCGCAGCCTGCACGCCGTCCGCAAACCACTGCGGCTCCGGGCCCTCGTACGAGCTGACTTCAGGCGCCGTCTTGCTTTTGTGCGCAACGCCCGATGTGGCACCGAAGCCCACGGCGACGATGCCGATGACCTTCTTCCCCGGCACAGCCTGCTCGACGTTTTTGCGGCTGAACGTGCCGCCGATCCACCACGTGTTCAGCCCGAGCGTCTGCGCAAATAGCATCAAGTCGGCGCTTGCGTAACCGAGATCTTCATCAAGCCCGGGTCTGTCGCTGCCGGCCAGCACGAAATAGTTGCGCACGCCTTTAGCGAAGAACAATTTGAGCGCGCCGGGCAACGCCGATTCGTCGCCCACCTTCAGCGAGATGGCCAACCCGAAGCGCTCGTTGTTTGCGCGAACGCGGTCATTGAGCTGCGATATCAGCTCAGCCGAAAGCGGCTCCGACGTGAACTTCCGCACAGTATGGCGCTGCCGCATAGCCTGCTTCAGGTCCATGGCGTTGTCCGTGGTGGTATCCGCAACGCCGCCCATAGCGACACCCGAGGCGGTGCCAATAGCGCTATCCGTATCCATAGCGAAGTCCTTTCGCGCGCTTCCATCAAGCGATATCGAGAACGCGCCCATTGTACAACCGAGCTAACCCCGCTGCGAGAACCGAAGCCCGGGAACGTTTTCGGCGTTTCGTGTCACAGATTGCGTCAAAAGCTTCCCTAGTTCGGAGAAGGCAAGCGGAAGCCAACGCATGAGAAGCAGCCGGTGAAAGACACGCAGGGCCTCGCAGGGCAGGGGCATACGGTCGGACTGCGGCGCCAGCATCTATTCGACCGCGCATGGCGGCGGCCCGCGCTTCCGCCACCTGCCCCAACACGCCGAAATACGCTCGCATGTTTTCACTGATATTTGCATTATGCCTGGTCATCCGCCGAATCGCGTAACCCTGCCGAACTGGCTCGCGTGCGTAGGCGAACGTATACTCGATACACGGGGAACTAAAGGCGAAGGAGGCGAACGGACGATGCGGAATCTTCAGATGCGAACGGAATCACGTTGGACTGCGCAGACGAGCCCCCATGTCGCTGCGCGATTCTCGTGCCCGCGCGGATCCATCTCGCACATCACCGCGATCGTCGCGCTCGCCCTTGCCTGCTCGCTGCTCGCTTTTGCCGGTTGCGCAGCTCAAACGGCCAACGACGAGGGCATCGGCGACCTCCCTTCCACGCCCTATTCGCAAAGCGCGGACGCGCCGGACCAACCTCCCTCCTCTCCCTCAGGCGCGTCCTCCTTTGCAGCGAGCCTCCCCGACGCAGATCAGACGGCTGCGCAAACCGCGCAGCCGCTGACCATCGAGAAGTCGGGTTGGTGGGCGAAGGACGGCTATGTTCATTACGGCCTCATGGTGCAAAACCCCAATGATTGCGCAGCGGCGAACGCCACCGTGCGCGCGACGCTGTTCGACGGCGAAGGCAACGAGCTGGGTTCGTACGACAGCGTTCTAGCGCTGGTGGGCGCCGGGGAAACCGTTGGGTTCACAGGCGAAGCGGGCGACGGGCTGGTCCCCGCACGCGTCGAGTTCACAATCGACCCCGATTCCGTCACCTGGAAAGACGGTGCGGCGGCTACTGCCCCATACGTCGTGAAAAGCTTCGATGAACAGGACAAACTTTACTTCCGATATGAGATCGACGGCACCATCGTCAACGTTACCGACAGCTACGGGTCGGGAGCGAACCTGCACGTGCTGCTGTTTGACGAAACGGGCGACATCGTAGCCGGCTATACGGGGTCGGCGTACCGCATCAAGGCAGGTCAGACGAAGAGCTTCCTGGTCACGCTGCATTCTGCGCCCGACCACGCCTCGACCGAGGTTTTCGCGCAACCGACGTAAACCAGACCAAGCGAGCCGAATCGAGTTGGTCGGCACCGTAAAACAAACCCATACAAGCACGCAAAACGGCGGCAAACCAAGGATGAGGGGAATGCGACATGCCGAGCACGCAAACCTATATCGAGCTGTTCGAACGCTTACGCAGCGTTCACCTGCACGTCGACGCGCAGCGATGCCTTGCCGTGCGCAACCGCAACACCACCTGCAATCGCTGCGCGAACGTCTGCCCGTCGGGGTGCATCACCGTAACCAGGCGCACGTCGGCGAACGAAGCGCGCGAACCGGACGGGGCAAAACCCACCGAAAACGGCAGGTCCGTCGAGGCCGCGACGCTTGCGATCGACCCCGAACGCTGCATCGGCTGCGGAACGTGCGCCGCCGCCTGCCCGACCGGAGCCATCGCCCCGCGCAAACCCGATGACCGGTCGCTCGCACGGCAAGCCGCTACCGCGCTGCGGGCTACGAGCGGCATCGTCGCCTTCGCTTGCGAACAGCTCACCGCGCAAGCTCGCGGCAAATTCGACCCGGATACCGTAGTGCCCGTACGCTGCGTCGGGCGCATCGATGCGAGCCTTTTGGTGCTGATGGCCTCCGCGGGAGCATCGAGCATCCGATTGACCTGCGGAAACTGCGACGAATGCGAGTACCGCGCCGGCAAGGCGGCCGCCGAGCTCGCATGCCAGGATGCCAACGTCATCTTCGAAGCATGGGGCGCCCGCGCACGTGCCTCCGTAACGCGCAAGCTTCCGGCGGCATGCCGCGCACTCGCCGGCCCCGCCTACGACCCAGAGCGACGCGCTTTCCTGCGCACGGCAGGCGATGCCGCGCACGATGCCGCCCACGACGCC
>JAUNWR010000122.1:357-3007 GCA_030540215.1 Coriobacteriia bacterium | reverse complement strand
GAGCCTGTTGGAGGGCCCAGGCACCCGACGCCTCGTCGCGCACCATCTTGGCCGCAAAGCCTGGAGGCAAGAACAGGCGAACGGCGTCTGCCAGCGAGGACGCGTATTCCTGCGCGACCCACTGGGCGACCTCGCCAGCCTCGGGCAAGAACAGGGCCTCGGAGAGCACTTGCTGGATGGGAAGCAAGCGCGCGCCCGTGAGTCCCGGGTCGAGCGTCTCGTCCACCGCAAGGACGTACCCGACTGCCGGGCGGCGGCCAAACTCCACCACCACGCAGCAGCCGGGCACGACAGAGGCATCAAGGCGAGCCGGAACGGTATATGTGAAGGGCGCGGCGAGCGCCCTGGTCTTTACGTCAACCGCAACGCGCGCGAACGGCATAGAGCCTAGAGCTCGTAACCCTGACGGGCGGCGCTTGCACGCAGGGCGTCGACCTTGTTGGTGGCCTCCCAGGTGAAGTCGGCATCCTCGCGGCCGAAGTGGCCGTAGGCGGCCGTCTTGGCGAAGATGGGACGGCGCAGGTCAAGCTCCTCGATGATGGCACCGGGGCGCAGGTCGAAGACCTCGCGCACGGCGGCCTCGATGACCGACACGGGCACCTTCTCGCTGCCGCGCGTGTCGACCATGAGGGAAAGCGGCTTGGCGACACCGATGGCGTAGGCGAACTGCACCTCGCACTCGTCGGCCAAGCCGGAGGCCACGACGTTCTTGGCGACCCAACGGGCGGCATAGGCGCCGGAGCGGTCGACCTTGGTGCAGTCCTTGCCCGAGAAGGCGCCGCCGCCGTGACGGCCCATGCCGCCGTAGGTGTCGACGATGATCTTGCGGCCGGTGAGGCCCGTGTCGCCCATGGGGCCGCCCACGACAAAGCGACCCGTGGGGTTCACGTAAATCTCGGCGTCCTTCCAGGAGATGCCCTGGGCGTCGAGGACGGGGGCGATGACCTGCTCGATGATGTCGCGGCGGATGGCGGCCTGCTCGATGCCGTCGTCATGCTGGGTGGAGACGACGATCGTCGTGACCTCGACGGGCATGCCGCCCTCGTAGCGAACCGTGACCTGGGTCTTGCCGTCGGGGCGCAGGTAGGCAAGGGTGCCGTCCTTGCGCACGCCGGTCAGGCGCTCGGAAAGGCGCTGGGCGAGGTAGATGGGCATGGGCATGAGCGTGGGGGTCTCGCGCACGGCGTAGCCGAACATCATGCCCTGGTCGCCGGCGCCGATAAGGTCGAGCGGGTCGGCCGCGGCGTCGGCAATCTCGGTCTGGACCTCGAAGCTCTCGTCGACGCCCTGGGCGATGTCGGCAGACTGGCCGTGAATGGCGGAGAGCACGCTGCAGGTGTCGCAGTCGAAGCCGTACTTGGCACGGTCGTAGCCGATGTTCTTGAGCACGCGGCGGGCGATGGACTCGACGTCCACGTAGGCCTGGGTGCGAATTTCGCCGGCCACAAGAACGATGCCCGTGGTAGTGAAGCACTCGCAAGCGCAGCGCACGCGCGAGAGGTCGGCCTTCTCACCGGAAGGCGAGACATAGCCGGCAGCCTCAAGGCGCGTCTCGGCCTCCAGGATGGAGTCGAGCACGGCGTCGGAGATCTGGTCGCAGATTTTGTCGGGATGGCCCTCGGTCACGCTCTCGGAGGTGAAGAGGAAGTCACGGTTCTGGTGCAAGGTCATGTAAAGCCCCTTAACGGTCTCGGCAATGATGCCGGAGCAGGGGCATCCCCCTGCGCATGCTGATACAAGGGGTAGTTGAGGTGTCCCACAAATCCCCATCTTCTAGAAGCCATGGGCTCCTACCGAGAATTGGCACCGTTTCCTTGAAGGATGGTTGCCGGAGCGTCATAGGGCTCGGTCCCTCGGCTCGAACGGGACGCGCATGCGCGCTCCCCTCCTGATGGATGCGCTCGATTCTACAACGCAAAGCGGGCGCGAGGAATCCCCCGCGCCCGCTTTGCACTGGTCTTGCATAAGTTTGATGTCAAGTGTGAAACACCCGTGAAGCGCACCTACGCCATGGCGGCAAGTTCTTCCTTGCTGCGGGCGCTCACGCCGAATCCAATGAAGGAAAGCAGGGCGCCGACAAGCCTCTCGACGTTCAGATCGGCGGGGCGGTTCTCCCCCGCGAGCGTCGACACCCCCAGGAAGGCACCGAGTATCGCAGGCGATGCCACCGTCGAGTCGACGTCGGGGCGCACCGTGCCTTCCACCTTGCCGCGCTCAAGAAGCGTGGAGACGAGGGAGTACAGACGGTTCACAAGGTCCTCGCCGCCCTTCAGCTCGGTAAGGAAGCCACGCGCCCCGTGCAGCTCGCCCATGACGAAGCGCGTGAGCGCGACGTTGTTGGCAAGCGTGTCAACATAGGAGCGCGTGATGCCCACCAGGGCCTCGTAGGCGCTGACCGAGGAGAGGGCCACCTTCTCGAACGCAGTCAGCATGCGGTCCATCTCGCTGTACAGAACCTGCGAGACGATTTCGGCCGAATCGGCAAAGTAGTAATAGACCGAACCCTTGCTCATGCCCGTCGCCTTTGCAATGTCGGCGATTGAAACCTCGGCGTTCAAGTCCGTGCGCATGAGATCCGAGGCGGCGTCGATGATGCGCTGGCGCGTGAGCGCGCCCTTGGCAGACTGTCGGGCGTCGCGAGGAGATACGA
>JAUNWR010000122.1:0-347 GCA_030540215.1 Coriobacteriia bacterium | reverse complement strand
TTGTCTGTCTCTGCCATGTCGAGGATTCTCCAAAGAAGGCGCGGCCCGCAACATCGCAAGCGAAGTGCGGACCGCGCCGATAGCGGCTTATAGGTCGAGGAGCGGGTGGAGCTGGGTCATCGGGACGTTGCGGCGGCTGCGGGCCACAAGAATGGTAAGCGCGAAGCTCACCACGCCGAAGGCCGCAAGCACCAAGCAGCAGTGGCCGACATTGGCCAGGGTGACGCCGCACATGATGTCCTTCATGCCGGCCACGACGTACGTCATGGGCAGGCAGGGAGAGATGACCTGGAAGAACTCGGGGCAGGTCTCAAGCGGGAACGTGCCGGCTGCGGAGGCAAGCTGCA
>JAUNWR010000121.1:0-3022 GCA_030540215.1 Coriobacteriia bacterium | reverse complement strand
CGACCTTCGCCACCATTGGAAGCGCGTCGTTTTGGGCACCTGCGCGGTGAGCATCACCTACACGCTGTTCTACCTGCTTGGAACCTGGTCGCTTTCTTACGGCGTCTCCACGCTCGGCTTCTCTCAGCCGCAGTACCTTGGCTTCGAGCTTGTCGCCGTGTTCTTCTTTGCCGCGTTCATCGTGGTGGGATGCCTTTGCGCCGACCGCCGCGGCCGCAAGCCGGTGCTCGTGGTCGCAACTGCGGCAACACTTGTGTTCGGCCTGGTGAGCCCGCTGCTTCTCGGAAGCGGCACCGTTGCGGGCGTCATGGCGTTCCTCTGCGTCGGCTTCGTGTGCATGGGCGCGGTGTTCGGCCCGTGCGGGTCGTATCTGCCCGAGCTGTTCCCTGCGAACGTGCGCTACTCGGGCGCAGGCCTTTCCTACAACCTCGCCGCGATTGTAGGCGGCGCGTTCGCCCCGACCATCGCAAGCGCGCTCGTCATGAACTTCGGCCTGGGCGCCGTGGGCCTCTACCTCGCCGGCATGGCAGTGGTCTCGCTCGTCGCGCTCGCATTCTTCAAGGAAAGCCGCGACATGGATTACGAACGCTAGGGAAGTTTGAGCACTGCTGACCCGCCGCCGCGCCGCAAGCGGGCCGGCGGGCCGCCTTCGAATGCCGCGGCTGTTAAGAACGGGTGACTTCGCGTTCTTGCCAGCCGCAACGGGCCCGTCCTTTGCTATCATTTCGGGGATATGCACGAAAGGACGCTTTCATGACCCAACATCTTACCGAACGCGACGTGCGCGATATCGCCACTTACGCGCGCATCGGGCTCACCGACGATGAGCTTGTCCAGATGACAACCGACCTGAACAGCATCATCGACACCTTGAAGCCCATCACCGAATTCGACCTCGATGGCGTTACGCCCACCTTCCACCCAATCGGAAGCCTCTCGAACGTCATGCGCGAAGACACCGAGCGCGAAAGCTTCACGCAGGAAGTTGCCCTCGAGAACGCACCCCAGCAGCAGGACGGCAGCTTCCTCATCCCGTCCATCTTAGGCGAAGGAGGCGATCGCTAATGGCATTCTCCACCGACATGGGCATCGCCCAAATCCAATCAGGCCTGCGCGCGGGCGACTTCACGGCGCGCGAGGTCGCCGAGGCGGCGCTCGCGCACATTAAGGCCGCTGACGAGAAGGTCCACGCATTCCTCGAGCTCACCGAGGAGGCCGCATACGCCGCAGCCGACCGCGTCGACGCCGCAATCGCCGCGGGCTCCTTCGACGAGCTTGGGCCCCTCGCCGGCATTCCGTGCGCCTTCAAGGACAACATGAACCAGGAAGGCACGCACACCACCTGCGCCTCCCACATGCTGGAAAACTACGTGTCCCCCTATACGGCCACGTGCGTGCAGCGCGCGATCGACGCAGGATGCATCCCCTTAGGCAAGCTCAACATGGACGAGTTCGCCTTTGGCAGCTCCACCGAGTCCTCAGCGTTCGGCCCCACGCACAACCCCTGGGACCTCGACCGCGTGCCGGGCGGCTCCTCGGGCGGCTCCGCCGCAGCGGTCGCTTCGGGCATGACCTGCGTGGCACTCGGCAGTGACACGGGCGGGTCGATTCGCCAGCCCGCAAGCTTCTGCGGCATCGTTGGCGTGAAACCCACCTACGGCATGGTCTCGCGCTACGGCGTGGTCGCCTTCGGCAGCTCGCTCGACCAGGTGGGCCCGTTCGCGCGCAGCGTGGAAGACGCGGCTGCGGTCATGGACGCCATCTGCGGCCACGACGAGCTTGACTGCACCTCGCAGCAGGTGAAAGCCGATTTCCGCGCCGCCTGCACACAAGACGTCGCCGGCATGCGCATAGGCATCGTGAAGGAATTCATGGAAGCGGACGGCCTCACAGAGGAAGTCCGCGAGCGCACCCTGGAAGCGGCCGCCAAGCTTGAAGCCGCCGGCGCCGAGCTCGTCGAGGTCGAGCTTCCGCACGTCGACGCGGCGATCAGCGCCTATTACGTGCTCGGCCCCTGCGAGGCGTTCTCGAACCTCGCTCGCTTCGACTCGGTGCGCTACGGCTTGTGCGACGAGGGCCACAAGGATTTGGGCGGCCAATACGAGTCGAGCCGCGCGAAGGGCTTCGGCCCCGAGGCCAAACGCCGCATCATGCTGGGCAGCTACTTGCTTTCCGCGGGCGTGTACGAGAAGTACTACTATCCCGCGCAGCAGGTCCGCACGCTGATCACGCAGGACTACACGAGCGCCTACGAGAAATGCGACGTCATCTTGGCTCCCGCAAGCCCGCGCACAGCGTTCAAGTTCGGCGAGATCTCCGATCCCGCGACGATGTACCTCTCCGACGTGTTCACCATCTCGCTCAACATCGCCGGCAACGGCGGCATGAGCATGCCCTGCGGCCTGGGACGTGAAACCGGCCTGCCCATTGGCGTTCAGCTAATGTCGCCCCAGTTCAAGGACGAGAACATGTTCCGTGTCGCGATGGCTCTCGAGAAGGAATACGGCACTGCCCCCGTGGCGCCCGAATTCTCGGACGGAAAGGCAGGCGAGTAGCATGAAGAAGCTCGAGCAAGTATTGCAAGATTGGGAAGCGGTCATCGGCCTGGAAATCCACACCGAGCTCACCACCCTTACCACGAAGATGTTCTGCGGCTGCAAGCTGGAGTTCGGCGCCGCGCCCAACACGCACACCTGCCCCGTGTGCCTGGGCCTGCCCGGCGCCCTTCCCGTGCCGAACAAGGCCGCCATCGAGTCGATCGTGCTCGCAGGCCTCGCCACGAACTGCGACATCGAGAAGCACTCCATGTTCTACCGCAAGAACTACATGTACCCCGACATGGCGAAGAATTTCCAGACCACGCAGGGCCCCGTCGCATTCTGCATGCGCGGCCATCTCGACCTCGACGTCGACGGCCCGGCGGCGAAGGAGCGCATCGACATCGCGGGGCTTGGCGCGGGCGACTCCTACGAGAACGTCACCGTGACCGACACCGGCTACACGGCGCACGTGGGCATCACGC
>JAUNWR010000120.1:0-3070 GCA_030540215.1 Coriobacteriia bacterium | reverse complement strand
ACATGTCCCGCGTCGCGTTCATCATGGACCGCATCTTCCGCAAGTTCGGCCTGTCCGGCAAATCGTTCATCCCGATGCTCATCGCCTCCGGCTGCGGCGTGCCCGCCGTCATGTCCACCAAGACCATTGAAAACGAGATGGACCGCCGCATGACCATCATGACCACCACGATGATCCCGTGCGGTGCCAAGATGCCCATCATCGCGCTCGTGTTCGGTGCGCTGGCATCCGGCGACTCGTCGGCAACGTGGTACGTGGCCCCCATGTTCTACTTCCTGGGCGTCATCGCCATTATCCTGTCCGGCATCATGCTGAAGAAGACCAAGCTGTTCGCCGGCGAGGCAACCCCGTTCGTCATGGAGCTGCCCGAGTACCATATGCCCACGGTGAAGTCCATCCTGCTGTCCATGTGGGAGCGCGTGAAGGGCTACATCATCAAGGCTGGTACCATCATCTTCCTGTCCACCATCGTCATCTGGTTCCTCATGAACTTCGGCGATGCTGGCGAGGGCTTCGGCTTGCTCGACCCCGATGCGCCCGACTACATGGAGCATAGCCTCATGGCCGGCCTGGGTAACCTGCTTGCCTGGATCTTCGCCCCGCTGGGCTTCGATAACTGGCAGGCCACGGCGACCGCCGTCACCGGCTTGGTGGCCAAGGAGAACGTCGTCGCCACCGTGGGCATCATCACGCAGCTGGCCGATTACGGCGAGGCTGACCCGCAGCTGTGGTTCGGCTTCCTGCAGATGCTCGGCGGTTCCACCGCTGCCGTCGTCGCCTTCTGCGCGTTCAACCTGCTGTGCGCTCCGTGCTTCGCTGCCATGGGCACCATCCGCCAGCAGCAGAACTCCCCGAAGTGGTTCTGGATCACCATCGGCTACCTGTGCGGCTTCGCCTGGTGCGTGGGCACCATGCTCTACCAGTTCGTCGGCCTTGCGACCGGCGAGGTCGAGTTCAACGTGTTCACCGTGGTGGCCATCGTCATCGCAGCCGCCATGCTGTTCCAGATCTTCCGCCCCATGCCCAAGCGTGAGGAGAAGCAGGAGAAGTAGCGCTGCGCCCATCTTGCAAGACCGGTATCGGGCCAGAAAACCATCGATGACGGTTTTGCGAAGACGTGAGCTGCTTTAAGCGGGACGCCGCCTTCGGGTGGCGTCCCGCTGTCGTTCGTAGTATTATCCAAGGGAAACATTTCATATGCGCGCCGTCCGCGGCGCGCGCAGCGTGGGAAAGGAGTCGGACCATGATCTTGGGCTTGGAGTTCAACCTGTCGACTGCGGTGGTCCTGCTGATCGTGACGGCTTGGGCGGTGTGGGCCGTGCACCGTCTGTGGAGCCGCGGCATGTGCGATTGCCATGCCGACAGCCCGCGCGGCTGCTCGGGCAGCTGCGGCGGGTGCACGGGGTGCAGCGCCGCGGCGCGCATGGCCGCCGACATGGGCAAGGCCGTGTCCGGCAGATAGGCGAATCGCGGGCGCGTCCGCGGTTTCGAAGGTGCAGCTAAGGGAAAGGGTCGGTTTGGTGCCGGCCCTTTTGCGTGCATGGCGGTCTTTTGGTCGGGAAGAGCTGGGCATGCGGCGCAGCCATCCCTGCGCTATGAGGGCCGAGACATGCGGCGCAGCCGTCCCTCGATATCCGAGCGGCAGGGGAGGTTCGCTTGAGAAGCGTTCAAATGGGTTTGGGGGTCAACCGGCAACGGGAAGCCCGTCGCACCCGTGCCGAACGCGAACGAAGCGCCCCCGGGGGCTCGCGCATCAACCGCGAGATGCAAAGATCGCTTAGGAAAACTTTTCTCAAAAAGTTATTGACGGTTTACTAAAGTTACCCTATACTGACAAATGTCGATGGCAAGCGTTCCCCCCTTCGCTGAAGCCATCAGACTCCTCTCTTTCTTTGCTGACCCGGCGTCGAGGCTCTTCTCGTCTGGCCCCGTCGCATCAGCAGGCCGACGAGGGTTCCATACCCCCCCTCTCCACCCTCGTCGGCCACATTTCCCTTTTCGAGTTTCCCCCGTGAATCCGCAAGCCGTTTGAGCAGCCAGAATGCGCAGCTGTGCGCTTTTCGGCGTTATGCTGTCGCCCTGTGGTACTATGGGAGTAACTATGAAAGGAGGGCCCAATGGAGAAGATGTCCAAATCGCACGAGGATTACCTTGAGGCCATCGTAATGCTTGGGGGCACCACGGAGGTGTCCGTCCGATCTGTCGACATCGCCAACAAAATGGGCGTTTCCAAGGCTTCCGTGAACAAGGCGGTCACCGCGCTGAAGGAGAAGGCGCTTGCCGAGCAGCCGTATTATGGCGACGTCACCCTTACCGAGGCTGGTTTCGCCTACGGCACCGCCATCTACGAGCGTCACTGCATGCTCTCGAAGTTCCTGCACAAGGAGCTGGGCATTCCCGCCGATGTTGCCGAGAACGAAGCCTGCCTTATGGAGCACGCCATCAGCGACGACTCGTTCGAGAAATGGAGAGCTTATATTAAAAAGCTCGACCTCTAAAGGCGCGAAGGCGTCCATCGCTGAAGCTAAACCGCATGCCAGCCGCCCGTTTCCACCTTGGAGACGGGCGGTTTTCCGTCTTGGGCGCCGGCCGCGCGGCGTCGCTCGATGTGCTATCCTACCGAATGCTTCTTGCATCAAATCACACACTTAATCGAACCACATGCGCTAAGGGGCGGTCATCCATGTCACGGCAAGCTCATATCCTCTCGTTCGACGACGTCAAGCGAGGCGGTACCCGTTACCCAGAAAACCAGCATCGCGACCGGGCGGAGCGTTCGCAGGCGGGTCGTGCCCGCGCGGGCCAGCGCCCCTCGCAGGCCCCGCGCCGTCAAAGCTCGCCGTTGCTGTCCTATCTTTCCGAGGACGCGTTCGCTCAGCCGTATTCCGAAGAGGAAGCCTCCCAGCATCCCGCGCAGCAGCGTCGTGGCGCCTCCCGTGCCGCCCGTAAGCGCGGCGAAGCCGTTGCCGCGCCGCGCCGTTCCTCTCGCGTTTCCGCGCAAGAGCGCGATGAGCGCGCCCAGGAGCCGCAAGGAGGCCAGATCACGACCGCCGATCGCCGTCGCGCCAAG
>JAUNWR010000025.1:0-22451 GCA_030540215.1 Coriobacteriia bacterium | reverse complement strand
GCCGACAAGTACACCATCGAGCCGAAGGTGTTCGGCGACAACAATGCCATCAACGAGGCGACGCTCGACGGCAGCGTTCAGGTGAACTACTTCCAGAACGTGCCGTACTTGACCGCGTGGAACCAATCGAAGGGCACGAACCTGCAAACCTACGGCGACGCGGTGTTCTACACCATCGACATCCTGGTATCGAAGAAGCACAAGACGCTCGAGGACCTGCCCGAGGGCGCGAAGATCCTCGTGGCAAACGACAACGCCAACCGTGCCCGCGAGCTGAAGCTGCTTGAGAGCGCGGGCCTGCTGAAGCTGACCGAGGGCGTCGACCTCCCCACCACCTTCGACATCGTGGAAAACCCCAAGAACCTGGAGATCGTGGAAGTGGATCCCCGCAGCCGCGTGGGCGCGCTGCCCGACGCGGACGCCATGGTTGCCCCTTCCATCACGGTGTATCAGATGAACGATCCGGACCTGTCGGTGGAGACGGCGTTGGCCAAGGAGGAGCCCGAGGCCTACGAGGCCGCCGGCGGCACCATCCTGGTGGTCACCCCCGAAACGGGCGACGCGGCGCCGCAATGGCTGCAGGACATCGACAACGCGTTCCATACCCAGGAGTTCGCCGACTTCCTGCAGGAAACCTATAAGGGCGCCAAGGCTGCTAAGACGCGCTAGGCGCGCATTCCGCCGTGCGACGCGTCGCGACGCACGGCAACCTGACCGCTTTTGAGCGGTCGCCCATCGGCCCAGGCGGGCGATGGGATTTCGAGAACAAGGCAAACACGGCAAAGCGAAACGACGCTGGCCGAATCGAGCGAAAGGCACGGTATTCATCATGGCAACGGTCATCATCACGGGCAATGCACAGGTCGAGCAGCAGCGCGAGGAGGAATTCGTGGCAAAGGTGGGCGACGCGGCAACCAGCGCGCTCGGCCTGCCGTCAAACCTGAAGAGCATCCACTTCTACCCGCTTGCCGCAAGCCGCTTCACGAAGAAGGACAAGCCGGAGCTGACGTTTTTCGTGTACACCGCGCCCGATAAGACCACCGAGCAGAAGCGCCAGCTGGTGGCCAACATCGGCAAGACGGTAGACGAGTTCTTCGGCGAAGGAAAGGTGACGAGCGTGGTCATCGTCAAGATCCACACCGATGAGAACGTGGGCGTCAACGGCGTGCTGCGCCTGGACGCCAAGGCGCAGGGTTAGGGCACGGCCATGGAATACGTCGAGATCGGCGCCACCGGCATCAAGGCAAGCCCCATCACGTTCGGGGCAATGGGCGTCGGCGGCGGGTTCCGCTACCCGGATGCCGACGACCAAGCATCCATCAAGGCCGTGCAGCACGCGCTTGACCAGGGCATCAACTTTTTCGACACCGCCCCCGTGTACGGCTTCGGGCACAGCGAGGAGGTGCTCGGCCGCGCGCTGAAGGGCCGACGCGACAAGGCCGTAATCAGCACGAAATGCGGCCTGTGGTGGGACGACGACGAGGGCAGCTACCGGTTCACCTGGGATGGCCACGCGGTGAAGCGTAATCTGAGCGCCCGCACCATCCGCAAAGAGCTCGAGCGCAGCCTTCGCCTGCTGCAAACGGATTACATCGACATCTATTACGTGCACAACCCCGCCTGCCCGCCGTTCCTCACCCCCGTCGAGGAGACCATCGACGTGCTCAAGGAGTTCGTGAAAGAGGGCAAGGTCCGCGCGCTGGGCGTGTCGAACTGCGACACGGCATATGCGCAAAGCTTCCTTGATCGCGGCGCGAACCTCGCCATGATCCAGCGGCATTACAGCATCTTGGAACGCGGTCCCGAGCAAGATATCCTCCCGTTCGCACGCGAAAAGGGGCTGTCGGTGCACGGCTATTCCCCGCTGGAGAAGGGCCTGCTGGCCGGCACCATCGGCCTGGGCTACGACGTTTCGCGCGACGAAAGCCGCAAGGACGGCGGCGCGTTGTGGCGTCAGCCGGCGCTTGACCAGGCGGTCCTGTTCGCACAAGGGCTCGAGCGCGACGTGGCGGCCCCGGCAGGGCTGACGCTGGCCGAACTGGCCGTGGCGTATTCCATCGCGAAGGGGGCCATCCCCATCGTGGGTATGCGCAAGCCCCGTCACGTCGACGCCGTGGCGAAGGCGGCGGACGCGAAGCTGTCCGCCGATGCGCTGGCGGAGATCGACCGCCGTTCCGACGAGCTGTTGTCGAAGATCGGCGCCTGATGAGCTGCGAGGATGCGGCAGCCGAGGCGCTTGCGGGGCTGGATGCGTGGATCGCCGGGCACGAGGGCGAGCTGGTGGACGTGGCCAGCCGGCTTGTGCGCGTGCCCAGCGTGGGCGAGCCCTTCGACCCCAAGGCGGCGCAGCCGTTCGGCCCCGGGTGCGCCGCCGTCATCGACGCGACGCGCGATCTTGCCGAGGGCTACGGCCTTGCCTGGGAGAACCACGCGTATTACGCCATGGAGGCGCGCCTTCCCCGCGCCTCCATCGGTGCCCGTGCCGGCAACGCGCGCGACACGGGCCCGCAGGCCGCAGGCACCGTCCCCGACCATATCGCCAAGGCCGGGGACATCGCGTTCTTCTCGCATCTCGACGTGGTGCCCGCGGGCTCGCAAGGGTGGAGCGCCGACCCGTTCTCACCCTACGTTCGCGACGGGTGGCTGTTCGGGCGCGGCTCGTCGGACAACAAGGGCCCGTTCTCGGCGGTGCTGTTCGCGTTGCGCTACCTGCGGGAGAAGGACGTGCCGCTGCGCCACGATGTGGTGCTGTACGGCGGCTGCGACGAGGAACGGGGTATGGAGGACATCAAGTACCTGATGCCGCGCATCCCGAAACCGGCTGCCAGCCTTGTCTCCGACGCGTACTTCCCCGTGTGCTACTCGGAGAAGGGCATCGCAAGCTTCGATCTGACCAGGCGTTTCGATGGCGGTTTGCTTATCGCGTTCGAAGGGGGCGCGTCGCACAACACCGTGCCCGACCGGGCCGCCTTCGCCGTGCGCGGCGAATCGGGCCTTGTGCGCGAGACGGTCGAAGGCCATGCGGCACACGCGGCGTTCCCCCAACAGGGCGTGAACGCCGTTGCCTTGGCGGCGGCGCGGGCAGCGCAGGTGGAAGGCGCATCGCCGCAGGTGCGCGAGGCGATGGCGTTCATCGCGCGCGCCTTCGCGGGCTACGACGGCTCGGAGCTCGGCGTCGCGCGGCACGATGCCGAGCTGGGCGACACGACGTGCGTGGCAACCGGCGCCCGCTTCGTCGACGGTGTGCTGAGCGTGCACGTGAACATGCGCTATCCCGCCAGCGAGACGAGACGGGAGCTGCTCGCCCGCGTCGCAAGCGCGGCAGGCGCTGCGGGCTTTTCGCTGCAGGTGGCCGACCAAAGCGAAGGATACGTTATAGACGCATCGTCGCCGCAGATCGCGGCGCTGACGGGCATCGTGAACGACAGGCTGGGAACGCAGCTTGAACCGTACGCCATGGGCGGCGCCACGCATGCACGCTGGATCCCCGGCGCCATAGGCTTCGGCCCCGGACGCAACGATGCCCCGGGGCCGTTCCCCGGCCAGCCCGGCCGCGGGGCAGCTCACGGCCCCGACGAGGCAGTGAGCATCCAACGCCTGAAAGACGCCGTCGCCATCTACGTGCAGGCCATCCTCTACCTGGACGCAACGCTTTAGCGAAACGAAACGTTAGGCGGCTCGTAGGCGGCGTTAACGGCTCCGATAACCATCGTTCGGAAATTCGGATAACCGAGCTATCTGGTTTCACGCGCACGACATCGCATTCTCAGGTAAACTGTCCACCTGGAAATAAACCCTAGAAATATAGTATGGCTTACCACCGGATAGCGAAGAAAGGGACGCCGCTTCATGAACGACTCAAGCTTCGAGGCCATGGCGCAGGAAATCGACGGCCTACTCGGCATCGACCAGGAAAAACACGCCGATTGGCATGCGGACTCCATTGCCGTGCGCGGATACGAGGGCATCGACGCGCGCACCGGGTCCATCAGCTATCCGCTGTACCAGTCGGCCACGTTCGCGCACCCCGCCTGGGGCGAATCGACCGGCTACTGTTATTCGCGTTGCGGCAACCCCACGCGCCTGGAGCTTGAGAACACCATCGCGCTTCTGGAAGGCGGGAAGAAGTGCATGGCGTTCTCAAGCGGCATGGCGGCCATCGCCACGCTGCTGAAGCTGCTGCGCTCAGGCGACCGCGTGCTCGTCAGCGACGACCTGTACGGCGGCACCTACCGCCTGTTCAGCAACATCTACACGCAATACGGGCTGGAATTCGGCTACGTCGACCTGACCGACCTCGAAGCCGCCGAGGCGGCGTTCACGCCCAACACCCGCCTGGTGTTCCTGGAAACGCCCACCAACCCCACCATGAAGGTGGCCGACATCCAGGCGCTCGCCGACCTGGCGCACAGCCGCGGCGCGGTGCTTGCCGTGGACAATACCTTCCTCACCATGTACTTCCAGAAGCCGTTCGAACTGGGCGCCGACGTGGTCGTGTACAGCGGGACGAAATACCTGTGCGGCCACAACGACGTGCTGTCGGGCTTTCTGGTGCTGCGTGACAACAGCCTGCTCGAGCCGCTGTTCAACGCCACCATGAGCGAGGGCAACCAGCTCAGCCCCTTCGACAGCTGGCTGATGCTGCGCAGCCTGAAGACGCTGGGCGTGCGCCTGCGCCAGCAGGAGGCAAACGCCAAGCGCATCTGCGAGGCGCTGAAGGCGAACCCGCACGTCACGGACGTGTTCTACGTGGGCGACCCCGACCATCCCGACTACGCGCTGTCGAAGCGCCAGACCGCGGGTTTCGGCGCCATGATATCGTTCAAGACCGACACGCATCAACGCGCGCTCGACACGCTCGAACGCACAAGGCTCATCCTGTTCGCCGAAAGTTTGGGCGGCACGGAAAGCCTGATCACCTACCCGCTCGTGCAAACCCACGGCGCTATCCCCAAGCCCATGCTGGACAAGCTGGGCATCGACGACCGCCTGCTGCGCATGTCAGTGGGCATCGAGGACGTGGAGGACCTGCTGACCGACCTCGACCAGGCGCTCGCGTAGCGCAGGGCGGGAAGCTGAACGGAGAAGGAAATGACGAAGTACGATTTCGAGACCATCATCGACCGCCGCGGCACGGGATGCCTGAAATGGGACGCGTGGAGCCGCCGCGGCCACGCCCCCGACGACCTGCCGCTTTGGGTGGCCGACATGGACTTCAAAACGGCGCCTGCCGCCATCGAGGCGCTCACCGAGCGCGTGCAGCACGGCGTGTTCGGCTACACCATGGCCACGGACGGGTATTACGAAGCGGTACAAAGCTGGTTCGAGCGCCGTCACGGCTGGCGCCCCGAGCGCGAGTGGCTCGTCATGACGCCGGGCGTGGTGTTCGCCCTGGCGGTGGCCGTCAACGCATTCACGCAGCCGGGCGACCACGTGATCATCCAGCCGCCCGTGTACTACCCCTTCCGCCTGATGATCCAGGACAACGGCCGCAAAATGGCCACGAGCCCGCTTTTGTACGAAAACGGCCGCTACACCATGGACTACGAGGGCTTCGAGCGCCAGCTGGAGAAGACGGGCGCGAAGCTGTTCATCCTGTGCAACCCGCACAACCCCGTCGGCCGCGCTTGGACCGCCGACGAGCTGCGACGCATCGGCGACATCTGCCTGCGCCACGGTGTCACGGTCGTCGCCGACGAAATCCACGCCGACTTCGCGCGACCCGGCTTCAAGCATGTGCCGTACGCCTCGCTCGGCGAGCGCTACGCGCAACACGCCGTGGTGTGCACGGCTCCCAGCAAAACGTTCAATCTGGCCGGATTGCAGCTGTCCAACATCTTCATCCCCGACCCCGACCTGCGCGCGGCGTTCAAGCGCGCCCGCAACCGCACGGGCTACGACGAGCCGAGCGTGCTCGGCATCACGGCCACCCAGGCGTGCTACGAGCGCGGGGAAGAATGGCTCGACGAGCTCAAGAAGGTGCTGGACGACAACCTCGCGGTGCTGCAAGCGGCGGTCGACCGCATGCCGGGCGTGAGCCTGGTGCCGCTTGAGAGCACGTACCTGCCGTGGCTGGACTGCAGGGGCCTGGGCCTGGACGACGCCGGCATCAAACGCCTGGTGGAGCAGGACGCGAAGCTGTGGCTTGACCTGGGCACCATGTTCGGCCCCGAGGGTTCGGGCTTCGTGCGCATGAACCTGGCAAGCCCGAGACCCCTGATCGAGCAAGCCTGCGATCGCCTGGAACAGGCAGTGGCCAAGCTGGCGAAGTAACCGCGCCGGCCGCAACAACGGCAGACGCCGGAGCAAGCGGCGGGGACGGAAAGCGAAAAAGGCGCGAACGGCGGCAAAAAACTCGCACCCGTTCGCGCCTTTCGCACGCCCTTCGCCGCTCGCTGGCAACCGCACCTACCGCGCCAACACCGGCACGCAGACGCGCTCGCGCAGACCGCCGTCCAGCTCCACGTCCACCACGCGCGCGTCGGTGCCGTAGATACGCGCGAGCATCTCGGTGGTGATGCACTCGGCGGGCGTCCCCTGCGCCAGCACCCGGCCCGCATCCATCACGATGACGCGATCGGCGCAGAACAGCGCGTGGTCGGGGTCGTGCGTGACCATCACCACCGCCTTGCCCATGCGCGAGAGCATGCTCATCCGCGACAGCACCAGCTGTTGGTTGCCGAAGTCGAGCGCCGCCGTGGGTTCGTCCATAACCAGCACGTCGGCCTGCTGCGTAAGCGCACGGGCGATCAGAACCAGCTGCTGCTGGCCGCCCGACAGGTTCGTGTAGGCCTTCTCCGCCAGCCCCACGATCCCCAAAAGCTCGAGCGCCTGGTAGGCGATCTGCCTATCGCGCGCGGTGGTCTGCGCCAACTTATTAATGTAAGGCGTGCGCCCCATGAGCACCACGTCGGCTACCGAAAACGGGAAGGGCGGCGTGTGCGCCTGCGGGATGTAGGCGAAATGCCGCGCCCGCTCGTGCTCGGGCATGCGCGAAAGCGGCTTTCCCTCCACCAACACTTCCCCGCCCGCATGGGGTAAAAGCCCCATCATGGCCTTAAGCGTGGTGGTCTTGCCGCAGCCGTTCGCGCCGATGATGCACACGAACTCGCCACGGTCGACGGAAAACGACACCCCGTGGACGATCTCGACCGGCTTCTTCTTGCCGTATCCGCACCGCAGGTCGCTAACCTCCAGCACCGCCATCAGCGCCACCCCTTCATATTATGTTTGAAGATGACCACGAAGAACGGCACGCCCAGGATGGCGGTCAGGATGCCGATGGGAACCTCCACCGTCATGGCCAGGCGCGCGATGTTGTCCACCAGCAGCAGGTACACCGCGCCCACCACCATCGAGCACGGCAGCAGCACCTTGTAGTTCGGGCCCACGATGGCGCGCGCAAGATGCGGGATGACCAGGCCGATCCAGCCCACGATGCCCGCCACCGCCACCGATGCGCTCGTGATGAGCGTGGACGCGAAGATGACCAGCAGACGCGTGCTGCGGGTTTTCACACCCATGGCGCGCGCCTCCTCGTCGCCGAACGACAGCACGTTGAGCTTCCACGACTGCGACATGAGGATGACGAACCCGACGAGCATGGGCAGCAGGCTCACCAGGAAATCGCCCGCATTCACGTTGGCGAAGCTGCCCATGAGCCAGAACGTGATGGTGGGCAGCTTGTCGTCGGCATCGGCCAAGAACTTCACCATGGACATGCCGGACTGGAACAGCGTCGACACCAGGATGCCCGCCAGCACCAGCCCCAGCGTCGGGTCGTAATCCACCTGCCGGTTGAGCCACACAGCCATGCCCACGGCCAACATGCCTCCCAGGAACGCGAACAGCTGCACGTATTCGCCCGCCAGACCCCACAAAAGCGCCAGGCATGCGCCAAGGCTCGCGCCCGCCGACGCGCCCAAAAGGTCGGGCGAGGTCAGCGGGTTCTTGAACATGCCCTGATAGCTGGCGCCGGCCACGGCGAGCGCCGCGCCCACCAGCATGACCACGCCCACGCGCGGAAGGCGGATGCGGAACAGCACGCGGTCCATCTTCGGATCCACGTTCGCGGGGTCGAAGAAGTGCGCCCAGAACGTCTGGCACACCTCCACGGGCGTCATGGCGTACTTGCCCATCATGAACGAGAAGAAGAACGCCGCCACCACGGCCAGAAGGATGAGCAGCTTGACCTTGAGCGACACCTTCGAGCCGAACGTCTTGTCGGCGGCCTCGCGCACCGCGGCGTCGTCGGCATCGGCGCGGGCGTCGATGCTGCCGAGCAGCTCGCCGACGAGCCGCTCCTCGCGGGCGGACGCCTCAGCGGCAGACGACGCGGCGGGGGCGCCGGCGCGGGCGCCCGGCTGCGCGGCAGGGGCATCCGGCAGCGGGCGCCCCTTCGCGTCCGCCTGCGCCTCAGGCGCTTGCGCGACCACTAGTCGGCCCCGTTCGCGCGGGCGTTCTTGGCGGCCTCGCCGGAAGATGCCGAGGAACCGCCAGCCGCGGCACCGCCGACGGACGCCGACGAGCCCGAAGATGCCGACGATCCCGCGGAAGCAGACGCGCCCGCGCCCGCACTCGCACCCGATTCGCCCGAAGCGTCCTCGGAGCCTTCAGCCGCGCCGTTTTCCTGCACCAGGTACAGCTTGCCGGTGTTCGGGTCCTGGTACACCTTGCCGGCATCGATGTAGTACGAGCCGCCCGACGTCACGTCCTCGGGCATCTGCTCGGGATCGACCTCTTCCATGCTCGATTCATCGACCTCGTCCACCGTCGTGGTGGCGATGTTCCAATGCAGCATGAGCATGACCAGGAAACCGCAGGCCAGAACCAGCATGCAGTCGACCATGTTCACGATGTAGGCGGACGGGTTCACATCCTCGCCCATGTCCGCACCGCTACGGCGGAACGAGCTGCGGCGAAAATCGCGATGCATGCTACTCGCCGCCCTTCGCGGCAGCCGGCTCGCCGTCGGCCTTGGACGCACCGTCGGCAGCCTCAGCCGTCGCAGACCGCGCCTTCGCCGCGCGGTCCATCTGTTTGAACTCCTCCATCGGGTCGCCGTCGTAGTTCGCCGGCAGCTCCACGCCGGCCTTGCGCGCCTCCGCGGCCTTGTCGAGCACGCACGTCATAAGCGACTCCAGAGCGTCCAGGTACTCGCCGTACCAGCCGCTGCGCACCTTCGACACGATAAGGGAGACAACGGCGCAGGTCAGGCCGCACACCGTCGCGTCGAACGCCACCGTCAGCGACTGCGACAGCAGCGTGACGTTGTTCTGGCCCAGCGCCACGATGCCCGGGCCCAGCGGGATCAACGTGCCCATCAAACCCAGAAGCGGCGCGATCTTGGAGATGGTATCGGTCCAGGCAAGGCGGCGTTTGCAGATGCCCTCGGCGCGGCTGATCTGGTTCTGCGCCAGCGCGAAAAGCGGCTCCTCGGGCAGGCCCATGTTGCGGGCCGCCGTGATGAGCGCGGCCTTCTGGTAGCGCAAAAGCCGGCCGTCGGAGACCACCTGCGCCACGTCGCCGTATTCGGCGTCGTTGATCTGGTTCACGATGCGCGGCATGTTCTGCTTGAAATGGCGGCGTTCGGTGAAGAACTCCACGATGACCGCGCCCAGGAAGAACAGCGTCACGACGATAAGTGCCACGATGAGCACCATGACGGGCGTGAGCAGGCCCTGCGCGATGTCGTGCAGGATATCGGGAAGGTAGGTGTCGTTGTACAGGTCCACGGGTTTCTCCTTTTATCTAGCGCTTGCCATACGGCGGATAGCTGTTCCCTAGCAGGTCCTTCGCCTGGTCGTCGTTGATGTCGCACCGGTACAACAGGCTGTAGAACCGTTTTACTTCCTCGACCATGTCCACGTCGTAGCGGTCGGGGTAGAGCATGTTCGCCACCCACTGCAGGCCCAGGAAGCGGTTGACTCCCGGCGGGCGGTCGCACCAGGCGAACGGCGCATTGGGCATGGTGTACACGCGCCCGTCGCGCACAGCGCGGATGACGGCCCAGTCCGAGCTGGTGCGGATGATCTCGTCGGCGCCGCCGCGGATGACATCGTCCCACGCGATGATGACCTCGGGGTCCCACTGGATGACCGACTCCAGCGACACCGACGACATGCCGTAGCCGCTGGTGGACACGGGCACCGCGGCCACGTTGCGCGCGCCGGCCTCGGCGAACGTGCGCGCATGCAGCGACTCATTGGGCTCGGAGGCCAGGCCGAACGGACCCTCGGCGTAGTACAGCGACACCTTCTGCTCGTCGGGAATGTCGCCCACTGCGGCGCGCACGTCGTTGTAGATGCCCTCGCAGTACGCCGCGATCTTCTCGGCGCGGGCGGTCTGGCCCATGATGTCGCCGATGAAGCGGTACGCGTTCATAACGTTGGTAAACGACCCGTCCACCATGACCACGGGGATGCCCGTCTGATCCTGCAAGTTGTTACAGGTGGAGATGTCGGACGAGGAGATGGCCACGGCGCTGACGTCGAACACCAGCTGGATGTCCTCGGCCATGAGCATCTCCAGGTCGATCTCGCCGCCGCCGGCAAGCGAGCCCATGTACTTGAGCTTGTCCATATCGTCGGGCAGGTACGCCAGCTCCTCGTCGGTGAACTGGTAGGCGCAGCCGCCCTGCAGCTCGGGCGCCAAGCTGAACACGTAGATCTCGGCCAGGCCCGAGGTGAAGTAGATGCGTTCGAGCTTGTCGGTGGTCGGGATGACCACCTCGCGGCCCGCATGGTCCACCACCTTGCGCTCGCCGCGGAAGAAGGCGTCGCCGGCCTCGGAGCGGCACCCCGTCAGCGAGGACAGCGCGCCGGGCAGCGCCAGCGTCAGCGCCGCCGCGCCGCCGAACTTGATGAACGAGCGGCGCGTGATGCCGCCCGATGCGGATTGCTGGTTGGTTTGCAACGTTCATTCCCCCTGTTTCGTTGCGGATAACTTCGATCGAAGGCTATTCGACGGAGATCTGGCGCGGGTCGTAGCCGTCGAGCAGCGCCGCGGCCAACGTGGCGCGGTCATCGATGGCCCATGCGCCGTCGGAGCCGCGCGTCACCGGGACGGCGATCTCCAGACGGTCGGTGCCCACCTGGGCATCCGCTACGGCGGCGGCAAAGCGCTCGTTCGCGTAGCCGTCGCGCATGGCGTCCGCGCCATCCGCCAGCGCCTGATCGCGCGCCTGCTCGAGGATGGGCAGCACCTCGGCCATGCGCTTGGCGCTGAACGCCACGTGCACCGTGGCCGAATCGCCCTGCACATCCACCCCCGCGACCTCGACGTCGGCCCCGTCGAAATACCATTCGCAGAACGCATCCTCGCCCACGCCATAGTCCTGCGGGTAGAAGAACACGCTGGAAAGCAGCGCCGGCGCCGTGCCGTTTTCCGAGGCGAGCCCGGAGGTGACGGACGTGACGGCGTCCTGGGCGCCTGTCTCCTGCGATGCGGCGCCACCGCACCCCATCATGCCTGCGGACGCGATCAAAGACGCAGCAAGGGCCGCGGCGCACACCTTCCCGCGCACGGACGAGACGACGCCGTGCGTCCTTGATTCCATCTGCAACATGTGCCGTTCCTTTCTCGTGCGACCCCGCGGCATCGCGCCGCGGGGCCTTCGTTTCAGCAAGGGCGGCCCGTAGGTTCGGGCCGCCCGTTCGCCGGCGCGGGGAAACCGATCATCCGGCACCCCGCGCCGGCAGCAAGCCTAACGGCTCATGCGACGGCGGGCGAAGGCCGCACCGATCGCGGCGACGACGATCGCGCACACCGCGGCGACGATGCCGCCGAGCACGCCGTCGCCCGTGGGCACCAACGCGGTCGCGTTACCCGCAGCGGGAGCAGCGCCCACGGCAGGGGCGGCAGCCGTACCGGTGGGGCCGGTCGGACCGGTGACCTGATCGCCCGGGACGGACGCCGCAGGCGCCTTCGCAATCTGGAACGTGCCAGAGGCCGTGCCGGCGTAGTTGCCCTTGAACGTGACCGTGTAGCCGACCGTTCCCACCTCGACGTTGTTCGCATACGCTGCGTCGTAGTCGACGCCGGCGGCCAACGTCACGCCGTTGTACACGACGGTCAGAGCGGGCTCGAGCGCCGCGCCGGTGTAGATCTGGCCCGGAGCGGTGATGGCGACCACGCCCTGCGACAGGTTCTTCGGGGCGACCTTCACGGCAACCTTGACGCTTGAGGCGTTGTAGTTGTCCGCGTCGGCCGGGGTGAAGCACACCGTCATGCAGGCGATGCCGGATTCGGAGACCTGCGGCATGCGCTGCGGATCATCCCAGGTGAACGTGCCGGCAACGCTTGCCGTACCGCCCGCAAGCGAGCTCTCCCCAAGCGCCTGGCCGAACACCAGGTCGGTTGCGGAAGGGGCCGCCGTGATCACGGGCGTCGCCTTGTTCACCGTCAGCGCCACCAGGCGCTTGACCGTCTTGGTAGCGGAATCCCAGCCATCGATTGCGGAGTAGTCGGTCGAGGCCAGCTGCTCGGCGGTGGGGACGAACACCGCGTCATAGGCGCCGCACTTCACCGTCGGGACCGTGGAGCCATCGGCCCACTTCCAACCGGAGGGAAGCTTGATGTCCGCAAGCGTGACCGTCGGGTCATAGATCACCGCGTCGAGCACCGGGCTGGCAAGCTTGCCCGCAGCCTTCGTGCGGACATTCAGCGGCTCGGACACGGCATCGGCGTAGTTGGGCAGACCGGACACCTTCGCGTACACGTAATAGGCGGTATCGGCGTCCAAGCCGGCGAAGCTTGCGGAATCCTGCCATGCAAGGGCCGAGGCATCGGCGCTTGCAGAGGACGAGATCGCGTACTGCACCGCCGCGGCGGTTTCGCCGTCCGCCGCCGTTGCAGGCTTGGCCTGTGCCGTCACCGTCACGGAGTTGGAGGAGGCGTCGAAGCCCTCGCCGACCCACGCGATGGAGTTGGCGGCCTTGGCAACCACCAGGTCCACCGAATCGGTGGTCGCGGAAACGGCTTCGCCCTTCGCATCCTTCGCGGAAACCACGCAGTACACCGTGTAGGTGCCCGCGGGCTTGCCGGCGGGCAGCTCGTAGGTAGCCGACGTCGCGCCCTCGATGGGCGTGCCGGCAACGCGAGCGCGCGCCGCGGCATCGACGCTGTACCACTGGTAGGACACGTCAGTCAGGCCGCTCATAAGCTTCGCATCGACGGTCGCCTTGATGTCGCCCTGCTGGTAGCCGAACATGCCTTCGCCGCCCTCGACCTTCGCGATCGAGATCTGCTGCTGGAACACCAGCTTCGTGATGCCCGACCAGAAGCGGTTGCCGCCCGTTGCACCGTCCCAGGCGCCCATGATGCTGACGATTCCGGAGCCGGAGCCCATCTCCTGAGCACCCTCGAGCGCCTCGGAGACCGTGGCGCCGCTGCCCTTCGCGTAGGCCAGCATGACGCCCGCGGGCAACGTGCCGTCGGATTCGCCGAGCACGCTATCGCTCTCGGCGTTGGGATACCACTTGCCGGCGTTGGCGGCGTCGAGCGTTCCGCTCCAAGCCTTCGGACTGGCCTTGTCGAAGAAGAGCTTGTCGCTGCCCGAGACGTCGAGTCCCAGGTTGGCGATCAGGTCGTTGAACGTGACGTAGTCCGTGGAACGATAGACGTTCCACTTGCCCGCCTTGAAGTACTGGCCGCGCGCCTCGCCGTCCGACTTCCAATTCAGCAGGTCGGCGTAGCTTGCGTCCTTCGATGCGATGACGTTGCCCTCGGCATCCTGCGTCTCGACCGTCAGCGCGGTCGCGGCGTTGCGCGTCACCTCGATGGTGGCGACGTTGGCCCAGAAGCGGTTGCCGCCCACGGTGTTGTCGCACACGCCCATGATCTGCAGCGGGGCCTTCGACGTGTCCAGCTTGGCGTCGGAGGACTCCGCCGCGGCCAGCGCGGCGGCCGGGGTGGCGCACGCTCCGGTGGTGTAGCTCAGCGCCAGGCCCGCCGGCAGCGTCTGCGCGGCAGCGCCCAGGTTCACCGTGGAGCCCTTGGATTCGGCATTGGGGTACCAGGCGCCGCCGTTCATGGTGCCCAAGGTACCCGACCACTTCCCGCTGCCATCGGCGGCGCAGGCCTTCACGACGTCATATGCGCCTACGGAAAGGCCCAGGTTGGCGAACAGGTCGTTATACGTCACATAATTCGTGGAGCGGTAGACGTTCCACTTGCCGCCCTTGGCGTACTGGCCGATCGCCGGCTCGCCATCGGTGGTGGCCATGGCCTGAAGGTCGGACGCGGACACGCTCTTCGTCTCTATCACCGTGCCGTCGGCATTCTGCACCTTGACGACAAGAGCGCCCTTGGCGGCCTCGTCCCATTTCGCGTACAGCACCTTGTCGGCAGTCACCGGGGTGGCGAAATCGTACGCGAAGTCGGCAAGCGTCTTGCCGCCGTCGGAGCTTTCAAACCAGCCGACGAACGTGCTGTCGGCCTTGGCCGGATCGGTTGCGGGTTTCGCGGCAGCAGCGCCCTTGGCCACGGTTTGCGCCTCGGGCACCGGCGTACCGCCGAGCGCGTTGAAGCTTACCGTGAACTGCGATTTCTCGGGAACCGAGCCCATCGACTCGAACTTCCATTTGTTCGTGCCCACCATGCCCTGCGCGAACGTTGCGGCGGCGGTGCCGTCATAGGCCTTCGCCGTAACGTTGTACACGCCGAAGAACGAGCTCTTGGACGGCACATCGGTGGCGAACGTAGGCATGCTGCCGGATTCGCTCATGAACGTCACGCTCTTCAGCACGCCGTTGTCGCCGGAGAAGGCGTTCTGCCCGATGGTCTTGACCCCCGCGGAGATGACGATCTCGGAGATGCCCGTCTTGGCGAAGGCGAAGTTGCCGATCGTCTCAAGCTGCGAACCCTCGGCGAACGTGACGGACTTCAGCTGCGTCATGGACGCATCGCCGCTGGTGGAGGCGCCGAACGCATACGTGCCCAGAGACTTCACCGTTGCGGGAACGCTTACGCTAGCGATCTTGCCCTTCGACTCGTTTGCCTTCGAGCCGGAGAAATCGCTTGCCAGGCCGCCGAACGCCTTGTCGCCGATGGCGGTCACCGTATAGGACCTGCCGTCATGCTCGACCGTCTGGGGAATGGTCAGGTCGAACGCATCCAGCGCGCCGTTGTACTCGACGCCGGTCACCGTGGCGGTGCCGTCGGCGTTGAACGCATACTGCAGCTCGTACGGCGTGCCCTCGACCAGCTTGAACGTGCCGGACTTCTCGCCGGTATACGCGCCCGTGCCCACGATCTTGAACGAGGCCGTGCCAAGCTTATCGTTGTCCGTATAGGCGATGGTGTAGTCGGCGCCTTCCGTCAGCTGCGAACCGCCGTACCACACGGTCACGGGCGTATACACGCCGCCCTGCTCGAACACGATGTCGTCCGTGCCCTTGACCTGGGCATCGGCGATGTCGAGCTTGGCGCCCTGGTCGACGATCCTGAACTTCATGTTGTCGTAGTTGCTGAAGTTGCCGCCGGAGATGTAACGGGCGGTCACGTAGCCAAAGTCTTCGCCACCGGCCTTGCCCAGATTCTCCTTGCCGGCCTCAACGACCTGGCCCTCGTTCAGCGAGGCGCCGTAGACCACCCTATAGTCCACGCCGAGCCTCAGGGACTTGCCCTTGTACACCACGTCGTTGACCGCAGGCTTGATGCTCTTGCCCGTGTACGACACCGTCAACAGACCGTCGTTTTGATGCTCGGGGGAAAGATCGGCGCGCAGCGTCATGGAATCCCACGCGATGTTATCCGCGGTATCGCTTTCCTTGGGGAAGCTGATGATGCTGCCGTCATAGGAAACCGACGTCGGATAGGCGTTCTGCTTGAGCTTCTCGGCGTCCTTGTCCCACGCGATCTTGGCCGTCTTGATGGAGAACGTGCCGCCGGCCTGGCCGGTGAAGTGCTCGGAATCGGCCGCGGCGGTCACCACCATGGCGTACTTCTTCGCGTTGACGGCGCCCTTCTTGCCCGTGTCCTCGGTCGTGGCGTTGCCGGACGCGTCGATGTTCGACAGGTTCTTATCGCTTTGGTCGAAGGCGAACGCGTACTCGTTGGAATCAATCTCCTGGCCTGCGGCGTTCTTCACGTGCACGCCGGCCGCCGCCGGCTCCTGCGCCGTCCAGTTGAACACCTTCGTATCGAAGGTGACGGTGCAGTTGGCCAGGTCGCCCTTGTCGATGCCGTACGCGAACGAGCCGGCCTCGCCGGAGTACGCGCCGATGCCCTGCACTTTGGCGGTGTAGGGTTTGCTATCGGCAGCCGTGACCTCGACGGCGCCATCCTGCGGAACGACGCGGAAGTCGGTATCCTGCTGCAGCTGCTTGCCGTTGA
This sequence comes from Coriobacteriia bacterium, assembly GCA_030540215.1. Classification (GTDB taxonomy): domain Bacteria; phylum Actinomycetota; class Coriobacteriia; order Coriobacteriales; family Eggerthellaceae; genus Senegalimassilia. The sequence continues at coordinate 6,116 of JAUNWR010000025.1, read as the reverse complement.
GCGTGACCGTCGCCTTCGGCGTTGCGGCCAAGCCGGTGTACTGGGCGTTCGCGGCGAACTCCACCGTCGCGGCCGAAAGGTCGGTCGCAGGCCAGTCGACCTGGGAGTTCAGCGCCGGGTTGCCGCCGTTGACCTTGCCGTCGGACTTCGTCCAGTATGTGCCCCAGCCGTCCTTGTCCGCGCCGACGTTCAGCACGGCGATGGCGTTGGTGGTGTTGGGGTTGTAGCGCGAGACGCTATCCTGCTTGGCGGGGTCGTAGGCGTTGTTCGCCTTGAAGTCTTCCGCGGAGAGCAGCACGTTGTTGTACACGGTGCCGCCGGACGTCTCGGTGTCGTCGGCGTACATGCCGTACACCAGAAGATCGTTGTACACCAGGCCCGCAACCGCCACGTTATCGTGCACGTAGCCGCCGTTGTCACCCACCAGCGCACGCTGGCGCATGTTGTCGATGGCCTTCACCGCGCCGGCGTTGTAGCAGCCGTACACCTCGGGCGTGCCCGAGGCGTTCTGCTGCTCGCCACCCACGTCCTTCGTGAAGCTCGACAGGTTGCCCGCGATGCCGGAGGCGAAATAGCCGCCGGACTGCGTGATGGCGCCGCCCTGGCCGGCCCAGGTGCCGGCCACGATGGTGCCCAGGTTGCCGCAGTACGAGACCGTGCCGTAGCTGCTGCCCACGATGCCTGCCGGGAACGGCTTGGTGGCGCGGCTGCCCAAGATGGTGGCCGCGGAATCGTTGATGCAACCCGAGATCTGGGTATACGTGCCCGCGCGGCCCACGATGCCGGCCGGGAACGAGTAACCGTACACACTGCCGGAGTTCGTGCAGTTCGTCACCGCAAGAGCGCCCGCGCCCGCCGCCATGCCGTCGTCGGAGCCTTCCTGCGTGAAGTTGCCCGAGTACGACGTGGTGGTGGTCTTCGCGCGCAGGCCGCCCACGATGCCGCCCATGCCCGAGGCATGCGGAGCATCCAGGTAACCGGAATTCGTGCAGCTATCGATGGATCCGCGGCTGTAGCCCGCGATGCCGCCCACATTGGAGGACTGCGAATACACCATGTTGCCGAAGCGGTCGAGGCCGTTGGTCTTGGGCGTGTCGACCTTCACCGAACCCGTGTTGCTGCAGTTCGAGATCGTGCCGTGCGCCGTGCCCGCGGCCTTGTCGACGGTGGAATCCACGTCGCCCGCGCTACCCACGATGCCGCCGATGTTGATGGCCAGGATGGACTGGTCTTCCCAATCGGCGTCGGCGGAATCGGCCTTGTACGGCACGCCCGGCTCGGACACGGAAACCGCACCCGCGTTCGAAACGCCGGTCACGTCGCCCGTGCAGATACCGGCCACGCCGCCCACGTTCTTGATGGGGAAGACGATGCCGCGCGTTTGGTCCATCGTGTGCGAAACCGTCAACGTGCCCGCGTTGGACACGTTGGAGATGGAGCCCTTCGAAGAGCCCACCAGCACGCCGACGTTCTCGATGGCCTTCTTGCTGTCGGTGGCGGCGATGGTCAGACTGACCGTTTTGTTGATCTTCACGTTCGAGATGCTCGAGCCCTCGCCCGCCGCACCGATGAGGCCGACGTTGGCGGTTGCGCCCTGCGCATCGATCTTCACGTTGACGATCTCATGGTCCTTGCCGTCGAACGCGCCGTCGAACGTGCGGCCGCCCTGGCCGCCCACGGGCAACACGTCCTGACCGAAGAAGTTCAGGTCGCCGCCCAGCTCGACGGTCTTGCCCTTGAACGAGTCGACGGCCGTGCCCGCCTCGCCCTCGTCGGCGGACCCGTTCACCAGGTTGGCGAACGCGTTCCACTGACCGGGCGTCTTGATAACGTACGTCGACCCCGTGGCGTCTTTGTACCACGAGTAGTCGACGGCGAAGGAGTTCGCGATGGCGATCGCCGGAACGGCAACAAGGGCAACGGCCGCAGCCAGCACGGCCGCTATCGCCTTACGCGAGAACCTCCTTCTTTTCTTCGCATGCAGAGCCGTCGAGCCGCGCGATGGCGGCTGTGCATGCTGCTGCGTTTCGTGCATATGCTGCACTCCTTTCCTTCCCTTTCCGAATCCGAGTTGCACCGCTATATCAGCGACGTCGGCCTTGCCTGTCGTCGATACCAAAGAGCCGTCTGCCCGGCGCCGGCCGCCACGGCCGCCGCGCCCAAGGGGCCGGCGTATTTCTTGAAGGGGTTATCATGCTCCACCGTGCGCTCCACTTCGGAAGCATTCGGGTTGGGGATCTGATACACCGAGAACGCCGGAGCGCCCGAGCCGGAGTCGCCCGCAGAGGCCTGCGCCCCCGTATCGGACTGCCCGGCCGAACCCGACTGCGCGCCCTCGGCGGCGTTATCGGCCGCATCGGAGCCACCCTGCACGTTCGATCCGCCCTGGTCGCCCTTGGCCATGCCCGAGCCGGTGCCGTTCCCCTCGTCACCCGAGCCGGTACCGTCGCCGGTGGTCGCGCCGTTGGAGATACCGCCACCGCCCGGCTGATCGCCTTCGCTGTTCGAGCCGCCGGGGCTTTCGCCATTCCCAGGCTGCACCGGAGGACCGCCCGCCAGCACCACGTACAACGTGTTGATCCACTTGATCTGGTACTGCGACGTGCCGCCGTCGGGCGTGGAGCCGAACAGCAGGCGGAAGCGCGTCGCCTCGGTCATGTCCAAGTTCGGGTCGGTGCCGGCGTTTTTGATCTCATTGCTCTCGAAGGCGATGATCGGGTACACCTGCACGGCGCCCGCGTAGCTGCCGATGTCGATGTTGGGGAAGTAGTAGCGGTTCGTATCGAAGATGAACGCCGAGCTGACAGGGCGGTCGATGTTGTCCGCCGTCCCGAAGTTCAGCTGGGACATACCCGCGATGTTCACGCCCGCGTCCTCGAGCAGCGTCGATAGGGCCACGCCGCGGCCGGTCATGGTGTAGTAGGCGCTGTCGCTGAGCGCGGTATAGGTGGCGATCACCGTGCCCATGCCCTCAAGCTGCTCGAGCGAGTACTCCTTGTTAATGACGAAGTGCTCATCGGAATCGTCGTGCAGGTCGGCGGGCGGGTCTTCCTCGTAGTATGCCTTCACCTTGATGGAGCTTTGCGGATGGTAATCGTCCCGCACCTCCCCGCCGGTGGGGTCCTTCGTATTGACCGTCGCGCTGCCCGTCACCGTGGCGCCGCCGTGGCCCGCGGCGCTTGCGCAGTAGATCGACGCGATGCCATAGCGCGACGGGCGGAACAGGCCCGTGGTCTGGTCGATGGCGGCGATGGTGTCGCCCACGTACCACGTGACGTCGGCGATATCACCGGTTTGCGAGGCGATGGAACCGTTTTGCGTCGAATACGTCTTCGTGGCCCCCGTTGCCGGGTCGACCACGTCGACCAGGGCGTAGAACTGGGCCGTAGCCGTGGATAAGTCCTGCTCAAGGACGTAGGGGCCCGACAGCTCCGCTCCATCGGGGCCCGCGATGCGGATGCCGGACACGTAGCGTGCATCGGTTTGCCCGGTCACCTCGACGTATATCGTGCAGGCAAGGGGCGCGCCGCCCTGCGTGTTCGCCGTAGCGGTGGCCGTCACGGCCACGATGCCGTCGCCCACCGCGGTCAGGATGCCGCCGGGCGAGATGGTGGCGATGGAAGGGTCGGACACCGACCAGCTGACGTAGCTTTGGTTCGCCACGCTCGTGCCGTCGTTCCACCAGGCCACGTTGTCGAACCACAGCGTGCCGCCCTTCGCGGAGATGCGCCCGGCGATCGCCGAGCTGGGGCTGGAGGCGACGCCGACCGTGGCGCCCGATTCGTGCGACCAGATGGAAACATCGGCGATGTAGGGCTGCTGCGCGGACTGGGAAGGTGTTGCCGGAGCGGTGGCAGGCGACCCGCCGGCGGAGCCCGAACCAGCATCGGCGCCGAATGCATCGGGTGCGGGCATCAGCCCCGCAACCAGCGAAAGGCTCAGCAGCACCGCCGCCAAGCACCCAAGCCCCTTATCCTTTAGCCAAGCCATCGTGCGAAGCGTCCCCTTATTCCATCTCGACCGCGTTTATCCACGCGTAGCTATAACCTACGTCTTTTGTATTCTATAGCAGGTTGGGGATATTTCAATGTGTGTATATTCTTGTTGATGATTATTTGCGTTTCGAAATAGTGTGTGGCGAATAATCTGCCGTTCCAAAATCCCTATTGCTTTACTACGGTAGAGTGCTAAAGTGATTTCATCGTATCCACATGGCGCTGTCGCATGCCCGATAAGCATCGGGCATGCGACAGCGCGCCGGCCCGCCTGCGCGGTCGGCACGCTGAAAGGAACGCCCATGGGCAACCAGCCGAACACAGGCGGCGCGCAAGAAGCACCCGCCGTCGGCCTTAAGCGCACGCTCGGCCTGCGCGAGGCCATCACCATCACCGCCGGCACCGTCATCGGCGTCGGCCTGTTCACCACCGGCGGCAACGTCGTGGGCGAGATGGGTCCGTTCGTGGTCCTGGCAACCGCGCTTGCGGCGCTCATCAGCATCTACCCGGCGCTCATGTACGGCGAGATGGGCGCGGCGCTGCCCTTCGCCGGCGGCACGTACCAGTACGCGTCGCTGGGCCTGGGTCGCCCCGCGGGCTTTCTCGCCGGATGGAACTTCATCATGTCGCTCATCGCCGTCACCGGCGGCGAGGCCCTGGCGTTCAGCTACTACTTCAAGACCATCTTCCTGGCGTTCGGCATAGAGCTTCCCGTCGACGACGTGGTCATCGCCATCATCGCGCTGGTCGCGTTCATCATCGCCAACGTGCGCGGCGTGGAGCTGACGGGCAAGCTGCAGAACGGCTTCATGTTCTTCTTCTGGGGCGTTGCCGCCATCTGGTTCCTCACCATGATCCCCAACGTGCAGCTGCCGAACTTCGTGACCGCGCCCGACTTCATGGGCGACCTGGGCACCGGCGGGTTCATCGCCGCCGTCGCCATGATCTGGTGGTGCTTCGCCGGCTTCGAGACGTGCTGCGCCATGGGCGAGGAGATCCGCCACCCGCAGATCAACATCCCCCGCGCCATGATGCTCTCGCCGTTCATCATCTTCGTGGTGAACGCCCTTTTCCAGTGGTTCCTCGTGGGCATCGTGCCCGCCGACGGGCTTGCCGCCGTGGCCGAGTCGTCCGCGCCCTACGCCGAGGCCATGATGAGCGCCGGCATCCTGGGCCTGCCGCTTGCGCTGCTGGCGCTGGGCGTGGCCTTCGGCGGCGATTTCTCCACCCTGAACGCATCCATCGCGGTGCCGCCGCGCTACCTGTTCACCATGGCCCGCGACGGCAGCCTGCCCGCCGTGTTCGCCAAGCTGCACCCGAAATACCGCACGCCCTATGTGGCTGTCATCACGCTCGGCGTGCTCACGGTGGCGCTGGTGGCAACGAGCACGCTGGACTACATCGCGTCGCTTTCCCTGTTCGCCGACCTGTTCTACTACGTCATCGGCATGGTGGCGTGCCTGGGCCTGCGCCGCAAGCTGCCTGATTTAAAGCGCCCGTTCAAGGTGCGCGGCATGGTGCCCGGCGCGGTGATCAGCATCGTCATCTACCTGGTCATGATGACGCAGCTTGACACGGACGCCCTGGTCACCGGCGTGATCTACTGCGTGGTGGGCCTGGTCATCTACGCAGTGTGTGCGAAGGTGTACGGCACGCGCGCCATCGACGTGAACGCCGTGCAGGACACCAGCGAGCCCACACCCGATGAGCGCGCCAAGATGGACCGCGAGTTCCACATCTGGATCGCCGCGGCCGCCATCGGCTGCGCGCTGGTAGCCCTGCTCTACCTGCTACCCAACCTGCTGGGATAAGACGGCGAAGAAGTAGACGCGGAAGCCCCGGGCGGCCAGCACCTTCGCAGCCTTTAGCAGCTGGCGAACGATTTCGCCAGCTGCTCGCGGTCCACGACGCCGTCGGGGTCGGCCGCCCGCGCATACGCAAGGCGCTTAGCAGTGTAACCTTCGCACCGCCAAGCACCTCATCGCACCCGCAATATAGCTATCGCTTACCAACGGCTTTACCAGCGCTAATGCACGAATCTGGAAATAGCATCAGCTGAATTCTGCACTTTTCTGCAAATAGGAATCACTATAAACTGCATTTTTTTGAAGATAGGAATCG
>JAUNWR010000024.1:15526-22803 GCA_030540215.1 Coriobacteriia bacterium | reverse complement strand
ATGAACTTGATGGGCTTGCCTGTGACCTCGCGAATGGAAAGCGCACCGCCGCCGCGGGCGTCGCCGTCCATCTTCGACATGATGACGCCGTCGAAATCGACGCGCTCGGAGAAGGCTGCGGCCACGTTGACCACGTCCTGGCCGGTCATGGCGTCGACGACCATGAGGATCTGGTCGGGCTTGACCGCGGACTTGATGGCCTGGGCCTCTTCCATCATCTGCTCGTCGACGTGCAAGCGACCCGCCGTGTCGACGATGACCACGTCGCGCAGGTTGTCGATGGCGTCCTGCACGCCGCCCTTGGCTATGGCCACCGGGTCCTTGCCGTCGCCGCGGAACACGCGCACGCCGATTTCATTGCCAAGCGTTTCCAGCTGATCGGCTGCGGCGGGACGGTAGACGTCGCAGGCGGCCAGCAGCGGGCTGTGGCCTTCCTGCTTCAGACGGTACGCCAGCTTGGCGGCCGCGGTGGTTTTACCGGAACCCTGCAGGCCCACGAGCATGATGACGTTGGGGATGCGGCTGGAGAGCACCAGCTTGCTATCGGTGCGGCCGAGCAGCTCGGTGAGCTCGTCGGTTACGATCTTGATGACGTTTTGCGTCGGGGACAGGGAGTCGAGCACCTCGGCGTCAAGGCAGCGCTCCTTCGTGCGCGCCACGAACTGCTTGACCACCTTGAAGTTGACGTCGGCTTCGAGCATGGCCATGCGCACCTCACGCATAGCGGTGTTGATGTCGTCCTCGGTCAGGCGGCCCTTGCCGCGCAGGCCCGAGAAGATGCCTTGCAGGCGATCGGAAAGGTTATCGAACATGAAGCGCCTCTTCTTGCGTGTCACGTGTGCTTACAATCTTTTGGATTATAGTCGAAGGGCGGCAGGCGGAAACCTTCGGCCGGCAAAACAGCGAAGCGAGCCCATAAGGGCCCGCTTCGAAAGAATCAGAATCCAACTTGCAAAGGCGAAACAGTCGAGACGCAGGCGCAGAGGCTTAGCGTGAACAGGGGACGGAGGCGTGTTCACGGTAAGCTCCTGCTAGCTCAATCGCGCCACCTACTGCGATGACCGCCGTTTACTTTGCGGATTCGTAGAGCTGGATGCCGTCGCCGTAGGTTTTCGCCGCAATGCTGCCGTCGGCCACGAGGTGCTTGAGATAGACGATGCCCTGGGTGAGCATGATGTAGCGCTGCATGATGGGGATGTCCTCCCAGTCGTCGAAGGGCACGTTCCACCTGATAGCGCGGATGATCTGATACCCCGACAAGCGCGGGTTGCGCGTGACGATGCCGCGCACCTCGTCAAGGCGCTTCAAGTGATGCTGGGCCAGCCAATCGAGGCGCTGCTCGAAATCAGGGCGGATGGGGCCATGCGAATGGAACAGCTGCGAGATATGCAGGTCTTGCACGCGCTTGATGCTGTCAAGGTATGCCTGCAGCCCGTCGCCTTCGCGCGGGAACAGCGCGATGGAAGGGCTGATGACGAACAACGCGTGGTCGCCGCCGAACAGGATACGGCTTTGCGGCTCGAACAACGACAGATGCCCGGGCGTGTGGCCGGGCGTTTCCACGACTTGAAGCTCATAGCGACCCACCGTCACCGTGTCGCCGCCGCGCACGAAGGCCGTCCGCAGGCGCTGCGGGTCGAATAGAGGCTGCTCGATGCCCAAGCGCGCGGCCGTGGTGGCGTCAGACAGCGCCACGCCCTGCTGGCGATACGTCCGCGTGAGCGCATCGACGAACACGCCGGTGCGCGTGACGCGCGCCTCGCCCAGCTCGACGCCGCCCACGAACAGCGGCGCGCCCTCGGGAACCACGCGGTCGATCAGGCCGGCATGGTCCAGGTGGAAGTGCGTAAGGAACCACTTGGCGCGGCCGCGGTCCACGCCCAGCTCGTCGAGGGCGTCCGACAGCACCTTCGCGCCCTCATCGGAAGGCGCTCCGGTATCCACCACAAGCGCTTCGCCCTGGTCCATGATGACGTAGCAATTGGTGGCGGAGGTGGAGATGTTCTCGAAGGGCACCTGCACAAGATACACGTCGGGCGCGTGGTACACCTGCTCGATGCAAGCCGAGGTATCCATGGCGGCTATGCCTGACGCTGGTCGAACGCGCCGACGAGAGCGCGTGCGAAATCATGGGCGTCGAAATCGCGCAGGTCGTCAAGGCCCTCGCCCACGCCGATCTTGATGATGGGCAGCTCAAGCTCGTGGCTGACGGCAAGCGCGATACCGCCCTTGGCCGTGCCGTCGAGCTTCGTGACGATAAGCGCGTCCAGCTCGAGCTCGCGGTTGAACTCGCGCGCCTGCTGCAGGCCGTTCTGACCGGTGGTGGCGTCGATGACGAGCACGGTGTAGACGGGCAGCTTCGAGCGCTTGCGCACCACGTTGACGACCTTCGCCAGCTCACGCATAAGATCTGCCGAGGTGTGAAGGCGCCCGGCGGTGTCGATGAGCACCAGGTCGGCATCTTCGGCCTCGGCGCGCTCGATGGTGTCGTAGCACACGCTTGCCGGATCGGCGCCGCGCTCGCGCGTGACCATCTCCACGTCGGCGCGGCGCGCCCACACCTCGAGCTGCTCGATGGCTGCGGCACGGAACGTGTCGGCGCTGCCCAGGATGACCTTGCGGCCAGCGTCGTGCGCTTCCTTGGAAAGCTTGCCCACCGTGGTGGTCTTGCCCGTGCCGTTGATGCCGACGAACAGCACGCACGCCGGGTCGCCGCCGAGGATTTCCTGACCGCCTTCGGTGAAGGTGTCGGCGATCTGGTCGTTGAGCATGTCGAGCACGGCATAGGCATCGGGAAGCGCCTTACGCGTGGCCTGGTCGCGCAGGTTCTCCACGATGTCGCACGCCGCCGCTCCGCCGATGTCGGCCAGGATGAGCGTTTCCTCCAGGCCGTCCCAGAACTCCTCGTCAAGGTCGGGACCGCGGTCGAGGAGGACGTTCATCTCCTCCTTGAACTTGTCGCGAGAACGTTGCAGCCCTTGGCTGATGCGGTCGAAAAATCCCATGTTGCTCCCCTTGTGTCGCAAACCGTCGCATAGTGCACGATGCCCGGCGACGCCGTCGGCCGATCGCATTCCCGCAAGCCGGCCTGAGCTCGGCAGGTCAGCTATGACCCAACCCGACGGCATGCCTGCAAGTCGGTCTGCAAGCATGCCCAGCGCATCGCGCGTTTGATTCGGGAAGAAGTATACCCTGCTGCCGCGCCCTCGGCATCCCAAGCAGCCGGCGAACACGAATTACACGGGGACAGGGCCGGTTACAATCGGTAACCGGCCCTGTCCTTATGCATATTATTCGCTTTTGGAGACATCGCACCTAACGACCTCATACCCCGTGATTCCGAAGGCCCGGAACCTCGAGAAGGGTCTATGCCTCCCCGCCAGAAGGCACCCAGCATCACGCCCAACGCCACCGCAACTCAGCGCGATGCCCGACGCGATGCCTTCCCTATTCCGCGTACTTCAGGGCGTGGTCGAGCTTCTGGCTGATCACCTTGGTGACGCCGTCGGACTGCATGGACACGCCGAACAGCACGTCGGACATTTCCATGGTGCGGCGCTGGTGCGTGATCATGATGAGCTGCGTGTCGTTGCGGATGGACTGCAGATACGCCGTGAGCCTGCGCAGGTTGCTGTCGTCGAGCGCCGCCTCAACCTCGTCGAGGATGTAGAACGGCGCACTGCGGATGCGATAGACCGCGAACAGCAGCGCAAGCGCGGTGAGCGACTTCTCGCCGCCGGACATGAGCATCATCTTCGTGATGCGCTTACCCGCCGGCTGCGCGCTGACCTCCACGCCGGTGTTCTCAAGGTCATCGGGGTCGGTGAGGATGAGCTCGGCCGAGCCGCCCGGGAACAAGGTGGCGAAGATGCTGCGGAAGTTGTCGTTGACCGCGTTGAACGTGCTGACGAAGTCGTCTTTCATGCGCGCATCGATGACGTGAACGATCTTGGCGAGGCTTCGCCGTGCGCCATCGAGGTCGGCCAGTTGGGCCGCCAGGTAATCGTAGCGGCTGCGCAGCTGCTCGTATTCTTGGGCGGCATCGGGGTTGATGGCGCCCATGTTGGCGATGCGGCGGCGCAGCTTGAACGCGTTTTCCTCGGCGGCACCGCGGTCGTCAAGCTCCGGAAGCGCAAGCGCCGTCTCAAGCGGCACGCCCATATCCTGCACGATGGAGTTGACGGCAGCATCGACGCGCACCTCCAGACGCCCCTTCTCCACGCGGGCGGCCGACAGACGGGCGTTCACGTCATCGTAAGCGTCGTGAGCGGCTTTAGCCTGCTCGCGCGCGGCGGTGACCTGCGCATGCAGCCCGGCGGAGGAATCCTGCGCCTGCTGGGCCTGCTGCTCAAGGTCATGCGTCCAGCGACGGGCGCTTGCGGTGAGCTCCTCGAACACCGCCAGAAGCGGCGCAATGCGCCGCTGCGCCACGATCTTGCGTGCCAGCTGGCTTTTCAGCTCGTCCTCGGCGGCGTCCACCGCGGCCACGTCGCGGCCGCGGGCGTCCACGATGCGCGTGGTATAGGTGTCGCGCTCGCGCAGCGTGGCAGCCGAGAGCTTGGCTTCGGAAAGACCGTCGCGCAGCTGCGCCGCCTCTTTGCGAAGCGGCACCACCTTGGCTTCAAGCTCCTCAGTGCGCACGGCACGGGCTTGGGCCGCTTGCGCAAGCTCGGCCAGCTGCGCCTCAAGCTTGTCGACGTTAGGGCGCGCCTCGGCGACCGTCTTATCCGCTTGCTGGCGCTGACGCTCCACATCAGCGAACTCGCGGCGCGTGGACGCGAGCGCATCGGCGGCGCGCTTGGCCTCGGCCGACGCCGCCTGCGCGGCTCCGCGGCGCTCGGCCAGCTGCTGGGAAAGCTGCAGGCTTTCTGCCTGAGCGGCACGCAACGCCTCCTCGGCTTGGCGCTCCGTCTGCTCGGCTTCCTTATGCTGTTCAGATGCGATGCGAAGCGATGCGCGCAGCTCGTCGAGCTGTCGCGCGCGGGCCAAGGCGCCCTCGGCACCGGCGTCCACCGTGCCCACCGTAAGCTTGCCGCTAGGCCAGGCGATGCACCCATCGGCCGACACAAAGCGCACAGGGGCGGCCGCACCCTCCCGCAAGCGCACGGCCTGAGCCTGACGCGCCGCTTCGAACGTGTCGCATACCACCACGTCGCCGAGCAAGGCCTCCACCGTGGGCGCGGCCTGCTCGGGGTATTCCAGCATGTCCACAAGCGCCGTGCCGCCGCAGGCCTGCACGGCCTGGCGCGCGGGGGCGCCGGAGCGCATGCCTCCGGCGGGAAGCAGCGACACCTTGCCGTCGCGACCGCTTTCCATCACGCTGCCCGCAAGGTCGGCCGCAGCATCGGTCGAAGGGGCCATAAGCGCCTCGGCATCACCTGAGAGCAGATGCTCCACAAGCGCCTCGAAGCCCTGCGGCGCGCGCACAGCGCGGGCCAGGGGCTCGAGCTGTTGGCCGGAGATGCGCGCATGGTCGATGAGCCATGCGCGGGCGGGCCCGGCTGCGGCAGATGCGCGCTCTACCTCTTCGAGCGCGGAAATGCGGCTTTCGAGCGAGGTGACCTGGCGATGCGCATCATCGAGCGCGGCACGGGCGGCATCGCGCTCTTTAATGGCCGCGGCAACGGCGCCGCGCGCCTGCGACTCGGCCTGCTGGGCATCATCGAGCGAACGCTGGGCGACCGCACGGGCATCCTCGAGCTTTTGAGCCTGCTCCTCGGCATGGCCGAGCGCCAGCTCGAGCTCCTTGGCGCGCCCTTCCACCAACTTGGCATGGGCCAGGCCGTTGGCCAGCGCCTCCTGCGTTTGCGACAGGCGGCGCCGCGCGTCCTCGGAAGCGCGATCGTCGGCGCGGCCCTGGCGCTTGAGGTCTTCAAGCTCATCTTCCACGCTGCGGCGGGCCTGGGCGTTCTCGCGGCGCGACGCCTCAAGGCGCTCGACGGCGGCCTGCGCTGCGGCAAGGTCGCGACGAACCGCCTCGAATTGCGCCGCCGCCTGCTCGCGCTCGGCAACGGCCTCGGCGCGCTTAGCGCGACCCGACTCCAGCTTCACGCGCACATCGGCCTCAAGGCCCTGCGCCCCGCGGCGCTTCTCGTGCAGCAGCAGCACGGCGCCGTCGAAGCGCTCGACTGCCGACGACGCACGCTGATAGCTGCGCGACAAGTCGCCTGCATTCTCGGTTTGCTTGCGAATCTGCTCCTGCAACGCCTCGGCGGCGGCTTCTGCCGTGGAAATATCCTGGTGACGCGCCTGAAGGTCCTCCACCAGCTGATGTTCGCCGGCGCAGGCCTCATCCCAGCTTTGACGCAGGCAGCGCAGGTCGTCGACGGCCAAGGCCAGGCTGACGTCGGTAAGCTGCCCGGAGAGTTCCTGGTAAGCGCGGGCCTTCTTCGCCTTGCGCTCCAGTGGTCCGAGCTGGCGGCCCACCTCGCCCGCCACATCGCGCACGCGCGCGAGCGTGGCGTCCATGGCTGCCAGCTTGCGCTCGCTTTTCGCCTTGCGCTGCTTGTGCTTGAGCACGCCGGCGGCTTCCTCGATGAGCGCGCGGCGGTCCTCGGGCTTGGATTGCAGGATGGAGTCCAGGCTGCCCTGGCCGATGATCGAATGCGTGCCGGTGCCCAGACCGGAATCGTGCAGGATGTCGAGCACGTCCATGCGGCGCGCGACGCTGCCGTTGATGAGATACTCGCTTTCGCCGCTTCGATACATGCGGCGCGTGATGGAAACCTCGTTGAAGTCGACCGGCAGCTTGCCGTCGGAGTTGTCGAGCACCAGCTCAACCTCGGCAAGGCCCGTGGCCTTTCGGGCCGACGAGCCTGCGAAGATGACGTCTTCCATAGCCTGGCCGCGCAGATGCTTGGCGTTGCGCTCGCCAAGCACCCACAGCACGGCATCGGAGATATTGGATTTGCCGGAGCCGTTCGGACCCACCACGGCGGTGATGCCCGGCTCCAAGGAAAGCGCGCTTCTGTCGGCGAACGACTTGAAGCCCTTGAGCACGAGCGACTTCAAGTACATGCGTTAGCCCTGTTTCATGCTCTTATGCAGCTCGCGCTCGTGCTTCTTGCGCGCCTTCTCCTCGGCACGGGCCGCAGCCTTGTCGGCCTTGGCCTGCTTGGCCGCGGCGGCCTTCTCGGCGCGGGCCTGCTCGTCCATGCCCAAACCGAAAAACTCGCCGAGACGCGACAGCGTGGACTTCGCCGCCTGGCTTTCCGCTTCCTTCTTCGTGCGGCCCGTTCCGCGCGCCAGACCCTGATTGCCCGCGAACACCTGGGCGA
>JAUNWR010000024.1:0-15516 GCA_030540215.1 Coriobacteriia bacterium | reverse complement strand
GAACGTGCGGTCATGCGGCGGGCCCTGCGTTTCCACCAGCTTATAGGTGGGCGTGATGCCGTCTTCCTGCAGGCGCTCCTGCAGCGCGCTTTTGGGGTTCTCCGGCTCGAGCGCCATGTCCTCGGACATGCGCGGGATAAGCGTGCGATAGATGAAATCGCGCGCCGCCTCCACGCCGCCGTCAAGGTACAACGCGGCCACCACGGCCTCGTAGACGTTTTCGAGCGCGGAATGCAGGCCGCGCTTGCCCGTGCCCGTCTCCGAGGATCCGAACACGATGATGTCGGCGAAACCAAGGCCCGACGCCACATCGGACAGGCTTGCACCCGACACGAGCGCCACCTTGATGCGCGTCAGACCGCCTTCGTCGAGCTCATGGAAGCGCTCGAAGGCGACGTCGGCGACGATGGCGCCCAGGATGGAGTCGCCCAGAAACTCCAGGCGCTCGTAGGAATACTTCACCGCACGGCCTTCGGTGGCCGAAGGGTGCGTGATGGCGGACAAGATGAGCTGCTTGTTGGAAAACGAGTAGCCCAGAACCTCCTCCGCCCTCTGCAGTTTTGAGGCTTGTTCTTCTGTAAAGGTCATGCAACCTCCGAAACCGGTATGAATGAGAATCGATGATGATACGACCATACCGCATAAAGCGGCTGGCCCTTATGGTGCTACTTGATTGTATCCGAGCCGTTTCCAGTCTGGGCCATGTGCTGAATTATTTCAGAAACGCCCTGGCGCACCACGCGCGCCGTGGTGAGCACACCGTTTTCGATGGCCAGCGCACCCGAGCTTCCATGCCCGACGATGCAGGCGCCCTTCACGCCGAGGAGCGGGGCGCCGCCGTAGGTGTCGGGCGACACCTGGCCTTTCAGGCCCTTCAGGCCGTCTTTGACGCACAGAGCGCCGATCTTGCCCTTCGTGGTGGACATCATGGCGTCCTTGATGGCGCTGAACAGCACCTTCGAGGCGCCCTCGATGGTCTTCAGGCACACGTTGCCGGTGAACCCGTCGGTGACCACCACTTCGTACTGCGCGCCGAGCACATCGCGCCCCTCGCAGTTCCCGGCGAAGTTGGTCAGGCGCTTGGCCATGAGCTGGTGGGCCTCCTGAGCAAGCGCGTTGCCCTTGGTGTCCTCCTCGCCGATGTTGAGAAGCGCGGCTTTGGGCGACTCGTAGCCCAAGATCTTCTGCGCGTACACGCTGCCCATCTGGGCGAACTGCACCAGGTACTCGGGCTTGCAATCAGCGTTGGCGCCGACGTCGCACAACACGATGGGACGGACGGGGCTGGGCACGACCGTGGCTAAACACGGGCGCGAGATGCCCTTGATGCGCCCCATGACCAGCGTGGCGGCCGCCAGGCATGCGCCCGTGGAACCGGCGGAGAAGAAACCTTGGGCCTGGCCGTCCTTGACCAGGCGGCAGCCCACCACGATGGAGCTGTCCTTCTTCTTGCGCACGGCCTGCGCGGGATGCTCGGCCATCTCGATGACCTCGGCGGCAACCTGCGCGCGGCAGCGGGCATGCTGCGCGGCGAACGGCTCGACCACGTCGGCGGGACCGCACAAGATGACGGTAAGCCCCTCATCGGCGGCAAGCGCCGCCGCCACGCCTTCGAGCACGACCTCGGGGGCGTTGTCGCCGCCCATGGCATCCACTGCGATGGTGACGTTGTCTGTCATGTTGACACCCTTTCCCTAGCAGGCGTTGCGCGCCGAGCGGACGGCGCTGCTAAACGCAAGAAAGCCTCTCTGCGCCAATGGCGCCGCAGAGAGGCTTCAAGTTGCAATTGCACGCTGTGACGGCGTTACTCCGTCTCGATGACCTCGCGGTTCTTGTAGAAGCCGCAGTTCGGGCACACGCGGTGGGGAAGCTTAGCCTCGCCGCACTGCGGGCACACGGAACGGGAAGGGGCTGCGATCTTGTCGTTGGTGCTACGACGTGCATGAGTGCGGGCGCGGCCCATTTTTTGCTTAGGTACTGCCATGATCTATCTCCTTGCTTTATGTCGGGCGCGCGTGGCGCTCGCTCGTTCGCTTGGTAAACACGCGAAGCGATATACTACCAAAGTGTTCCTGCGCATGCAAGTGCCTGTTCGCCAGGCGCACACAAACCCATGCAGGTTCCATAATCCGGGCTGCTACTCGCCCAGATCCAGGTCCTTCAGAGCGGCGAAAGGACTGACGCGGCCGTCGGACATGCGCGGCAGGCCGTCGTCGGGCTGAGCGGAGCACGCGCACGGCCCCTCGTTGAGGTTGGCACCGCACTGCGCACACAAGCCGGCGCAGTCCTCTCGGCACAGGGGCACGAGCGGCGCCTCCACCAGAAGCGCGGCGATGATAAGCGGCTCCAGGTCGAGGATCTTGTCGGCGCCGAGCACCTCGAACTCGTCGTCGTCCATGTCCTCGGGAGCCGGACCGTCCTCGGAGAGCAGGAAGTAGCCTTCCACTTCCCCGTTGAGGTCCACCTGGAAGTCATCCAGGCAGCGTGCGCACGCGACCGTTGCCGTGCCGCGGGCGCTGCCCATGACCAGAAGCGCGTCACCGGTGTTGGTGACGGTGACGTTCCAGTCCACGGGCTGCGAGAACGTATAGGTATCGGGGCCCGCCTCAAGCGCCCCCAAGGCAAGCTGCCCTGCAAAAGAGGAGCTCTCCGTGGTAACGAAGAGCTCCGGCGGGACCTCGAACTTCACGGCGTCCATTATTGGCGACCCTGCGCCATGGCGTTGGCGTTGAGACGGTCGCGGCAACGGCGCACGTTGTTGAGCAGCGTATCGAGGCTTTGCTCGACGTGGCCGAACACCTCGTCGGCGTAATCTTCCGCACCGGCGCGCGTCTGGCGCTCGAGCTCGCGCGCATCGGCGACCAGCTGGTCGGCCTGCTGCTGGGAGATGCGCACGATCTCCTGCTCGGAGGCGATGGTCATCGCCTGGCTGCGCGCATCCTCGATCATGCGGTTGGCCTCGGCCTCGGCATCATCGAGCAGGCTTTGACGCTCGCGCACGATCTGGCGCGACTGCGAGAACTCGCTGGGGAACGTGTCGCGGATCTCGTCCATGATCTCGAAAGCTGCAGCGATATCCACCTGGCGCAGGTTGCCCTTGCCGAACACCGGCTTAGAGTCCTCAAGCAGAATCGAGAGCTCTTCCAAAAGCCCCAGAACCCCTGTTTCGTCCATGATGATCCTTCCACCCAGGCTTGCTGCGTTTGAAAACTGCGTTTAGGCACACGGGCATAAGGCCACGCATGCGGATAACCATAATAGCATGCCACCTACCGCTTGCGCTTTAAGAACAAAGCATGCACATACGATGCGCCCCGCCCAAGCACGGGCGAGGCGCATCGGCCCAGCACAAGGACGCGATGCCGGCAAACGCATCGCCCGCCCGGATTCGAACAGGCGGCAACGGCCCTACGCAAGGGCGGCACCACGGCAGATCCTCGCCCGCCGGCGAAAGAGCCGGCGTAGGCATCCGCCCTACTGCAGGTTCGCGTACTTCTTCTTGAGCGCCTCGTAGACGCACGGGGGCACGAATTGCTGGATATCCCCGCCCATCTTGGAAATCTCGCGCACGATGGAGCTGGACAGGTACATGTACTGCGGCGGGGACATGATGAACAGCGTCTCGAGCTGCGGGGAAAGCTGATAGTTCATGGCCGTCATCTGGAACTCGTACTCGAAGTCGGTGATGGCTCGCAGGCCCTTGACCACCACGGTGGCGTCAAGCTCCTTGGCGAAATCGACGAGCAGGCCCTTGAAGGGCTCCACGCGCACGTTGGGCAGATGCGCGGTGGCTTGACGGACCAGCTCGACGCGCTCCTCGAGCGTGAACAGAGGGCCTTTCTTCTGGGAATCGGCGACGGCGACCACGACCTCGTCCACCAGTTGGGAGGCGCGGGCGATGACGTCGAGATGCCCCGAGGTGATGGGGTCGAACGTGCCGGGGGTCAATGCGCGTTTCATGACGCTGCTCCTTCTTAGTCGTTATCGGACGCGGCGCGCTCGCCGGCGCGCAGCACGTCCACGGTAGTATCGCCGTACTTCTTGCGGGATGCAAGCTCGAAGCCCAGCTCGGCGGCGGCCAGGGCTGCTGCATCGTTGCCGGCGAGGGAATGCTCGTAGACCACGATGGCGTCGGGGGCTGCCACGCCGCGATCCACCAAACCCGCCACCATGCCGAGCACCGCCATGGCGTCGTAGGCATAGGGCGGATCCAGGAAGATCAGGTCGAACGGCGGGCGGGCGAACTGCGGGGCGCGCTCGATGACGTCGGCGCGCGTGACGGTGGCGCGGGCCGGCTCGAGGCCCAGATTCGCCACGTTTTTCTGCACGACCTTCGCCGCCTCGGGGGCGTACTCGTAGAATACCGCGCGAGCTGCGCCGCGCGACAGGGCCTCCAGGCCGAGCGCGCCCGACCCGGCGAACGCGTCGAGCACCACGGCGTCCTCGAAGCCGCCGCGCTGGCTGAACACGGCGCTCATGAGCGACTCGCGCACGCGGTCGGTGGTGGGACGGGTGCCGTCGCCTTTAGGTGCGGCCAGCATTCGACCGCGGAACTGACCTGCGATGATCCTCATACCTACCTCTTTCTGGAACCGCGCCGTCATAGGGCGCGGCTCGAAACGTATCGGCTATCTTGCGGGCGCCTGCTCGGGAAACGTGCGGCGAAGCTCGAACGCGAGCGCCTGGTGATCGGGCTCGGCAAGCCCGGGGTCGACCGCCATGATGGCGGCGGCATCGGCGTGCGCGGCCTGGATGACCCGCTCGTCGCGCACGATGTTGACGAGCTTCAGCGCGCTCGCCCCGCTTTGCCGATTGCCCAGGATGTCGCCCTCGCGCCGCAGCGACAAGTCGTATTTCGCCAGCTCGAAGCCGTCATCGGTGCGCTCCATGGCGGCCAAGCGCGCCAGGGACTGCTCGGATTTCGAAGTGGAGACCAAAAACACCTGCGCCGGCTTCTCGCCGCGGCCCACGCGCCCGCGCAGCTGATGGAGCTGCGAGAGCCCGAAACGGTCGGCGTCCATGACGATCATGACCGTGGCGTTGGGCACGTCCACGCCCACCTCGATGACGGTGGTCGCCACGAGCACCTGCGTTTCATTGTCGCGGAACCGGCCCATGACGGCGTCCTTGTCGGCGGGCTTCATGCGCCCGTGCAACAACTCCACGTGCCAATCGGCGAACACCGTCTGCTGCAGGTAGGACGCCTCCTTGGTTGCCGCCGTGACGTTATCGCCGGCGAAATCGGCGTCCGACTCGATGCTGATGGACGCGAACTCGTAGGCTTCCTCGTCGGCTTCCCTGCCCCGGCCGCCGGCCCGCTTATCGCGCGCTTCGGCATCCTGCCCGATAAGCGGGCAGACCACGTACACCTGCTCGCCGCGCGCAAGCGCCTCGCGCGCCGCATCGTAGGCCCTGCCCTGGTCGACCTTCGACACGACATGCGTGGTGCGGCGGGCCGAGTCGTTGGGGCGATGCTTGATATAGGACAGCGTCATATCGCCGAACACCGCCAGCGCAAGCGTACGGGGAATGGGCGTGGCGGTCAGGTAGAGCGCATCGGGGGCTTCGCCCTTGGAAAGAAGCGCCGCGCGCTGCTCCACGCCGAAGCGCTGCTGCTCGTCGATGACCGCGAGCGTGAGGCGCTTGAAGCGCACATCGGGCTCGAGCAGGGCATGCGTGCCGATGAGCACGCAGATGCCGCCGTCGGCTGCACCTTCGAGCAGACGGGCACGCTCATCATCGGGCGTGGAGCCCGTGAGCAGGCCCCAGGTGACGCCCACTTCGTCGAACCACTTCCCCAGCGACGCGGCATGCTGGCGCGCGAGCACCTCGGTGGGCGCCATGAGCGCCGCCTGGGTGCCGGTGTCGGCCACCGCGGCAAGGGCGAAGGCCGCGACGGCGGTCTTGCCCGTGCCCACGTCGCCGAGCAGCATGTGGTTGGCCGCCTCGGGCGCCGCCATGCGCGCAAGGATATCGGCGCGGGCCTGCTGCTGTTCTTCGGTAAGGGTGAACGGCATGACGCAGTCGAGCGCCGCCGCGCACGGACCGTCCACCACATGCGCCGTCGGCTGCGCGCCGGCGGTGCGCTGCGCGGCCTGCGACATAAGCGCGAGCTCGAGCAGCAGCAGCTCCTCGTACACCAGGCGGCGGCGCGCTTCGGCGGCCTCCTCCATGGTATGCGGGAAATGAATGCACGACAGCGCGGCGCCGCGGGCCATGAGCCGATACCGCACGCGCAGATCGAGCGGCAGCGGATCGTAGCAGCCCTGCACGGCATCGAGCGCGTTTCCCACCAAACGGCGCATCCACGCGGCCGAGATCTTCTCGCACGCGGGATGCACGGGGATGATCATGCCCTCGGCCACTTGCCCGTCGCCAAGCTGCTCGATATAGGGGTTCACCATGCGCTTGAAGCCGTAGTCGAACTCCACCTTGCCGGCGACGGCGATGCCCATACCGGACTTGAGCTGGTCTTTCAGCCAAGGCTGGCGAAAGCATGTGACCATGAGCACGCCGGTTGCGTCCACCACCGCGATCTCGACCAACGTAAGGTTGGGACGCGGGCGCTTGAGCTTGACCTCGTGGACGGTGCCCTGGATAGTGCACGACCCGCCGATGCGCGCGCCGGCGACGGTCTCGCGCTTCGACAGGTCTATGTAGCGTCGGGGAAAGTGCGTGAGCAGGTCGCGGACCGTGCGCACGCCCAAACCCGCAAGCGCCTGCGCGCGAGCCGGGCTGACCAGCTTCACGCGCGACGCGGGTTCATCTAAGGCTAATGTTGCTGCGAGCCTATCGGCCACGTTGCCGCCCTACTCCACGGAGAAGACGATGGGGTACAGGGGCTGATCGCCGCGATGCGCGTCGATCTCCAGGTCCTCGTAGGCTTGCTCGATGCGCTCCTGCAGCGCCTGGAAGTCCTCGTCGGAGAGGTCCTGGCCGGCGAGCAGCGTGCAGGTGTCGCAATCGTCGGCCTCCATGTGCTCGAGCAGGCCCATGACGACATCGGAAACGCTGTGGCCCACGGCATGGATGGCGCCGTCGGCGATGCCGATGACGTCGCCATCGGCGATGGCGTTGCCCTCGGCGTCCTTGGAATCCTTGATGGCGGTGGTGACCTCGCCGGTCTTGACGTCGGCGAACGCTTCGGTCATGGCCTCGACGTTATCCTCGAGCGACGCCTCTCCGTCAACGCCGAACATGGCTGCGAAGGCCTGCGGAACGGACTTGGTGGGCACGACGCCCGCCGGGATGTCGGACAGCTCGCAGGCGGACTGGGCGGCCATGATGATGTTCTTGTTGTTCGGAAGGAAGATGACCGCGTCGGCGTTGACCTTGGCGGCGGCATCGAGCAGGTCCTTCGTGGAGGGGTTCATGGTCTGTCCGCCGGAGACGACGACGTCGACGCCGAGCGACTCCAAGATCTTGGCGTTGCCCTGACCGGCGGCGACGGCCACGAACCCGAGCGGCTTGTGCTCGGCATGCTGCTCGGCCTCAAGCTTCTCGGTGCGCTCCTCGGACTGCAGCTTCATATTGTGGATGAACACCTCGGAGATCCGGCCGCGCTCCAGGAAGTACGCCAGCACCTTGTCAGGCGTGTTGGAGTGCACGTGCACCTTGAACTTCGGGGTCTCGCCCACGCACAGCTCGCAGTCGCCCATGGTTGCCAGGAAGTCCAGCGCCTCGGCCTTGTCGAGCGTGTCGGAATCCACCAGGAACTCGTTGCAGTAAGTGAACTCGCTACCCTCCCAGTCGTTGATCTGCTCGATCTCGACCTTCGGAGCGGCGTCGCGCGCGAAGGCCAGCTCGTCGACGAGCGGGCCTTCCTTGCCCGTAAGGGCGGCCACGAAGCCGTCGATGAGGATGGCAAGGCCGTAGCCGCCGGAGTCCACCACGCCGTTCTCCTTCAGCACGGGAAGCAGCTCGGGCGTGCGCTGCACGCTGGCATACGCCTGCTCGACGACGTGGGACAGCGCCTCATCGGCCGACATCTTCTTCTTGCGGGCATACTTGGCGGCGGCGGCGGAGTCCTTCAACACGGTGAGGATGGTGCCCTCGACGGGCTTGCGCACCGCGTGAAACGCCACGTCCTGGGCCTTGGCCAGGGCGGACTCGATGGACTCGGCGCTGACGGCGTCGAAGCCGTTGGAGCCTTCGCACAGGCCGCGCAGGATCTGCGAGGTGATGACGCCGGAGTTGCCGCGCGCGCCCATGAGCGCGCCGGTGGTGATGGCCTTGCGGATCTCGGCGGCGGAGGCGCCGATGGGCAGCTTGGCCAGGCTTGCAACGACGGATTCCAGCGTCAGCGACATGTTCGTGCCGGTGTCGCCATCGGGCACGGGGAAGACGTTGAGGCGGTTGACCTCGTCTTTGCGCGCGCTGAGGTTTTTGCTGGCGGCCGCGATGGCGTTGACCAGGTCGTTGCTGGTATAGGTACTAGACATTGATGGGATTCTCCTTCATTGGGGCAGGCGGCAAGACGCTTGGGCGCGCGCTACTTGCGGACCTTCACGCCCTGCACATGCACTTCAACCCCGTCCAGCGGGACGCGCGCATACTCCTTCAAGACGAACGTGACCTGGTCGACCAGGTTCTGGGACACCGTGTTGATATTGGTGCCGTACTCGATGACGACGTACAGCGCCACGTGCACGCCGGCATCGGTGGCGGTGACCGTCACGCCGCGGCGCAGGCGGCTGGCGGGCAGGATCTTGGCGATTCCGTCGGCAGCGGAAGGTGCGGCCATGCCGACGACGCCGTAGCACTCGAGCGCGGCGTTGCCGACCATGTCGGCCAGGACATCGTTGGCAACGTGGAGGTTGCCGGGAATGGTATCGTTCATGGCGTTCCTTTCTGGCTCGCATATGCGGGCTCGAAACTTCTGCTGGCAGTATAGCGCATGCAATTGTGCAGACGGTATGCATGCATGGCGCATGCAAGGCATAAACACGAAATAATCTTGTGATGCTGCAAGTACGTGTGGTATAGTTGGAGGGCTTTTTGTGCAAGAGCGGCGTTCGCGCCGATACATGCAACCTAGGTACATGGAGTGATGAATAATGTCTAAAGTTTGCGAAATCTGCGGTAAGGGCCCCGTTGCCGGTCGTAGCGTCAGCCATTCCCACCGCGTGACGAACCGTTGGTTCCGTCCCAACATCCAGAAGGTCACCATCAAGGACGCCAAGGGCCATGTCCGTAAGGCCAACGTCTGCACCAAGTGCATGAAGGCCGGCAAGGTCACCCGCGCGTAACACCTTCGCGGAACATCCCATACGGGAAACGAAGGCCCCCGCTCGCAGAGCGGGGGCCTTCTTGCGTTCAGGGGTTTTACCGCCGGGCGGACCCTTGGCAACCAGAACCATATGCGAACCCGATTCCATGTGGTTGCCTGCGCAGGGGTCTGGCCCCTGCCCTGCGGGCGCCCGACCCGCAAACGCTTGCAATCCCTCCCTAGCGATAAACAGCGCCGCGCCCCGCCCCCCATCAGGAACATGACGCGGCGCCAACCTGCAACCGATCGTAAGCGGAACAGCACCCTAGTGCGCCTGCAAGATGAGCAAGCGGCCGCAGTTGGGGCACGTGGCCACGTTGCCCTGGGAGCGCATGTCGATCACGCGGCCGTGCTCGATGGGCGTGCGGCATGCGCCGCAGCGCTCCTCCACGAGCAGGGCCAACGGCACGCCGGCGGTTGCTGCGGCGGTGCGCTCGTAGAGCTTCATGTCGTCGGCGGGCACGCGCTGAGCCATGGCTTTGCGCTTGGCCTGCATGTCGGCGATGCGCTGCTTCAGCTCGCCGCCTTTCTGCGAAAACGCGGCGCCGGCGCTGTTCTCGATGCCCTCGAGCTGTTCGAGGGCCGCGGCAACCTGGGCGCGCACAGCCTTGATCTTCTCCAGCTCGGCATCGACGGCGCGCATGTCCTCCTCAAGGACATCCCGGCGCTCCTGAACGCCCGTCAGCTCCTTGGTACGCGCATCGACGGTGCGGAAATCGCCTTGCGCCTGATCGATCTCATCCTGAATGCGGCGGGCCTTCTCGGCCAGGCCGTCATCCTCCTCGGTGATGCGCGCAAGCTTGTCCTCCGCCTTGACTGCAAGCTTTTCCACCTGCTCAGCCTTGGCGGCGACGGCGCGCTTCTTCGCCATGGCATCGGCGATAGCCTTGCGCTCGGGCAGTTCCTGGAGCTGCTTTTCGGCGCGGATGATCTGCACATCGAGTTCCTGCATATGCAAAAACGCGGCCAAAACCTCGGAGTCGATCCTCATACGAATCCTTTTCGTTCGTGCGCCCCGCCTGCAGCCGTACCGCAACGCGGGGCGCGGTTTGCAAGTTACACGCGCACGGCCTCAGGGTAGGACCACCTATCGCGCTGCGACACCACGGCGACCAGCTCATCGGGCACCCCGGCATCGCGGACGCTGGCGGCGAGCACGCCGCAAAACGGCAGCTCGGAGGTATCATGCCCCAGGTCGATGACAGCCATGCCCGCCTGGGACAGATCGAGCGCGTCATGGTACTTGACCTCGCCCGCCACGAGCACGTCGGCACCGGCGGCTAGCGCGGCGCGGCCCGTGGGACCCGCCGACCCCGTGCAGGTGACGACGGTCCGCACCGCGCGATCGAAGCTCCCCCACACGCGCGGCGCACGGCCGAACACGCTCGTGCAGCGCGCTGCAAGCTGGCCGAGCGTCATCTTCTCGGCAGGAGCGCACAGCTGGCCGTAGCCCTTCTCGGCGCAGCCGGCCTTCGGCTCCACCACCCCGCGCAGCGACAGCCCCAGCATGCCGGGCAGCATGCGCTGGGCGCGAGCCGAAACGTCGAGGGCGGTATGGAAGTTCATGAGCGCGACCCCGCGCTGAATGGCGCGGTACACCACGGCGCCGGAATTCAGCGCCGGCGACGACGCCGGCTGAAACAACGTGGGCGGCGTCAGATAAGCCGGGTGATGCGTGACGAGCACGTTCGCGCCCGCATCGGCGGCCGCGTCGATGGCGCCCACCGTGGGGTCGAGCGCGACGGCCACCGCACGCACCGGCGCCGCCGGATCGCCCACCAGAAGGCCCGTGCGGTCCCATTCCTCGGCGTCGGCTGCGGGAAACTCAGCCAAGAGCGCCTGCTCGAGCGCGCCTACCGAAAGCTGGAAGCTCTTGGCACGCAAACCGCCGACCTCCACGCGCAAAAGCTCAGGCTTGCCTTCGCCCTGCACGCCCTTGTCCTTGGATCCTTCGATCTTGATCTTCTTCGAAGCCATGTCCATCAAGTCCTTCCATGTGATGAGGCTTCCCTTGGAGCGGCCCGGACGGTACGCCCCGACCGTTCGCCCCGCCGCTTCGGCAGGGCCTTCGCCGCTTTTACTCTAGCGCAATCTGGCGCCGGTCGCCTGTTGAGGTGGGAACCGTCACGCAGCGGTAGCCCGCCTCGTACATGGCCGCGAGCCCGGGCATGAGGTTGCGATCGACCACGGCCGGGTCGTGCGCATCGGTGCCGATGGAGCACGGGATGCCGGCGCGGCAGAACGTGCGCAGAAGGTCGGGCGCGGGGAACAGCTCGGCGCACGCGTACGTGAGGCCGGAGGTGTTCACCTCCACCATGCGGCCGCTCGATTGCACGGCCTCGGCCGCTTCATCGTAGAGCGACTGGGGGTTGAAGCTGGGGCGATAACCGAACTTCTTCACCAGATCGGGGTGCGCCATGCACGTGAAGGGCATGTCGGTGCAGCTGGCGGCCTGGCACCACACCTCGAAATAGCGGCGCCATACGGAATCGACGCCCACGTCGTGCCAGCGCGCCTCTTGAGCCGGGTCGTCGAAGGCCCATCCGTCAAGATAGTGCACGCTGCCGAGCACGTGGATGAAGTTGGAGAAGTCGAGCGCGGAGAAGTCGCGGTCCTCCTGCGCGCCGAGCCAGTCGACCTCGCAGCCGGGAATGACCTGCATCTCGGGATGCGCGGCGGCCGCGGCGGCGATGTCGATGAGGTAATCGGGCAGGCGGTCCCACGCCATGGAGACCACGTTATCGGGATCCATGGCCGCCGACATAGGGTAATGCTCGGTGACGGCGATGGCGCCGAGCTTGGCGGCCGCGGCGGCGTCCACCAGCTCGGCAACGGTACCGTGGCCGTGGCCGGTGTAGTTCGTATGCGTGTGCATGGTTACCAGTTCCATGCGAGCTCCTTTCGTTATGCAAAACCCGCCGACGCGGTGCGGCGGATTCGCGGGCCGGCGGGTTCGCTTGGCGAGACGCGGCATCGCGGGGGCGGGGACGGCTGCCGCAGGCGATGAGCGACGGTGAAAACCGTTGCGCTCAGCGGACCGTCTGCGGGGCGAACCTAGTCGGGGCCGCCTTTCGGCAGCCCCGAGCGATTCCCTATTCCCAGTTCAAAACCGAGTCGATGGCGTCCAAAAACGCCTGCACGTCCTCGGCGGTGGTGTAGCGGCCCATGGAGATGCGCAGCGCCCCGTGTGCGGCATCCGCGTCGATGCCGATGGCGCGCAGCACGTGGCTGGGCTCAAGCGAATGCGAGCTGCAGGCCGATCCGCCCGAAACGCCGAAGCCGCGCATGTCGAAGCGCAGGATGAGCGTTTCGCTTTCCAGCGCATCGACGAGCACGTGCACGATGTTGGGCAGGTAGTCCTGCGAGCCGGGCTCGACCTGGACCGTGGGGCGGACGCCGGGCTTTTCGGCAAGCGCGGCGTAGAGCTTGTCGCGAAGGGCCCCCAG
This sequence comes from Coriobacteriia bacterium, assembly GCA_030540215.1. Classification (GTDB taxonomy): domain Bacteria; phylum Actinomycetota; class Coriobacteriia; order Coriobacteriales; family Eggerthellaceae; genus Senegalimassilia. The sequence continues at coordinate 2,802 of JAUNWR010000024.1, read as the reverse complement.
GCGCGCCTGTTCGTCGGCCTGCTTTTCCTGGGCGACCTGGATGGCCGCAGCGAAGCCCGCCGCGCCGCAGACGTTCTGCGTGCCGCTGCGACGGCCGGCCTCCTGGCCGCCGCCGAGCATGAAGGCGTCGAAGGGGGTGCGGCTTTTCACGTACAGCGCGCCGACGCCCTTCGGGCCGCCCACCTTGTGAGCGGAAAACGAAGCGGCGTCGCAGCCCCAATCGACCACGTTGACGGGCACCTTGCCAAGCGCCTGCGTGGCGTCGGTGTGGAACAGCGCGCCTGCGGCGTGCGCCGTGCGCGCAAGCTCGGCCACAGGCTGCACCGAACCGACCTCGGAGTTCGCCGCCATAACGCTGACGAGCACCGTTTCGGGGCGCATGACCTGCTCAAGCGCGGCTACGGTTATGAAGCCGTTGCGGTCGGGCTGCACGCGCGTGACCGAGAAGCCCATCTGCTCGAGGCGCTTGGCCGGGGCCAGGACCGCATCATGCTCGATGGCGCTGACCACCACGTGCGGCTGGGCGCTGCCCGCGCCGCCGAGGCGTCGGGCATGAGCCGCCGCCTGCGCCAGCCCGATGACGGCGGCGTTATCGGCCTCGGTGGCGCCGCTGGTGAGAACCACCTCGTCGGGACGCGTGGCGCCTAAAGCGCGCGCGATGACGCGACGGGCATCCTCGAGCGCGGAGAACGCCGCACGGCCGGGGATGTGCAGGCTGTTGGCGTTGCCGCCGAAGGCGATGTTGGCGCGGCCGGGCACCATGTAAGGCGCCATAGCCTGAGCAGCTTCCTCGCAAAGAGGGGCCGTTGCCGCGTAATCAAGGTATACGTAGTTTTCCGGAACCTTCGCCACCATGGGACGCCTACGCCTCCTTGGATGCCAGCGCGGCGACGCGCGCCGCCTCGGCAGCCTGCGTGACCTGCGCGATGGCAGCCGCAGGGTCTTCGGCGCCGCACACGGCCGAGCCGCACACGAGCACATCGGCGCCGGCAGCGGCCACGAGCGGAGCGGTTTTCACGCCGATGCCGCCGTCGACCTCGATGAGCGGCGCCGCGCCCACCGCGCGAGCGAGCTCGACCGTGCGCGCAACCTTGCGCTCGGAGCCCTCGATGTAGCTTTGACCGGAGAAGCCGGGCTCCACGGACATGATGAGCACCATGTCGAGCTGAGCCATAACCGGGGCGAGCACCTCGACGGGGGTATGGGGCTTGACCGACGCGGCGGCCTTTGCGCCGGCGGCGTGGATCATCTCGACCGCGCGCTCGAGCTGATAGCCCGCGGCGGCCTCGGCGTGCACGGTGACGATATCGGCGCCCGCCTCGAGGAACCACGGCAGCTGCTCGAGCGGATTAGAGATCATGAGATGCACGTCGAGCGGCATGTCGGTGATCTTCTTCAGCTGCTTGACCACGGGCACGCCCATGGTGAGGTTCGGCACGAAATGGCCGTCCATGACGTCGACATGGACGTAGCCGGCGCCGCCGGCTTCGATGGCGGCGATGTCGCGCTGGAGGTTCATGAAGTCCGCCGACAGGATGGACGGCGCGATTTTAACCGGTTGGAACACGTTTGGCCCCTTCCCTTCCAAGCTCTTAGGTTCTGTGCGTATTCTACCGCACCTGGCCTAAGGCGGCAGCGGCACGTGCGCGGCGGGCATATAATGCTGACAAGAATAGAGAAAGGTGCCTCATGGACGGCAACGGCCCGACATATTACAGCTACTTCACCCCCGCCGGCCCCATCACCGTGGCGGCCAACGGGCGGGCCATCACGCGCATCGTCTTAGGGAAGACGGCGCTTGCGGGCACGTGCGCCCCAAGCGCGCTGACCAACAAGGCGGCAACGCAGGTGCAGGAGTATCTGGCGGGCAAGCGCACATCGTTCTCCCTGCCGCTGAGTGCCTGCGGCACGCCGTTTCAACAGCAGGTGTGGAATGCGGTGGCCGACATCCCCTACGCGCAAACCGCAACGGCGGCCGATATCGCTTGCCGCATCGGGCATGCCGGCGCGCATCGGGCGGTGGGCGCGGCGGCGCGCGCCTGCCCGTTCGCCATCGCGGTGCCGCTGCATAGGCTGGTCCGCGCCAACGGCCAGCCCTGGGGCGAGGGAAAGCCCGCGCGCGTGCGCGGCGCTTTGCTCAAGCTCGAGCAAAGCCGCTGATTCCGAAGCGACCTGCCGGGACGAAGACGACGACGAGCTTCGCAGCCGCTTCGGCATCGCGCAGACCGCGAATAGCAAGGAAGCCGCCGGCTTACAGACCATCATCGGCAGCGGCGACGAAAGGAGATCGCGGACATGTCGAAATTCGTGATGCCCATAACCACGGCGGTATTGTTGTTCCCGCTGATAGCGGCGCTGATCACCGCCCCGTTTCTCATCTACAAGTATCGCAAGGTGGGGAGCGTCCCGTGGCTTCATGCCGCGGCGGTGTACTCGTTCGTGTTCTACCTGATGTGCGCATACTTTCTGGTGCTGTTGCCGCTGCCTGCCGATCGCACGGCGGTGGTCGCGTACGCTCAGACGCCGCAGCTTATCCCATTCCAGTTCGTGCGCTCGTTTCTCGCCGAAACCACCGCACGCCTCGACGATCCCTCCACCTGGCTCGCCGCCATCTGCGACCCGTATATGTACGAGGCGTTTTTCAATGTGCTGCTGCTAGTGCCGCTCGGCGCGTACCTGCGCTACTATTTCCACCGATCTTGGTGGCAGACGCTCCTGATAGGCTTTTGCGTGACGCTGTCGTTCGAGACGACGCAGCTCACCGGCATCTGGGGCATCTACGAGCACCCGTATAGGCTCTTC
>JAUNWR010000119.1:0-3187 GCA_030540215.1 Coriobacteriia bacterium | reverse complement strand
GGACCGGAGTACGTAAAGCCTGCCGCCGTCGAAAGCCCGGCACCCGCACCCACGAGCACAGCGTCGGCGGCGTCGAGCGCCATGGCAAGCTGCTTGACGTCACACGCTATGGCACCCTTCTCGACCGCTCGGCCACATCCCAAGATCATGTTCGAACCTTCCTGCCCATCTTACCTGCCGCCTGCATAAACGCGGGCGCTTACTCAACGATACGCGTTCGCCCCACACGGCGCAGCTTGCGGGGCGGCGGTTCGCCGTCGCGGTAGCCCAGAATCACAAAGCACACGCGCTCGTATCCGTCCGGTTCCGCATGGCGAAGCGCCGCATCAGCAAACGCAAAGCATGCTAATCGACTTCCTTCCAGCATTGCGGATCGGGCGCGTACATGTTGCCGGTGTAGCCGGCAGCTACCGCCGGACAGCCGCGGCACCATCCCGCCAGCTCGCAGCGGCTGCACTTCTCGAACTTCGAGAACTCGCGATGCGCTTCCATGTTCTGCCCCATGAACAGGTCGTACATGCTGGCTTCGTGCACGTTGCCGATCTTGCTCTCCATGCGACGGCATGCGTAGACGTCGCCGGTCGGCAGCACGGTCATGTGCGCGATACCGCAATGGCAGCCGTCATAGACCTTGCCGCACTGCGCGCCTTCCGGGATGCGGAAGCGGCCCTGCTCCCAGTCGAGCAACGTCCACAAATGATCCTTCTTCTGGAACGTCGTCTTGCAGCCCGCTGCTTGCAGCGCGTCGATGCGCTCCTGGCACGCTACCAGGAGCGCGCGGTACTCGAGCGGCTCCATATGGAACTCCTCGAGACGCTGGCCCTTTGTGGGGCAATAACGCCCGAAGGCGAACACATCGGCCTCGATACGGGCCGCCAGTTCGATCATGTCGGGCAGCTCGGCCGCGTTCATGCTGCTCACGGTGCTCATGAGCGCCAACCACATGCCGGAGCGCTTGATGCAAGCCGCCGCGCGCAGCGTGTCATCGAAGCTGCCGGGTTTGCGGAACAGGTCGTGGGTGGCGGCGTTCGATCCGTCCAAGCTCAGCTGATATTTGCGGCAACCAAGTTCGCGCATGCGGCGGCACACCCCGTCGGTCAGATGGAACGGGTTGCCCATGATGCACCACATGGCCCCGCGCGTATGCAGCTCCTCAGCTAAACGCCAGAAGTCGCGATGCAGGATGGGGTCGCCGCCGGTGATGTAGAAGTAGGGCTGGCGGCCCATGCGCTCACACAGGTCATAGCAGCTGTCCAGCACATGCAGCATGTCGTCCCATGTCATGGACACGCACGCCATGCGAGCATCTTCGCTGAACAGATAGCAGTGCTTGCAGCGTTGATCGCATTCGTCGGTGATATGCCATTGGAAGGCGAAGGTAGGACGCAAGTCCTGTGAGAGTTGCACATTGCGGTGACCGGTTGTGACCGATTTCGATTCCTGCTCGTTCTGCTCGGGTTTCTGATCATGTTGCATGGCTATGCTGCTCCTTTCCGTTCGTGTTCGTGTTCGCGTTCCCTGAAACGCAGTTTGACCACATGCCGGATTCGTCTCGTGCGCGGTCGGCTTCCGGACCGGGCGACGCATGCGTCGCGGCGGCACATCGCCGAGCCCGCGGTCGGCCTACTCCCCTACGCGTTCGATAGCGTTAACGGGACAAGCCTCGAAGCACGCACCGCAATGCAGGCAGTTCTGCGCACGGATGCGGAACGGCTCGCCGGGTTCGCCTTCCTCAATGACCCCCTGCGGGCACACGCCTTGGCACGTCCCGCAGCCGATGCACGCGTCGGTGATGCGATAGCCGCGACCCTGCGCCACATTCCCATCCAAGCGATAGGTTTCGCGGAAGATCGGATGCACGCCCAGGTTGAAGTACTCGATGGACACGTCGCAGATTTCGAAAATCACGTTGATATCGCGCGTTTGACCAGGGTAAACGTTCGCTAGATAGGGCTGCTCGGCATAGATGAGGTCGCGAATGCGCACGCCCTCGGCGCCCGCAACCTCCCGTGCGGTACCCGACAGCCGCAGCATCTCGTTGAAGCGCGTGCGCCCCACGGCCTGCACGCGCCCATCACGGGCAAGGTCGAGTGCGAACGGCTTGCCGCGCGAGGTGAGGAAGTACACGGCATCGGGCTCATAATGCAGCGCGCTGATGCAGCGCACCTGGGGCGACCCGTCCTCGGCCACGTTCGCAAAATCGAGCGTGCCGATGAGCTGAAGCTTCTCAAGACAGGTTTTCAGGTTCATGATCTGGCCTTTCGACGGGGATTACGGGGCGGTTTCCATCAGAGTCTACGTGCGGGCCCGCTGCGGTCCGGTCAATGGGCCCGGCTTGTCCGCGCATCACAGGGTGTGCGGATGAGCCGGGCTGATCGCCTGCCGCAAGCGCCGCGCAGCAGGGCGCGGCTGGGGCGGTTGGACCCCAGCTGCGCCCTTCGCGCAAGTGCGCCCAGGAGCCCGATTGCGCTATTCGGGATCCTTCGTGCCGCAAGCCGGCGCCGGGTCGGCAGAACCGCAAGCCGGGGCGGCCTTGGGGTCGGCGGAGCCGCAGGCGGTGCCGCAAGCCGGGGCGGGATCGGTGGTGCCGCAGGCGCCGGAAACGGCGTTGTCCAGATTGCTCATTTTCTTCTCCTTCTGATTCGTGACGCCTCCTTGGCGGGCGTCTATAATGATTGTCCAAAACAACCGTCGAATCCGGAAGTAGCCACTAATCTATTAGGTACCCACCTTTATGTAAGTAGGCTTTGACCTGCGCGGAAGGAATCACTCGTGCTCACCAAGGAAGAACTGCCGCCCTGTCCCGTTGCCACCACGCTTATGCTCATCGGCAACAAATGGAAGATCTTCATCATCCAGCAGCTCATGGACAAACCCTTCCGTTTCAGCGAACTGCGACGAGCCATTCCCGGCATCAGCGAGAAGGTGCTTACGGATAATCTGCGCGCGCTGGAGAAGGACGGCCTGATCACGCGCACCGTGTTCCCTGAGATCCCGCCGCATACCGAATACGCTTTGAGCGATCTGGGCGACACCATGCGCCCTATCATCGAAAGCATGGCAACCTGGGGCACCGGCTATCAAAACCTCGTTCGCGCGCAATAGCCGTCTCACATCTGTTAATCCGTCACCGAAAGCTCCGAAACCTCCTCCAATGTCCCCGTGCCCCCAAGCCTGGGGGCACGGG
>JAUNWR010000118.1:0-3253 GCA_030540215.1 Coriobacteriia bacterium | reverse complement strand
CGCTTGAGCTGCTGTGGAAGATCGACCGTGCGGTCGAGGGCCTTCGCTTCGAACTTGCCGACCTGCGCGATATCAAGTTCTACGGCGTGCGCCTGGTATCGGCCGGCGCCATCATGCAGCTCATGCAGAAGTACCCGAACGTGCCGGCCGGCCCGCACCTGGTCACATTGGTGCGCGAGGAGCTGTTCACCCGCCTTGACGCGCGCCTGAAGCAGATGGCGGCAACCGAAGCGGTGCAGGACGAGCTGCTGTGCCTGTCGCTTGACGAGCAAGTGCGCCTGTTTAACGCGCCCTACGACCCGCAAACCGAGCAGGAGGCCCGCGACTGCGCGCTTACCTACCTGCAGGAGCGCTTCGCTGGCGCGGTGCTTGCCATCGAGCGCGACGAGTGGCTGCGCATAGACCGCATCGGCATGCGCCTGCTCGACGTGGAGAGCCTGCCCGTCAGCGCATGGCTGTACCTGAACATGGCCGTCACCGGCCTGGGCAACCCCGATGCGCGCTACGTCATGATCGACGAAGTGCAGGACTACACGCCCGATCAGCTTGCCGTGATGGCCCGCTTCTTCCGCCGCGCGCACTTCATGCTGCTCGGCGACCCCCATCAGGCCATCCGCCCGGAAACGGCGTCCTACGAGCAGATCCGCGAAGTGTTCATGCGCCTGCGCGGCTCCATCGAGGATTGCCAGCTGCTGACCAGCTACCGCTCCACGCCAGAGATCACGGCGCTGTTCGCAGGCCTTTTGCCCGAAGACGAGCGGATGCAGATCTCGGCGGTACAGCGCGCCGACGAGCCGCCCGCGCTTATCGCCTGCCCCACCGAGGAGGAATACGAGCAGACCCTTCGCCGCGTGATCCGCAAAGCATCCGGAAACGATGGGCTCACCGCCGTGGTGGTACCGTGGAAAAGCCAGCTCAAGCGCCTGCAGAAGCTGCTCGGCGAAGACACGCCGCAAATCATCGGCCAGGATAGGCGCTTGCCGTCCTCCGGCGTGCTGGCGCTCACGCTGCCGTTGGCGAAGGGTTTGGAGTTCGACCACGTCATCATCCCCGACGCCGGCGCCAACCTGTTCCCCGAGAACGACCACGTGGCGCAAAACCGCCTGTACACGACCATAAGCCGCGCAACCCGCACCATCACCATCCTGTCCTACGGCCCGCTCACCCCGCTGCTGGATTTTGCGAACCACGACTAGACGCACCCGAAGGAACCTCATGACAACGAAGCGATCGACCACCACCCGCCGCACCTTGCACTACTACTGGCAGGTAACCCGCAAACACTTCGGCCTGTTCGCGGCCCTTATGGCGTCGACGTTCCTGTTCGTTGCCTTGCTATCGTACGGCAATCCGTACGTGATGAGCCTGGTAGTCGATCGCGTGAGCGCCGGAAGCGTAGAGTCCGACCAGGTGTTTGCGGTGTATGGCCCCTACATCGTGGCGCTCATCGCCATCAACGTGCTCGGGCAGGCCGCCAGCAAGCTGCAGGATTACACCATGTACAAGCTTGAGATCGCGGCGGCGTACGACCTTGCCACCATGAGCTTCGATGCGCTGTGCAACCAGTCCATGAGCTTCCATTCGAACCGATTCGGCGGCACGCTCGTAAGCCAAACGAGCAAGTTCATGAGCGCCTACCAGCTGCTGCTCGAAACCATCACGTTCCCGTTTCTGCCGGTCATCTGCTCGGTGATATTCACGTGCGCAATTCTTGCACCCCGCGTGCCGGTATACGTGGCCATCCTCATGGCCTTGCTGGTCATATACGCTTGCGTGTCCTACTACATGTACAAGCGCATCCTTTCGCTCAACGAGAAGGCCGCAAGCGCGCAAAACCAGCTGTCCGGCGAGCTGTCCGATTCGGTGGCCAACATCCTTGCGGTGAAGACCTCGGGGCGCGAGGACTATGAGCGCGCGCTGTTCGATGCGGCCAACCGCCAGGTGGTGGAACGCGACAGCAAGCGCATGTGGGCTAGTTTGGCCCGCGGCATCATCACCGCGTGCATCACCGTGGTCATCATGAGCGTGGTGGCCGTGTTCATAGCCGGCGGCAACGCCTGGTACGGCATCAGCGCCGGCACCTTAGTGATGATGTTCACCTACACCTACACCGTCACGAACCAGTTCAACTTCATCAACAATGGCCTGCAGCGCTTCAACCGGGCGTTCGGCGATGCCAGCGGCATGACGCAAACCCTTGACGAGCCCCGTCTGGTGGCCGATTTGCCCGGTGCACCGGATATGATTGTCCGAAAGGGCGCCATCGATTTCGAGGGAATCGGCTTCCACTACACCGACGGCAACGCGAAAACCACGGTGTTCGAGGGTTTCAACCTGCATATCCCCGCAGGTCAACGAGTTGGCTTGGTGGGCTTGAGCGGTGCTGGCAAAACCACGCTCACCAAGCTGTTGCTGCGCTTGTCCGACATCCAGGACGGCCGCATCCTCATCGACGGGCAGAACATCGCCGAATGCACGCAGCAGAGCCTTCGCCGTTCCATCGCCTACGTGCCCCAAGAGGCGCTGCTGTTCCATCGCAGCATCGCGGAAAACATCGCCTACGGCCGCCCCGACGCCACCATGGAGCAGATTCGCGAGGCCGCAGCGCAAGCCAACGCGTTGGACTTCATCGAAAACCTGCCCGAAGGGTTCGACACCATCACAGGCGAGCGCGGCGTGAAGCTCTCCGGCGGGCAGCGCCAACGCGTCGCCATCGCGCGTGCGCTGCTGGCCGACTGCCCGGTGCTCGTGCTTGACGAGGCAACAAGCGCGCTTGACTCCGAAAGCGAGGCCCTTGTGCAGGACGCCCTGTCAACGCTCATGCGCGGACGCACCTGCATCGTGGTGGCACATCGCCTTTCCACCGTGGCCAGCCTTGACAGGATCGTGGTCCTCGACCACGGCAAAATCACGGAAGACGGCCCGCACGCCGACCTGGTAGCCGCCAACGGCGAATACGCAAACCTCTGGAACCGCCAGACCGGCGCCTACCTGAAGTAACACCACCCCAGACACTTCGGGGACGTAGCATTATCTGTCCGACTTTTCACGCGCTATACGAAGGGCGGTATCGCCGTGCAACCTATGAGCAGGTTGCACGGCGATACCGCCCAATACGAACCTATCAGAAAGCCCCATCGAATCGGGCACGAAATGCTGCGCCCCTTGTGCGTCAGCTTCCTGTCCGAAACAAACTCCCTGTGGACCGAGCAAACCGGACACTTAAGCCTACGTCCCCAAAGTGTCAGGAAAC
>JAUNWR010000023.1:17917-23536 GCA_030540215.1 Coriobacteriia bacterium | reverse complement strand
GTTGGCGGGGTCGGTGCCCGGGTCCGGCTTGCCCGGGTTATCGGGATCACCGGGGTTGTCCGGGTCGTCAGGACCAGGCCCGGGTCCGGGGTCGGGATCGGGGCCCGGAGACGGCGGGTCGACCGGGTCGGGACCGGGTCCGGGATCGGGCGGATTCACCGGGTCAGGGTCAGGGTCGGGGTCGGGCGTCGGCGGGTCGACCGGTCCCGGATCGGGATTATCCGGGTCCACGGGCCCCGGTCCAGGATCAGGGTCAGGCCCCGGCCCGGGGTCGGGGTCTGGCTCCGGCTTCGCCTTCACCGTGAGCGTGCCCGGCACGATGGTCGCGGCGAAGTTGGGGTTGTCGACGCTCGCATTAATAATGTAGTCGCCAGCCGGAGACTTCTCGTCGGCATCGCACGAATAGCGCACCTCCACCCCATCCGTGTTCGCACGGCTCACCAAGCTGCTGGTGAAGGCGGGGTTGCTTTCCCCTTCCATGCGCTCGGCATCGTCCACCGCCACCAGAAGCTGGGCGGGCGCAACCGAAAGAGTCAGCTCCACGTCATCGGCAGCAAGGTAATTGCGGCTTTCGGCCGCGCGGGCGATCACGCGCGCGGTGCCGGCGGCGTTGATCGTGGCGTAGCAGCCCTGCAGCGAAACGGGCACAACGCCATCCCCGTCCTGCACAAGCTCAAACGTCACCGGGGTCTTCGCCGTGTTCTGCAATACGATGCCAGGACCGCCGAACACGCCCGAATACGACGTCGGGCCCGTGATGGCCTGCGGCGCCTTCGCTATGGTGAACGACGCCTTCTGCTCCCCAACCAGGTTCGGGTTCTCAACGCACGCGGTCGCAACGTAGGTGCCGCTGTCGCGCGGAGCCTCCGAGGTCGGGCCGTACACGGTGCCGTCAGCGCCCTCGTACGTCACGGAATAATCCTGCTCGGACAGCCCGTGCGCATCCACCTGCACTCCGTGGGCAAACCCGTCGTAAACGCAATCAGTTGCCGCCATCTCGAAGGAAACGGGCTTTTGCGCAATCGCAAACTCGGCGACGGCGCGCCCGACGTACCCGTTCGCGGCCAGCCTTGCCACCACCCGGTACGTGCCCGCATCCGTGGGAGCCGTGCTGCTGGAATAGCGGGTGTCGCCCGTTCCCCTGAAGAACAGCTTGACGGAGCCGGCGCACTCGGCCGGAACGCCCTTAAGCTCGGGGCCCTGCGGCTGACCGTTGTACACGAAGTTCGCCTTGGCAAACGACATATCCGCCTTCTGCGGCGCCACCGTTAGCACGAAGCGAGCGGTACGCGTCTGACCAGCGGAATCGGAGCACTCGACGTCGAAGCCGAACACTCCCGTGCTCTCCGGCGTTCCTGCAATGCGCACCACGCCGTCCTCGGCAACTTCCAGACGCAACCCCTCGGGCAACGCGCTGCCGGGCGCAACGGCATACGTATAAGGTTCGGTGCCGCCGGTGGCGGACCCGATAGCCCCAACGTATTCGCTATGAGCAGTCGCAACGGGCAACTCGCACGCGTTGAACGCCAGGTCCTCCCGCTTGGCTATGGACACCTCGGCCCGATCGGTGTCAACCGACGTCTCGGTGCCCAGATACGTTTGCGTGACGCGGCAATAGTACGAGCCCGCATCCGTCGCCGCAGCGCGATCGAACGTCAGCGAAGCAGACGTTTCGCCCTCAAGCGCCACATCCTCGCCGCCATCGGACACGCGGAACCACTGGTAGCCCAGCTCATGCGACGCCGCCGCCCCGGACGAGACCTCCTCGTGGGCAAGGATTTCCTCGGCGGCATCGGCCGCAACCGAAAGCGTCACCGCATCGCCCTCATGCACGCTGGCGCCTTGCGGCTGCGCCTTCACCACCGGCTGGCCCGCGCGGGCGAACGAGAACGCCAGCCTCTGCGGCACATCGATGCCGTTCAAGGCAACGCGGTAACTTCCGCCCTGGTAATCTGCAATGTCAAGCTCAACGGAATCCGCGATCGAGCCGTCATCGCGCACGTCGGCCACGGTCGCGCGCTCCAGGTAGCACCCGTCATCGGGCGTTGCCGCGAACGAGGCGCTGCCGCCCTGGGGCACGTCCGCGCTGGCCGGATCCACCGTGCCGTTGATCGCCGACGCCTTCACCTCAAGCTTCGGCGCCTCAGCAAACCGCGCCGTCACCGTCGTATCGTCTTGGGGCGTGAACGTCCAAGCCACATCCGTGCTCACCGGCCTGGAACCCGCGGCGCCGTCCTTCCCGATTGCATACCAGCCATCGAAGACGTAGCCTTCATCGGGCACGGCGCGCAACGTGCACGAGGAACCGTTCTCCACCTTTTCGACCAGGGCGCATCCCCACTCATCGTTTTCCGACGAGCCATAGACGTACCCACCGTCGCGCGAATCAACCGCCACGACGTTCCACGAATCCCTTACGTAATACGCCGTGTAAGTCTTGTTCGCCACCGCCGGCCGCACGATGATCGGGCTGAAGCCCACCGGCGCGCCGCGCTCATCGATCCAATAGCGGAACCTCCAGCCGGGGAACGGGATGGTCACCATCCACGTCGCCGTCAGGTAGCCGTCGCCGGTGAAGGGGACCACCGTGGAGAAGCCCGCGCTTGCCGGATACGTGTCAACCTGCAGGTCGAAGCCCGCGTCGTAGAACACTGCCGTCAGCTGCATATCCTGCTGGGCGATGCCCACGTACACGGCGTTGTAGCTCAAGATGGCGCCCGCGTCGTCGATCCAATGCGAGAAGCGGTAGGTTGACCACGGGATGGCCATGGCCACGAACGGGTCGCCCTTGTCGCAGGTCTTCGTAGCGCTTGTCAAGCCGTTTCCGCTGGTCAAGAATGCCTTTCCGCGCAAAATCGAGCTTTGGGACGCGGTGATGGTGACCTGCCCGTCCGCCTCGAACTGCGCATAGTACATCACATCGGACTTCGCCTCGAAGCTGAGCACCTCGTCCGTGCTGACCACGGCATGCCCCTCCTGGTCGGAGGTCCACCCGACGAACCGGTAGCCCAAGCCCGCCACGGCGTTGAGCGTGACGGTCTCCCCCGCCTCGTAGGCGCCGGTGCCCTGCACGCGGCAACGGCGATTCGTGGACTTGCCCTTCACCACCGGAGTCGCCTTAACCGCCACCTCGTACGGGTGGGCGAACTGCGCTTCAAACTCCAGCACGCCGTCGTCCAGGGCCTCGACCAGGTCCTCGTCGAGCACGAACCAGGTGTCCGCGTCGTCGGCGAAGTGCGCCTTCGAGCCGTCCGCGCCCACCAGCTGCCAGCCGACGAAGCGTCGGTCGTCGGTCTGCCGCGCCTGAATGTGCACCACCTGGCCGAACTCGTACACGCCCTCGCCGGACAGCTCGCCCACGCCCTCGACGTTCGAGCTCAGCGTCACGCCATAGGAGTTGCGCGTGAAACACGCGGTGTACGCGGCGTCGCCCGTAACGGTCACCGTGCACTCGGGAAGGCCGCTGACCTGCGCACCCTGCGCGTCGCGCCAGCAATCGAAGGTGAAGCCGGGCTTGGCCGTGGCCGACAGCGTGGTGCGCTGCCCCTCGTCGAAGCCGCCGAAGCCGCTCACGTAGCCCGCCTCCGCCGGGGAGGCGATGGTGCTCACCGTGAACGAGCCCATGCCGAACACGGCCTCCAAGTCGATATCCGCGCTCACCGGGAACCGATACGTGGCGTCGGTGGACAGGCACGCGCCGCCGCTGAACCAGCCGATGAAATGCGCCCCGGCAGCCGGGACGGCGCTGACGCACGCCACCTCGCCCGCGGCGTAGGTGCCCGAGCCCGTGGCGCTGCCATAGCCTTCACCTGCGGAAACGTTCACGGTGAACTGCTTGGCGGCGAACACGGCGGAAAACTTCATGTCGCTGGAAGGCACGAAGCGATAGTCCGCATCGCGGCTCACCACATTGCCCTTGGCGTCGGCCCAGTATTCGAATGTATAGCCCGAAAGCGCATGCGCGGAAAGGGTTGCCGAATAGCCGGCGCCCACCGTCCCGGCGCCTTCGACCCAGCCGGCCGACCGGTTCTCTACCAAAATCCCGTCAGCATCCGCCACCGCCGGCACCGCCGACACCTCGTACGAGCGCTCCTCGAAATGCGCCACATGCACGTGGCTGCGCATCAGGCGGCACGTGAACTCAGGCTCGAAGGACTCCAGCTCGCCGGCAGCGGAATACCAGCCCGCGAACTCGTACCCGGGCGACGCCTGCGCCTTGAGCGCGACCTCCGCGCCGCGCTCGGTGAACACGCGGCTGGCCCGCACCGACCCGCCGTCGGCGGGGCTTGCCACAGGCAGGCAGACCACTTCATAGGGCTTGAACGCCGCCGTGACCGTGCACCGCTCCGATTTGGCGGTCAGCCCCTTCGCCACCACGTCGCATTCCATATCAAGGCTGGCGAAGAAGCCGTTCACGTACCAGCCCCAGAAGAAGTACCCCGTCTTCGGCTCGGCCTTCAAATGCAGCGTCTGGCCCAGCGAGAAGGAATCGGTCGTCGGGGTGACTTCGATGCCGTTGCAGGTGACCGTTCCGCCAAGCCACGTGTCGGCCGCGATCACCACCTCGGGCTCCGCGCCCTTGAACACCGCCTTGTACGTCTGGTCCTCCGTCACGCGCACGGTCAGCTGCTGCTCGGGATGCTTCTTGCGTTTGCCGTCCTTCCAATGGGCGAACCGGAAGCCCTCGTTCGGCTTCGCCTTGATGGTCACCGTGCTTCCGTATTCCACCATGACCGCGTCCGCACCGGGATGCCCCTCGATCTCGACGGTGCCGCGTTCGACCAGGTGCGAATCGGTCTCCACGCTTATGCGGTAACGCTTGGGGACGAACACCGCGCGCACCACCGTGTCCTGCTCAGGGGTGAGCTCAAGATGATCGGGGTCCGTTCCCATGGGGACCCCGGAATCGCCCAGGTACCAGCCCTTGAACGTGAACTTGTCGCGCACGTCGTCGGCTAGCTTCACGGAAAGCGTGACGGGCTTGCCGCTTTCGCAGTAGCCGTCGCCGGTCACCGTGTACTTGCCGGCAAGCTGGTCGACGGGCTCGGCCACCACGCTCACCTTGCACATGCGCTGTAAGCGGGCGGTCACCGTGCAGTCGGCCACGGGCGCGAACGTATAGGTTTGGTCGTGCGAAGCGAAGGTGGGCGCCACGTCGGCGGCGCCGTAGCTGATATACCAGCCGTCGAACAGGTAGCCCTCGCGGGCCTCCGCCGTGGCGGTGACGCTTTCCCCTTCGGGTACGTCGAGCACCTCGCCGACGCTTTCGCCGTTTTTGAGCGTAGCCGTCCCGCCCTCCACGGGGTCGGCGGCGGCGCGGACGGAATGGCTGTCCTTGCCGTCCATCACGGCCGTGACGCGCCCGTTGCCGTCCACGCGATACTCGCATGTATCGCCGCGGTCGATAACGGTGCGCCCCGAATCATCGCTTTTGCGCCACTCCACCAGCTTGTACTTCTTTTCCGGGTCGTCAGCGCGCGCCGCAGGCACCGCCGCGAACGTGAGGATGTCGCCATCGGCAGCTCTGACCACGCCGCCCTCGACGGGCAGGCCGTCGCAGAGCACCTGCGCGCCCTCGTCGGGATCGGCGCCCACCACGATGGTGCGGTCGGCCTTGCG
>JAUNWR010000023.1:0-17907 GCA_030540215.1 Coriobacteriia bacterium | reverse complement strand
CAGATGCCTATCGACCTCGGAGGGGAACACGTACACGGGCGACTTCGAGACCTCGATGCCGTCCTGGAACCAGCCGACGAACGCGTAGCCCTCGCCTTCCGCGGCGATGACCTTCGCCTCCTGGCCCTGCCGCGGCGTCTGCACATCAGGCGTGGCGTTGCAGCCGGTGGGGATGCCGGCATCGACGCCCGTCACCTCGACGGACGTGGTGATGCGGACGTTGCGCTCGAACACCGCCGTCATGGCCACCACCTCGGGCGTAGCGTCGGTGATGCGGATTTGCATGCGCTGCGACACGGAGCGCTCGACGCCGTCTTCCTTCCAGCACACGAAGCGGTATCCCGGGTTGGGGATGGCCTCGAGCTCGGCGATGGTGCCCTCGAAGTGGATGCCGCCGCCGCGCACGATGCCGCCCTCCGCGGGTTGGGCGGTGGCCAAGATCTCGACCGAATGGTCGCCGTGGGGCTTGTTCGGGTCGTTGTCGTGCTTATGGTGATCGAAGATGTCCTTGATCTCGGCCAGGGCGTTCTTGCCGATCTCGGCCAGCTCCTCGACGGTCTCGGCGCCGGCGATGTCGATCATGGCCTGCGCGATGATGGGATCAACCAACTCGCCCAGGCCGTATACGGCGGCGACGACCCCCACCGTGCCGAACACCGCGAGCAGCGCGATTTTGAGCGCTTCGAACGCCTCGTCGTCGTTTTCCGCCACGCGGAAATGCGCCACCAACTCGGTGTCGCCGGTCAGCAGGAACGTGTACGAGCCGTCGGACGCCGCGGGAACCGTGTTGCCCAACGCGTCGGTAGCGTAATCGAACACGTAGCCCGGCTCGGGCACCGCGTTCACCGTCACCTGCTGGCCGACGCCGTACAGGCCCGAGGTCAGGAAGTAGCCCGGAGCGTTGCCGTCCTCGTCGGTGCCGGCGACGCTCAGCACCACGCTCGCCGGGATCGCCGAGTACCAGGGCGTGAGCTCTACCTGCGCGGATTCGTTCGCGGGTTTCGCCACCTGGTATTCGCAGGTTGCCTGGTCGCTGATGGCCACGGAGTCGTCGCCGTCCACCGCGTACCAGCCCACGAACTGCGCGTTGTCAAGCGTCGCGGAAAGCTGGACGGTCTCGCCGACGTTGCGGTAGCAGTTCGTCGCATCCACCCGCAGATGGGCGTACGACTCGGAGTGATCGGTTGCTTGAGCAGGGTTGATATGCACCCCCACTTCCTTCAGGGCAAACCGCGCCCGCAGCGCGACGTCGCCCGCCGGCGTGAACTCGTATACGGGGGATTCGCACACGCGCTCGCCCGTGGCGGCATCGAACCAGCCGGTGAAGACCGTGTCGTCATCGAGCATGCCCAGAGCCTTTGCGTCAAGCGTGACCGTCTGGCCGCCTTCCGCGGAAAGGCTGCCCGTCACCTGCGGGACCTCCACCCCTTCCATAAGCTCGCGGCCGCCCGTGTCGAGCGTCTGCTCGTAGCTCACCTCGCAGGAAATCGGCTCGAACGTAGCGGTGTAAAGCGGTGACCGCTTCACGAGCGAGTTCGTCTGGTCGGCGCTTTCGGCGGTCACGACCAGCCCTGCCCCGCCTTCGATAGGCTCACCGTCGCGCAACCAGCCGGAGAAGGCAAAGCCCGCGTTCGGCGTTGCGGTAAGCGTGACCTGGGTTCCTTCCTCATACATGCCGGCGCCGGAAACACTGCCCCGATCGGGCTGCGCCGACGCGGCGCGCACGGCCACCCACGTCTGCGAGAAATCGACCGCGAACCAGCCGGTCACCTCGTCGAAGTCCTGGACCCGATACGCGTACGACACCTCGGTGGACATCAGCTCACCGCGATGCATCCAGCCCAGGAAGCGGCACCCCTTCGCCGGAATCGCCGAAAGCTTGACGGTCTGCCCCAGCTCGTAGGTGCCCGAACCGCTCACCTGGCCGAGCGCCAGGCCCGACGCGCTTTTCGCGGACACGTCGACCTGCCCGTACTCCACCAGCACGGCGATGGGCGTCTCGCCGGTAACGGCTTCGTATTCGATGGTGTCACCGGGGCGGCTTCCCAGATAGTGCTTGTCAAGCGAGCTCTCCCAGTGGTCGAAATGATACTTCGCGGCATTGTATTCGCAGGTCAGCGTCACATGCTTACCAGCGTATGTCGTGAAACTCGTCCCCATGTCGCGCCCGTCGACCACAACGCTCGCCCGCGCGCCGATAACCTGCCGCCCGTCGGCGCTGCCCAGGCGCACCTCGGGCGCCACCTTCGCCCTATCGGCGAACACCGCCGTCAGCAGCGTATCCCGCTCCACCGTGAACTCGTACCACTGGTCCTCGGAAAGGATGTTCCCTTGCTCGTCGGTCCAATAGGCGAACGTCCTGCCGGGCGTGGTGGCGTTGGCCACCACCACGCAGGTTTCGCCGGGCTTGTACTGGCCCGCGCCGGTGGCGCTGTCCCCGGAGGAGAGCGCGCCGTCGTAACGGATATCCACCGCCAGATCGGTATTGCCTCGTTCGCGCATGGGATCGGCCGAGTACGCGTCCAGGTACACTTCGCCGTCGTCATAGGTCATATGGATGCGCTGCCCATGGAAGCTTGAGCGGAACAGATATCCATCATCGGGGTACACCTCGATGAACTGGGCAAACGCGCAGTTCTTCAAGTCCTCGTAATCGAATGAGCTCCTGCCGTAACCGTGATCGAACGTGACCTTCATGCCGGCAAGGGAAACCTGCTGGTCTTCGGCGTACTCCATAACGTCAGGGTCGTGCTCGATCCGAAGGTCCTTCAAGCACTCGGCAACGCTGACGGGGGTTGCGCCGTTGCAGCCGTCCCAATTCAGCTCAGGGAAATCCGACCGATACAGGCCGACCAAGCCAGACGGCACCATCACCTGCATCCCGCGCTTGGGGAACGTATCGACGTCGATGAGCACCGCATGGTCGCACTGGAAGTAGGCGTAGTCCAAATTCGTGTCGGCGAACGTCCGGCTAGGCAGCTCCTCGATCTGCGAGCCGCTCGGCAAGACCAAGCCGCCGTCAAGGTTCGACCCGGAGAAGCACGCGTCGCCCAGCTGGCTCACCGACGTGTTCGTCTCAAGGCCCGTCACGTGCAGGTTGGGGCAGTTGGCGAACGCCGCGAAGCCGACCGAGACGATCTGCTGGTTTTGCCCCAGACCCGTGTCGGAAAGGTTCTGGCACCCCTCGTACGCGTCGGCGGGGATAGACGTCAAGCCCTTCACATTCCCCAAACCGGTGGACTCAAGGCCGCTTTTCATGAAGCAGGCTTCCCCCAAAGCGCCGATTTCAGCGGGCTTCTTAATGGAAAGGCTGGTCAACGAGGAGCAGCCGGCAAACGCCTGCGCGCCGATCGAGCCGATATGCATATCCGAGAAGCTGATGAAGGAGAGCTTCGCGCAGGCGGCGAAGGCGAAATCGCCTATGGAATCCAGACGGTCGTTCTCGAACCGCACCGACGTCAGGCTCGTCGAGCCCTCGCACAGGCCCTTGGGGATGTCGGCAACATGGTAGTCGATGATGAGGTTCGTGACATCGCGCGCGGAGATGGCGTTGCGCTCGGGGTCGTCCTCGTCGACGGGCTTCGTCAGATTGCCCTGCTCGTCGCAAGCGTACACGTACCCGCTGGCCATAAGCTTGCCGAACGCGTACAGGACCCCCTGCTGCGCCGGATCATCGTCGGCGGCACGCTCGGCCGGATCGTCTGCCGCATCGGCGGCATTGGAGCCAGTTTCGCCATCTTCGGGCAAGCCATCGGCTTCGGAGCCCGCTTCACCATCTGCAGGCGAAGAGGCATCGGCGCCTTCGCCAGCACCCTTGTCGGCCGGCGACGAGGCATCGCCGGCAGCGTCGCCGTTCGAGGCCCCGGCGGCGCCATCGGCGTTCGACGCCGCTTCGCCCAGGCCCTCCAACAACGCAGAACCCAGATCGCCGACCGACGTGGAGGGGGACCCGCCGGCAACCGTCGCATCCTCGGCGGCACTGGCAGGGATGGGCGTGAACGAGACCACGAGCGCCACGGAAAGCAGCACTCGGAGAAGGGCATTGCAAATACCGACGCTCTTCATGGAAGGCACCTTTCAACTGCGTCTCCGACCCGCGGAACGCAAGGGAATGCATACCTTATATTGTAAGGGATGGCAGGGCCCCGCCACACGGAAATCGGCAGCCGCAGGCAGCCGTGGACCCGCCTTCGCCGCCTTCCCCGCCCTTGAAGACGGCAACGTTAAGGGAGCGTAAAATCTTCGCCGGGAAACCGTCGGCACAGCCCGCGCACGTCAAGCGGGGGCCCGCAACCTTTATCATGGGTACGGCTCACTTCATGCCGACGCAACGCGCAGGCATCATCGCAAAGCGGGACCGGCGCGCAGCGCCATCGAGGAAGGAAAACGGCAATGCCCACCTACGGCGTCATCGACCTGGGGTCGAACTCCATTCGCCTTGTCATCTACGAAGTGAAGGACGATCGTCGCAGCACCTATTCCAGCAAGGACTTCAAGAGCATCATCAACGACAAGGTGATGGCGGGCCTTGCCGCGTTCGTGGAGGATGGCGTGTTCACGCCCGACGGCATGGACCGTGCCGTCAACGTGCTGAAAAGCCACATGAAGCGCGTGCGCTACTTCAGCTGCAAGCGCGTCGACGTGTTCGCCACCGCCGTGCTGCGCAACGCCGTGAACTGCGCCGACGCCATCGCCGAGATCGAGCGCCGCTGCGGGCTTGCCGTCACGCTGCTGTCCGCGCGCGACGAGGCGCACCTCGGGTTCGTCGGCGCCCGCTGTTCCACCCCGCTCGAGCGCGGCACGCTCGTCGATATCGGCGGCGGTTCCACCGAGCTCACCCGCGTCGACGGAGACCGCGACAGCGACGACGTCAGCCTCGGCCAGGGCTCGCTGTCGTCGTTCGCGCGCTTCGTCCGCAACATCCTGCCCGCGCCCATCGAGATGGACGCCATAGCCTGCGAGTTCCGCGGCAACCTGCGTCGGCTGCCCAGCCTTGAGCCGTACAAGGCCCCCACGCTCTACGGCGTGGGCGGGTCCACACGCGCGGCGGCCAAGCTGGTCCAGCAGCTCGACGAGCTGCAAACGCGCCCGCGCGAGGTCCAAGCCGAGCAGGTGCAGCAAATCCTCGAAGCCTGCCGCAGCAACCCCGCCGCCTTCGGGCACGCGGCGCTGAAGGCCTCTGCCGAGCGCGTGCACACCATGGTGCCGGGCTGCGTCATCCTAGCGGAGCTGTTCCGCCACCTCGGCGCCGATAAGCTGGTGATTTGCAAGCACGGCGTGCGCGAAGGGTACCTGATCGAGCGCATGCTCGGGGCCGTGTCGGCACCCCCGCAAGCCGACTGATCGAATCCGAAACAGAATCGTTACCTTTTTCACCCCATTTTTTCGGGCCTAGTGGCGGATTCGGCCGGTCGCAGCATCAAAACAGAGTAAAATATGAGTTGAGGGGACGTGGTTGTTGGGGAACCCCGTCGCCTTGGCGTCGCACGTTATGCAATCATCGATTCCACTTGGCCGCCCGCAAGCGGCCGCACGCACATCGAATCAACGAAGACGCATCGCCCGACGCACGTTTCATCTATGACGTCGAGGGAAGGGAACGCCATGAAAGCAAACGAATCTATCACGCACGCGGGACACACGCCCTACATGCAGAACCGCGAGCTGTCGTGGCTCACGTTCAACGAGCGCGTGCTCGACCAAGGCGCCGATGAGACCGTCCCGCTGCTCGAGCGCCTGAACTTCATCAGCATCTTCTGGTCCAACCTCCAGGAGTTCTTCATGGTGCGCGTGGGCAGCCTGACCGACCTGTCTCTTCTGAAGAAGCAGGTCCTCGACTCGAAGACGGGCATGACGCCGGCCGAGCAGCTCACCGCCATCCACAAGCGCTGCCACGAGCTGTATCCCGTGCAGGAGCAGACCTACGCCGAGGTGCGCGAGGCCCTGGCTGCGCACGGCGTGCGCCACCTGCGCCCCGCCGATCTCAACGACGAGCAGCGCGCCTTCCTGGCCGACTACACGGCAGCCAACATCATGCCGTTCCTATCCCCGCAGATCATCAATTCGCGCCACCCCTTCCCCCACCTGGAGAACGGGTCGCTCTACGTCATCGTGCGCCTTGACGAGGAAGTGGGCCCGAAGAAGCCCAAGAAGAAGGACAAGGCCAAGGACGGCAAAACCGTCAAAGCCGCGAAGATCCACCCCTCCGCCGAGGAAAGCGAGAATCTGGGCGCCGAAGGCGTCACCGTGGGCATCCTGCCCATGCCGCGCCAGTGCGCGCGCGTCATCAAGCTGCCGGGCGAGGGCTTCCAGTTCATCCTGCTCGAGCACGCGGTGGAGATGACCGCCGAGCAGGTGTTCAGCATGTACACCGTCAAGCACACCAACGTCCTGTGCGTCACGCGCAACGCCGACCTGGACGCCACCGAGAACACCGACGAGTCCGACGAGGATTACCGCGAGCACATGAAGCGCATCCTGAAGAAGCGCGGTCGTCTGGCGCCGGTGCGCCTGGAGTCCGAGCGCCCGCTTTCCAGCGTGCTGCAAGAGCTTCTGCTCGATCGCCTCAACCTCAAGCCGCATCAGACCTACGTCACCAGCGTGCCGCTCGACATGAGCTGGACCTGGGGTCTTGGAAGCAACCTGCCCGAGCAGGAGCGCATGGCGCTGTCCAACCCCCCGTTCACCCCGCAGTGGCCGGCATGCCTTGACCGCAACCGCTCCATCATCGACCAGGTCTGCGAGCGCGAGGTGCTGCTCAGCTACCCCTACGAGTCCATGGACGCGTTCGTGCAGCTGCTGCGCGAGGCCGCTGCCGACCCCACCGTCATCTCCATCAAGATCACGCTGTACCGCCTGGCGCGCCAGTCGCACCTGGCCGAGGCGCTCATCGCCGCCGCCGAGTCCGGCAAGCAGGTCACGGCGCTGTTCGAGCTGCGCGCACGCTTCGACGAGTCGAACAACATCGAGTGGTCGCAGCGCTTCGAGGAGGCCGGCTGCAACGTCATCTACGGCTTCCGCGATTACAAGGTGCACAGCAAGATCTGCTGCATCACGCGCCAAACCGAGAACGGCCTGCAGTACATCACGCAGCTGGGCACGGGCAACTACAACGAGAAGACGGCGAAGCTCTACACCGACCTGAGCTTCATCACCGCCGACGAGACCATCGGACGCGACGCCACCGAGTTCTTCCGTAACATGCAGCTGGAGAACGCTTCCGACAACTACGACATCCTGTCGGTAGCCCCGCTGCAGATCAAGCCCGGCATCATCGCCAACATCGACAAGCAGATCGCCCTTGCGCGCGAAGGCAAACCGTGCGGCCTGTTCTTCAAGACCAACAGCGTCACCGACAAGGACATCATCGTCAAGATCGCCGAGGCAAGCCAGGCAGGCGTTCCGGTCACGCTGCTCGTGCGCGGCATATCGTGCCTGGTCCCGGGCGTGCCCGGCTACACCGACAACGTCCGCGTGGTCTCCATCGTGGGCCGCTTGCTCGAGCACAGCCGCATCTACGGCTTCGGCCCGCGCGAGAACATCAAGATCTTCCTGTCCAGCGCCGACCTCATGACGCGTAACATGGAGAAGCGCGTCGAAATCGCCTGGCCCATCCTTGACGAGGGGCTGCGCAACCAGGTGCTCGACTACATCGCCACGTGCCTGCGTGACACGGCGAAGCTGCGCGAGCTGAAGGCCGATGGAACCTACACCAAACTCGGCGAGCTGGCCAAGCCCGACGAGCCGAAGTTCGAGTCGCAGGACTTCCTCATCAAAGAGGCGCAGCGTGCCCGCGCGGCCGCTGCCGAGGCGAAGGCCGCGCGCAGCGCGAACTCCCGCAAGCTCATGAACGAGCAGCGCCAGGCACAGATGGCCGAAGCCGAGGCGAAGGTGGAGGCCGTTGCGAAGGCGGAAGCCGCGGCCGCAGAGGCTGCCCGCGAGGCCGAAGCCGCCCACAAAGCCGCGCTCGAGGCCGAAGCCGCCGCGAAAGCCGCCGAGGCGGAAGCGGCTGCGAAGCCGGCCGAAAAGCCGACACCGAAACCGCAGGCGGCCCCCAAGCCCGCTGGCGCTGCAGCTCAGCCCTCCGAGGCTGCGGCCCAGCCCGTACCGGTGAAGGCGCAGGTCATCAACGAGCCCATGCAGGCGCCCAGCCACTCCGGCATCCAGCGACGCCCCGAGAAGCCCAGCCTCCTCGCCCGAGTCCTAGCGAAGTTCATCCGCTAGTCCCAGAAGCCCCGCTCACGCGGGGTTTCTTTTTTACCTACGTGACCGAATAGAGCGATACGTCTGCGTTTAATTGGGATATTGCTTGGTAGTTGCTCAATGGTAATCTGCGTTTCACCTGGTCACAGGCTTGCTCGAAAAGCTGCTACTCGAACAAGCCCCATTAAAACGCAGACGTATCGACGGTTTGGCGTGGCGGATGGCGAGGAAAGCGGATTCGCGGGCTCAAGACCTCGGTTGCGGGCGTGTCGGGGCACGAACGAAGCAGGGCCGACCCCGCGTATCGCGGGGTCGGCCCTGATGGCATTGCTTCTTTCGCCGCTCAGCCCTTATAGCTTCTGCTGCAGCCCGGCTCTTAGACGCCGGCCAACGCGGAAACGGCGAACACCCAACGGCGCTTGCGTTCGCTGTTTAGATCTCCCAGCACTTGGCGTGGTCCTTGTTGGGCGTGCGCACGTTCACTTCCTGGTTCTTCAGGGAAACGCGGCTACCCGCGGGCACGCTGGAGATGACGAACGCGCTACCGGCGATGATCGAGCCCTCGCCGATGACGGTCTCGCCGCCCAGCACGCTGGCGTTGCTGTAGATGGTGACGTCGTCCTCGATGGTGGGATGGCGCTTCACGCCGGAGAGCGCCTGGCCGGCGCGCGTGGACAGAGCGCCCAGCGTAACGCCCTGGTACACCTTCACGTGGTTGCCGATCGTGGTGGTCTCGCCGATGACGACGCCGGTTGCATGGTCGATGAAGAAGTACTCGCCGATCGTCGCGCCGGAGTTGATGTCGACGCCCGTGCGGCCGTGGGCGTACTCGGACATGATGCGCGGGATAAGCGGCACGTCCTGCACGTACAGCTCGTGCGCGATGCGATACACGAAGATGGCGAAGAAGCCCGGATAGCTGAAGATGATCTCTTCCTTGCTCTGGGCGGCCGGGTCGCCGTCGAAGGCAGCCTGCACGTCGGTCAGCAGGATGCGCTGAATTTCAGGCAGGCGGCTGAAGAACGTGGCGCAAATCTGGTCGACGCGCGCGTCCAGCTCCTCCGTTGCCAGCCCGCCGCGGAACAGCAGCGCCTCGCGCAGCTCGCGGCGCAGCGAATCCTCGATGCGGATGAGCGTTTCGCCGATGAAGTACTCGGGATTGATGCCCGTGGGCGTTTCGTCGCCGAAGTAACGCGGGAACATGACGCGGCGCAGGTCCTTCACGATGTTCACGATGGCAAGCTTGTTCGGGAAATGCTTGTTCGGGTCGGTGAAGAAGATCTCCTCGCGCTCGCTGTAGTTTTTCGCGATGCCTGCAACGATGTCGTTCAATTGATCCTTGTCCAGCATGATGCCTCGCTCTCTCGTCTGTGAGCGCCGATATGTCTTGCTCATCATATCACGGTTGTCTCTAGACATAGTAGGCATTTCGGTTACGAATCGATGCGATGCAGCAACGTCCGCGCCGTTCGCGTTCCGGTCGGTGCACCGCCGGGGCATAACGCTACAGCGGCGCGGAGCGCTGCTGAGACATAATGTTCGGGCAGCGCGGAGCACACCGGCCCGAGTGGCGCGAGGCGCCGTCTATTCGTCCTTAGGGGGGGATACTCGGGCTTCTCTGCGACGGTCTGCTCAGTGTCGGCCTTCTCGGCTGCCGACTCGGTAGCGGTCGGCGCGTCGACTGGCATCCCCCCTTCCCAATCCGCCCTCTCTCTAGCATGGGCAAGCAACGATTTTTGCTGGTTTTGCCCTGTTCAGCGGCTGAAAACATGAAGGAATCGCGACGATTGGCAAACGGTTGCCGCCACGACATTGCAAGGAGCCGGCGTGATGATTATCGTGATGAACGGTAAAGGGAGGGACTATAAGTTATACTTGGCTTACTAGCTCGAACAAGGAGAAACGGTACGATAGCGTAATGAAGCAGGGCACCATTTTCACGAACGCCGCGCTCGCCGCGGTGCTGGCAACATCCATGGCAACGGCCCCCGCCTTAGCGGGCCTCACGCATACACCGGGCGCCACCTCGGCAGGCGTTGCGTACGCGGCGCAGTCAACGCCCATCGAAAGCGTCGCCAACACCGGCGACTGGACCGCAACCGACGCGGAGAACAAGGCCATCCTCGACAAGGCCGAGGCCGCCAAGCTCGTCGGCCTGAAGCCGCTGAAAGCGTATCTTTCCGGCGAAACCGTAGCTGCAGCGGATTTCCTCACCATCGACGTCGACGCGCTTGCAACCATAGACGCCGACCTGGCGAAACTGGTCAAGAGAACGCAGAAGGCCATAGCCGATTCGAACACCGCCTCCGAGCCCGAGGCAAAACCCGAGACCAAGCCCGAGCCCGTCACACCCACGCAGCCCGCCGAAACCCCGGCTGCGCCCGCCGCATCCAGCACCCCGTCCGCAAGCACCGGCAAAGGCGCCACCGCGGAGAAGCCCGCCGAGGACGTGGAAGACGCCCCCGAGGACATGGTGCAGGAAAGCGCCACCCTTGACGAGGATGAGCTGGTCTACGTCTCGCGCAACCTGACCACCGAGCAGTTCATCAGCCAGATCGGCGAGCAAGCCCGCGAGCTGTGCCAGGAAAACGACCTGTACGCCTCAGTCATGATCGCGCAGGCCGTGGTGGAGTCGGCATCCGGCTCCTCGGGGCTTTCGTGCGAGCCGTACAACAACCTGTTCGGCATCAAGGGCAGCTACGAGGGCAAAAGCGTGCGCATGAAAACGCAGGAGGACGACGGCAAGGGCAACCTGGAAACCATCGTCGCCGAGTTCCGCCGCTACCCCAGCCTGACGGAATCGCTTAAGGACTACGTCGGCCTGCTCACCGGCGATTCGCTGTACGCCCCGGTGAAGAAGTCGAACACGAGCACCTACGAGGATGCGTGCGACTACCTGCAGGGGCACTACGCCACCAGCACCACCTACTCGCGCACGCTAAAAGCCTACATCGACACGTACGACCTCACCCAGTTCGACGCCCCGAGCGAGCAGGCGAAGGCAGAGACGGCAACGCTCGAATCCGAGCTCAAGCCCACTGCGTCGCAGGCATCGTTCAAAACCGGCTCCGATGATTTCGGCATCACCGTGCCCGAGGCCGGCCTGCCCAAGCGACAGATGAACCCCGTGGTAGCGGGACTGCTGGCGGCCCTTGTCGCAGCAGGCGCAGGCGCGCTGGGCTTCTGGCTGTACTGGCGCCGTAAAGTCGAAGACGAGAACGCCGCCCACGCCGCAGCAGGCGCACACGCATCGGGCGACGCCGCCGCCAGCCAAGACGACGCTGCAACATGGTCAGTCGCTCAGGCAATCACAGACTGGTCTAAAGGCGACAACCGCTAAATGTAAGAAACCGGTTACCGGTCTACACCGGTAACCGGTTTCTTACATTTAGCGGAAAACTCCCGGACTTTTCTCATAGCAGATGGGAAAAGTCCGGGAGTTTTCCCGTTCCTTCGCGATTGTTTTGACGCTCCCAAAACTAGGTCACCTCAAAACTCTTAGACATAAGAAAGGGGCTGCGCCGGGATCGCTTCCAACACAGCCCCTCTGAACCTTGCGATCGCCTAAATCTCGCGCTCGACCACTTCGGCGATGGCCTTCGCATGCTGCTCGGCAGCCTGCTCGTCCATGGCCTCGACCATCACACGAACGACCGGCTCGGTGCCGCTCGGACGCAGCAGGACGCGACCGTCCTCGCCAAGCGCCGCTTCGGCAGCTGCCACGGCATCGGCGATGGCCTGGTTGCCATCAGCCGCATGCTTGTCCTTCACGCGCACGTTGATGAGCGTTTGCGGGAAGCGGGTCATGGCTTTCGCCGCTTCGCCAGCGGACTTGCCGGCGCGCTTGCAAGCGGCCAGGAACTGCAGCGCCGTGACCAGGCCGTCGCCCGTGGAGTTGTGCTCCAGGAAGATGGTGTGGCCGGACTGCTCGCCGCCGATGACGTAGCCGCCCTCGCGCATGGCCTCGAGCACGTAGCGATCGCCAACCTTCGTTTGAATGAGGTTGATGCCCGCATCGCGCAGCGCATGCGTCAGGCCCAGGTTCGCCATGACGGTGGACACGGCGGTATCGCCGGCCAGCAGGCCGCGCTGCTTCAGGTCGATGGCGCACACGGCCTCCACCATGTCGCCGTCGATCTCGTTGCCCTCGGAGTCCATGAGCATGACGCGGTCGGCGTCGCCATCGTGCGCGATGCCCACATCGGCGCCGCACTCGGCGACCAGGGCGCGCAGAGGCTCCAGATGCGTGGAACCGCACTGGACGTTGATATCCGTGCCGCAGTAATCATCGTTGATGACGGTGACGTCGGCGCCCAAACGGCGCAGCGCCTCGGCGCTGGTCATGCAGGATGCGCCGTGGCCCGTATCAAGCGCCACCTTCAGGCCCTTGAAGTCGAGGCCTTGCTTCTCCACGCTCTGCACCGCGTGCTGGATGTATAGCTCGCAGGCATCCTCGACGGGCACCGCCACGCCCACCTCGTCGCCATTGGGCAGCTCGTCGGCAGCGGCGCCGCCGCGTGCCATGAAGGCCTCGATCTCGTCCTCGACGGAGTCGGGCAGCTTGAAGCCCTGGCCGTCGAAGATCTTGATGCCGTTGTACTCCGGCGGATTGTGCGAGGCGGAGATGACGATGCCGCCGTCGCAATGCAGCTCGCGGGTGAGCAGGGCGATCGCCGGCGTGGGGATGATGCCAGCCAGCAGCGCCGTGCCGCCCATGGACATGATGCCGGCGGCAACGGCCGACTCCAGCATATCGCCCGACAGACGGGTATCCTTGCCGATCAGGATGGTGCGGCCCTTGAAGGCCACCGCCGCCTGACCCAGCTGGAAGGCCATCTGGCACGTAAGCTCCTTGTTCGCAACGCCGCGAACCCCATCAGTACCGAAAAGACGTGCCATATTATTTCCCTCGTTTCACATGCTCTTCGTGAAGACGGATGGCGCCTTGGGGGCGCTCCTCGTCGGTCATGCGGTTGTTCAGCTCGGCAGCGAACTCGTCGATGCCGATGCCGTAGCGCTCAAGCACGACGAGAAGATGATACACCACGTCAGCGGCTTCATAGCGCAGATGGTCGCAAGCCGCATCGGCCTTGGCGGCGAACGCATCGGCCATGCCCGCGTGCGAGCCCTCGTGACCGGCAAGGCCCGCCAGCATCATCTTCGACGCTTCCACGTCCTTGGCGGCCAACGCCACCTCGTTGGACTCCTCGACCACCTTCTTCAGCGGCGAGTCGGCATTGCCCGTGAGCAGGCGAAACGTGTAGCTGCCCTCCCCCGCGTCGCGGCGAGCATGGATGGTTCCCGCCAGCGCCTCGAGCGTGGCGCCGATCTGCGATGCGGGAGCCTGCTCCCCCTCGGGGATGTATGTTTTATCGCTCATGAAAAGCCTCTCAAACGTTAGCGGGCGCAGGCTCTACAGCCGTTCGGCCCGCCGTAACGAAAAAGGGGCGCGCCGATGCGCGCCCCTTTCAGCTGGCGTTATTCCTCGCCGTTAGCCTGAGCCTCGTTGGACTCTTCCTCGTCCTGACGGCTGGTCAGGCCGAAGCCCAACGCGCCGTTGCCCAGAAGCTCGTCGAGCTCCTCGAGGTTGCGGTGGTAGCTGCGCGGCGGCAGCGCCTCGCCCAGCATGTCCTCGCCTTCGGTGTTGAAGGTGGCCGGCTCGTCGCCGCCGATGAGGATGGTGTCATCCGGGCTGAACACCATATCGAGCAGCTGGCTCATGTCATCGGAGGATGCGCTCAGGTCGTCCTCGATCACATGCAGCAGGTTGTGCTGCTCGAGGCCTTCCTTGAGCTCCTCGATGGCCTTCGCGCCGATGCCCTCGATGCGCAGCAGGTCGTCCTCGGTGTGGCCCACCAGGTCGGCCACGGTCTCGATGCCCGCCTCGCTGAACTTGTTCGCCCAGCGCTGCGACACGCCCAGATCGTCGTAGATGTACAGGCGCGCGTCCTCGTCGGACAGCTGCGGGCCGCGATGACCCAGGGACAGGCCGCTGTAGTAGCTGCCGTAGTTGCCGCCCATGTTGAGGTAGCCCTCGCCATCCAGCGACCAATCCTGGGGCTGGGGCAGCAGGTCCTCGATCTGGCGCAGGTCGTCCGGAGCGTAATCAGGCAGCATATCGCCCTCGACCGGAGCGGTGGGCTTGCCCTTGTAAGTCAGGCCGACATCGCGGTAGCGCTTCAGGCCCGTGCCAGCCGGGATCGGCTTGCCGATGATGACGTTCTCCTTCAGACCCACCAGGTGGTCGACCTTGCCCTCGATGGCGGCGTCGGTGAGCACCTTCGTGGTCTCCTGGAACGATGCAGCGGACAGGAACGAATCGGTGGCCAAGGAAGCCTTCGTGATGCCCAGCAGCAGCGGCTGGCCCACCGGCGGGTTCTTGCCCTCGGCGATGAGCTCGTTGGCAACGTTCTCGAACTCGAAGCGGTTGACCTGGCGGCCCGGCAGGAAGTCGGAGTCGCCGGCGTCGAGCACGGCCACCTTGCGCAGCATCTGGCGCGCGATGACCTCGATGTGCTTGTCGTTGATGTCTACGCCCTGGGACACGTACACGTCCTGGACCTGGGCCACGATGTAGCGCAGCGTGGTGTTCGGGTCGGTCAGGCGCAGCAGGTCGTGGGGGTTCACGGAACCCTTGGTCAGCTGCTGGCCGATGCTGACCTGGCGGCCGTCCTCCACGCCCGGGAGCATGGTGGCGCGGGCCGACACCACGTACTCGCGGAAGTTGCCTTCCTGGTCGTGGATGGTCAGCGTCTTCGTGTTCTTGTCGGAGCTGATCTGCAGCGTGCCGGAAATCTCCGCCAGCACTGCCTGGCCCTTAGGCTTGCGGGCCTCGAACAGCTCCTGGACGCGCGGCAGGCCGTGGGTGATGTCCTCGCCTGCGACGCCGCCGGCGTGGAACGTACGCATGGTCAGCTGCGTGCCGGGCTCGCCGATGGACTGGGCGGCGATGATGCCGACGGCGGTGCCGATGTTGACCGGACGGCCCGTGGCAAGGTCCCAACCGTAGCACTTCTGGCACACGCCATGCTCGGCATGGCAGGTCATGACCGTGCGGATGGTGACTTCCTCGACGCCCGCGGCCTCCATGGCGGCAAGCTGCTCGATGGAGGTGATGTAGTTGTCGCCCTCCATGACCACGGAGCCGTCGGTGCCCTTGACGTCCTCGAGCAGGCAGCGGCCGATCAGGTTCTCGTCCAGCTCGCCCTTCTCGTTGTGCAGCGGGTACGGGACGCCCACGTTCGTGCCGCAGTCGATCTCATGCACGATGACGTCCTGCGCGACGTCGACCAGACGACGGGTCAGGTAACCCGAGTCGGCAGTACGCAGAGCCGTGTCGGCCATACCCTTACGAGTGCCGTGCGTGGAGACGAAGTACTCCAACACCGACAGGCCCTCGCGGAAGTTCGACTTAACCGGAATGTCGATGGTGCCGCCCTTGGTGTCTGCCATCAGGCCGCGCATGCCGGCCAGCTGGCGGATCTGCTTGATGTTACCTCGAGCGCCGGAGTCGGCCATCATGAAGATGGGGTTGAAGCTGTCGAAGTTGGCGGCCATGGCCTCGCCGACCTCTTCATTGGCATCCGTCCAGATGTCGACGACCTGCTTATGACGCTCCTCGGGGCTCATCAGGCCCATCTCGTAGTCTTCATCGATGGCAGCGACCTTATCGTCGGCGGCAGCTAGGATGTCGGCCTTCGTCGGCGGCACGGTGGCGTCGTAGACGGACACGGTGATGCCGGCGCGGGTTGCATAGTGGTAACCCGTGGCCTTCAAACCGTCCAGGATCTCCGGCACGTCGGCCAGCGGGTAACGGTTCGTGACGTCCTCGACCAGACGACCGATCTCCTTCTTGTTCATCTGGTAGTTCAAGAAGGGGTAGTCCTCCGGGAAGGAGTCGTTGAAGATGATGCGGCCGATGGTGGTGTGGATACGCTGGCCGGCCTTCATGTCCTCGTACTTGCCGAACGCGTTGGCCACGCGGGTGTCCTTGCTCAGGCGCACCTCGATCTTGGCCTGCAGGTCCACGTCGGCGCGGGCGTCATAGGCGTTGCGGGCATCGGCGAAGTCGATGAACGCGCGGCCCTCGCCCGGGAAGCCGTCGCGGGCTGCCGTCAGGTAGTAGGAGCCGATGATCATGTCCTGGGTGGGCACGGTCAGCGGGCGGCCATGAGCCGGGGATTTGATGTTGTTCGCGGACAGCATGAGCACGCGGGCCTCGGCCTGGGCCTCGGCGCCGAGCGGCACATGCACGGCCATCTGGTCGCCGTCGAAGTCAGCGTTGAAGGCGGTGCAGGCCAGCGGATGCAGCTTGATGGCCTTGCCCTCGACGAGAACCGGCTCGAAGGCCTGGATGCCAAGACGGTGCAGGGTTGGTGCGCGGTTGAGCAGGACCGGATGGTCCACGATGACCTCTTCCAGCACGTCCCACACGTAGCTGGCGCAACGATCCACAGCGCGCTTGGCGGCCTTGATGTTGGCAGCGTACTCGAGCTCGACCAGGCGCTTCATGACGAAGGGCTTGAACAGCTCCAGGGCCATCTGCTGAGGCAGGCCGCACTGGTGCAGTTTCAGCGACGGGCCGACGACGATTACCGAACGGCCGGAGTAGTCGACGCGCTTGCCGAGCAGGTTCTGGCGGAAGCGGCCCTGCTTGCCCTTGAGCATGTCGGACAGCGACTTCAGCGGACGGTTGCCCGGGCCCGTGACGGGACGGCCGCGACGGCCGTTGTCGAACAGGCTGTCCACAGCCTCCTGCAGCATGCGCTTCTCGTTGTTCACGATGATCTCGGGGGCACCGAGGTCGAGCAGGCGCTTCAGGCGGTTATTGCGGTTGATGACGCGACGATACAGATCGTTCAGGTCGGACGTGGCGAAGCGGCCGCCGTCGAGCTGCACCATGGGGCGCAGGTCGGGCGGGATGACCGGGACGACGTCCAGGATCATATCGGACGGCTTGTTGGTGGACTTCAGGAATGCGTCGACCACCTTCAGGCGCTTGATGGCCTTGGCGCGCTTCTGGCCCTTGCCGTTGGCGATGACGTCGCGCAGCTCCTCGGCCGTGGCCTCGAGGTCCATGGCGTCCAGCAGGTCGCGCACGGACTCGGCGCCCATGCCACCGGTGAAGTAGTCGCGGTAGTTGGCGCGCATCTCGCGGTACAGGGACTCGTCGGGGACCAGCTGCTTCGGCTCGATCTTCATGAACAGGTCGAAGGCGTCCTGACGCAGGGCCTTGCGCTCGTTGAACTCCTCGTAGATGTCGGCAATCTCCTCTTCCACCTCTTCAGGCGTGAGGCGCTCGTCCTCGTCGATGTCGTCGACGAAGTCGTCGTCCTCGGGGACGTAGTCCACCGACAGCTTGCGGGTCTGCTCGATCAAGCGATCGCGCTCGACGTCCAGCTCTTCCAGATCGGCGGCCAGCTCATCGCGCAGATCCTCGACGTCCTCGTCGCGAGCCTCCTTGTCGACGGAGGTGATGATGGAGCTTGCGAAGTACAGGACCTTCTCCAGCTCCTTCGGCGGGATGTCGAGCAGGTAGCCCAGACGGGACGGGGAGCCCTTGAAGTACCAGATGTGGCTGACGGGGGCCGCCAGCTCGATGTGGCCCATGCGCTCGCGGCGAACCTTGCTGCGCGTCACCTCGACGCCGCAGCGCTCGCACACGATGCCCTTGAAGCGCACGCGCTTGTACTTGCCGCAGGCGCA
>JAUNWR010000022.1:11367-23621 GCA_030540215.1 Coriobacteriia bacterium | reverse complement strand
CAGCGGACCCGCCACGCCGTCATGGAAACCGGCACGCTTCCGCGCTTTTTGCCCCCGCGACGGGCGATATTGCTCGACGCGCTCGAACGGTTGGGGCGGCCCAACGACGTGATGCTGAGCACACGCCTGTGGGCGCACGTCATCGTGGACGAGAACCGCTGCAACGGCTGCGGCATGTGCGCGCGATTCTGCCCTACCGGGGCGCTCACCGTGCGCGACGACGATCGTGCGGAAACGCAAATCAGCTGGATAAGCAAGCGAAATGCGGAAAAGACCGGCTTTTGCGGCGCCGCGTTGGCGCATGCGCCCAGCCTGTGCCTGCAATGCCGCACCTGCGAGCAGCTGTGCCCGCGAAGCGCCATAGAGCTGTCGCGCGAAATCTTCGCCGTCGACATCCTGGCCGGCGCCGTGGACGAGCACCCGTTGCGAGACATCCACCGCGACAAAGGCGGGCCCGACGCCATCCGCAATTCCATGGCGAAGCTGATCGACAGCCCTTTCGTCACGGGATAGGCACCGCCACCCGGCACCGAACCGCGCGCAACCGCGCATATCCAACGAACCGCAAAACCAGCGAAGGAGACATCATGGCAATCAGCAGACGAGAAGCCCTCAAGCACAACATCAGCTACGGAACGGGCACGATCAACCACGGCAACGACAGCATCGTCTACGACCGCGCGCTGCGCAAATTCCCGAAAGACGAAACGTTTGCCCAGCTCAAAAGCGCAATTGATTCAGGTGACGTGACCGCAGCCGCACCGCTGGCGCAAGCATTCCAGCATCTGTGCGCCACCCTGGCGTTCAGCCAGATGTACGTTGACATGCAGCCGGTCGTGGAAGCCCTTGACGCCGAAGAACTTCCCGCTGCAGAAGAGCTCGAAGCAGTCGAAGCCGGCTATCGCGATATAGCAGATTTTCTGGCAAGCTGTTAATTCCAAAAGCCCGGACGCTTGCGAGGCGCAATACGAGCGCGTATCATCTGAGATGCGGTGCCCGACCTACCGGGCAGCATCGTTCGTTAGTCTACCCGGCTAGCTTTGGACGGCACGGCCGGGTTTTCTATTGTCAGATGCAGTTCACTTGATCCGGTCGATTTAAAGCACTATCAACGTCAGAAGTGCACACACGGCGATAATCGTCTGAGCATCCATGGGCCACCTCCAATCTTTTGGAGATGCCGCCCGGCAAGCAAAGCACCGCCTAACAAGATACAAGAAGGCAAGTCAACGATGACTTGCCTTCTTATGTTTCGCCGACCGATGCTTGGACCGAAAACCGGAATAGTTTTCATTCGCCATCCACGCGCCGTTTTTGCCGCCGCCCCGCAATCTTTAAGTTGCAAAACGCAACCGCTACGGCTCGCTAATAGCTATGCTGCACTTCCCTGCTTTGAATCTGCGGGGTCATTTTGCGAAGGATCTGATCGGGACCCGTGGTCCAGGCCGGATCGGGCATGGGATAGCGCTCCGTCTTGCCGTCGGCCAACATACTCGTAGGCACAACGGTTGAGCTGGTTATCGCCTGAGCAGGGCAGATATCCTGGCACAGCCCGCAATGGACGCATTCCGCCGGATAATGTTCCACGCCGCCGTGACCATCCTCGCCGACGTACTTCTGCAAAGCCCCCGTAGGGCAGAACACCGCGCATATCTTGCACGACCTGCATACGCTCATGTCGATGGACACATGACCCCAAAGCCGCGTGTCAAGATCGGAACGCACGGGGTTTCCGAGGTCGGCCAGCGCATCCAGAAGCGCATGCCGGCGCAGCGGCACAAAATGCGGCAACGTGCCATCTGCCTGCACATGCGCAGGTTTGCGAAGGGCAGAAGCCGCGTGAACGCCGCCAGTAGCGCGGGCGGCCGGTTCGGCGGGGTCCGCTGCAGCCACCTTCGCCTCCGAAGCCACTTGCCGAACATCGTATTCGCAGTTCAAGCCCCAGGTTTTCAGCAGGCTATCCACCGTATCGCGCACCAGCTGAACGCTGGCGAAGCCGTTCTCGCGCGGGCAGCCCTCGCAGGCGCCGTGCAGCAAACGGATACGCTGCACGCCATCGGCGAACAGGCGCATGGCCAGCGACTCCTCCATGCGGCTCAAACATGCAAGCTCGATGGCGCCCGCCGCCGCGCAAGCCGCAGGCGCTTGCTCGAACGCACGATGACAAGCGAACACGACTTCGCCGCCAACACGCAACGCGCGATGCGCTGCTGCAAGCAGCTCGCCGTCCACGGGGTGCCGCGCCTCGATAGCGCAGGTCGGGCACACGGTCGCGCATGTCCCGCACCCTACGCACAACGCCTCGTTCACCGTCAGCGCGCCATCGCGCAGCGAAAGCGCCCCCGACGTGCAGGCTTCGGCGCACCGCGCGCAGCTCGCGTGCCGATTGCGCACGCGCACGCAACGCTCGGGATGCACCGCAAGCCCATAACCCTCCAAACGCTCAAGGCGGCCCATGGCCACATCGACCGTCATAACCTCATCCATCTCAAACCCCCTCACATCCGCAAAACCGCAGTGCGGCGACGCGGCAATGCCCACCTGCTAAACTCGCAACCAGGCCTCAAGCCAAACCCGCGCACCGCCGCAAACCCAAATGAGCCGTTGGGCGTGCCGAACCTTGGCGCTCATCCGCAAAACCAGCGCTACCAGGCACTACTCCTTCTTCGCACCGCTCTGCTCAACGCCGCCGTCCACGGGTACGGGCGCGTCGTGCGACCCATCGGCCTTCGGCAGCACCGGGAAGGAGATCGCCTTCGCCGGGCACGCGTCCGCGCACTCGCGGCATTTCGTGCAGTTGCCCAACGCCTCCTCGGACAGCTGCGGCCGGCGCACATCAAGATGCTCGGGGCAGGCCTTCGAACAAGCGAAGCACCCGATCCCCTTGCTCGAGAACAGGCAGCGAGCGTCATCGACGTGCGGTCGCAAGGTGCGGTTCGCGCCCGATACAAGCGAGATCAGAGCGCCAAGCGGGCAGAACTTCCCGCACCACTTGCGCAGAAACACCACCTCGATGAGCAGCACGAGCGGCACGACCACAACCGCCCACGTCACGTCGCCGAACGCGAACAAGCGCATGATCAACAGCACCGTGGCGAACGTCAAACCCACCGGGCAGATCAGGCAAAACACCGGGAACCCGAAGATAGCCGCCGACGCCAGCGCGCCCAGCAACACGCCGAAACGCGAGTCGAAGCGCACGCGACGAACCTTGCCCGCAGGCCTATCCGCTGTCGCCTCGCAGGTCGAAACCCCCTGCGCAACCTGCGCGTCGGCCTTGCGCTTGCGCCGGCGCACGCCCGGGATCAGGCGTTGCAGCGTGGGCATGGGGCAAATCCATGCGCAGAACACGCGGCCGAACACCACGATCAGCACCAAGATCACCACGAACGAGATAAACGCGCGCGGCACGAACGTCTTGCCTGCGACCAGGCTCTCCAGATACCCCAACGGGCACAGCACCGAGAAGGCGTCCCAGCCGAACCCGCTCAAATTGCCGATACCCCATGCGGTGAAATACCCGATGGCCACCAGCACCAGCACCGCGAACGTCACGATCGTGCGCAGCGTCCGCGCCTTCATCTTCTTCATGACGTCCTACCTTTCCAGCTGCTGGACGGTGATGGCGCGCGCCGTCATGTGCTTGTTGTTCTCGTCTTGGCCGATCGACGTGCTCTCAAGGCTCACGCACGCCTGCTCGCAGGCGCCGCAGCCGTTGCACAGCCGCTCGTCCACCACCGGTCGGTTGTTGCCATCGAACGAGATCGCGCCGAGCGGGCACGCGTTCAGGCAGATGGTGCAGCCTTTCAGGCGCCATGCCAGGCACCAATCGCGATTGATGACGGCCGTTCCCAGGCGCATGTTGTCGAAGGTGGAGCCCTGGGACGGCGTCAGCGCGCCGGTGGGACACACCTGGGCGCATCGCGGAGTGCCGCCGTTGGCCTCGTTGCAGTGGTCGCACCAGCCCGCCAGGCTTCCCAGCTGGGCTTTCGATCGCGAAAAATCCAGTCGCGGCGTGCGGACGCCCACAATGCCGTCCTCGATGTGCGCGGGCGCGATCACGCCCGTCGGGCACACCTCCATGCACTTCCCGCAACGTACGCACATGCCGAGCAGGCGGTCTTCGTCCTGGCCTCCGGGCGGGCGGCACAGCGCCGTCTCGGATGCGAACTTGACCAGCCCCAACGCCAGCATGGCGGCACCGCCGGCGCTACCGAGCACGAACCCGCGACGGCTCATACCGCCCGCAACGGGCGCGCCCTGCGTGGAATGGGCGCCTTCCTCATCACACGCTCCATCCGCGGTATGCGGACCTTCCGCAGAACGCGTATCCTCCGCAGCGTTCGCTTCGCACGCATCGCGCACGCCACGCGCATCCTCCGCAGCATCCGCGCCATCAGCAGCCTGAACCTCGCGAACGCCGTCGACATCCTGCGCGGCCATGATCACGCCACCTGGCTCGAGGGATCGGCCGGGGCCGTTTCGCCCGCATCCGCATCCGCGACCGGCCTGTCGCCGTGCAGCTGGGCCTCCACGTCAAGCTCCTCTGCCAGCACCTCGTCCAAAAACGCCTTGTCCTCGGTCAGGAAGCCGCGGGTCAGATGCGCCAGGCCGCGATACAAGTCGGTTTGCGCGAACTTCAGCATCTCATCGGTAAGGAAGCCGACCCACCCGAGCAGGTGGTCGTCAAGGAAATGATGCTGCGCCATCAACGTCGACGCCGCCTTCGTCATGTCCCCGGCCGCACACGCTGCAGCGGCGCGCTCGCTCATGACCTGCATATACTCAAGCTCGCAAGCGATATGGTCCTCGCCGGAGCGCCAACGGGTGCTGCTTTCCAGCCCTGCGGCGCGATACACCGCCAGCACCTCGTCGCGCGCATCCTGCATGACCAATCGCTCGGCCGACGTGTGGACGCTCTCGTTGGGATACGCCGCCGCATGGCCCGTGGTGTTCGAGCCGATGAACACGCGCAGGTAATCGCGCGCGGCATCCTCGAGCGTGCGCTCCCACACGTGGCTCAAAAACGAATGCAGCAGCTTATACCCCGCATCGACATCGGCGTTTCCCGTATTCACCGGGCAGCGCATCTGGCGAAGCTTCGCCAGGTAATCCGCATCGAGCTCGCTGCGGTACAACCGCGCCAACATGCTGTACGTGGCCGCCCTGCTGTCCAGAACCGCCGCAACCGTCATGTCCTTAGCCATCTGAAACCCCCTATCAAGCGCGAAAACGCGCCTCTCGTCCTTGCGAAGCGGCATCGGCGACGTCGTCGCGCGCCCCTTGGCCGCTTGCGCGATCCCCTACTGTGCGACCTCGGCCAGCGCCTCGGCGATCATGTCGCGGCCCGCCTGCGTGGTGCACCAGCCGCCGCGCCATTCGAGCGCGCCCTTGCGCTCCAGGCGGCCGACGAAATAGCCGGAATAGCGGCGCGGCTCCTCGAGCAGCGGGCTGTCGTTGACCAAGCGGTCCAGCTCCTTGGCCGAGCGCCCGCCATCCTCGGTGCAAAAGTCCAGGATCTGGTGATAGATGTCCAGGTACTTGGGCTCGGCGGCCAGAAGATCGCGGATCTCGCCGGCATCGTCCTGCTCGTCGACCACCTCAAGCCCCTCGGGCATGGCGACCCACAGCCCGGGACGCTCGTCGGTGACTTCCAGAAACTCCAACTCGACGGTTTCCTGCCCATCGAAATACTGCTCGGACGACATGGCGCAAGGCTCGGCGTCCGCGCGGTCAGCCGTAGCACCATCAAGCCCCTCACCAGGGACGGAACCACAACGGTCACCGGACTCAACCGGCCCCTCGCCTTCCGCTACGGCACCGTGCGCCTCGGCGACCTCGTTCCCCTCATCGTCGAACACGGCATAGCGGATAGCGCCCGCCTCTTCCAACAGCTCGCGGAACACCACCGGCGAATAGATGGAGAACCCGTAGCGCAGCAGCTCCTCGGTGCGCGCGTCCATCTCCTCGCCCGTCTTCGGCTGGCGGCAAAAATCCACCAGCGCCAGCATCACGCGACGCTGCGCAGGCGTCTCCTTGAGCAGGTCGCGGAAACGCTCCTGCGCGGTGCGCTCATCCACTTCCGGGGCCGCCGCAACCGCGGGAGCCGCCTCCTCGGCGGAAAGCGGCGCGCCGATCGTCACCTGAGCGGCCGCCGCGGGGTCCACATCGCCCTCCGGCCCGTCCTCGAACGGATCGAACAGCGCATCCTCATCGAACAGATCGCGAACATCAGCTTCCATTGAAAACCTCCTACCTCGAAACCATCTCCCCCATTCGCCCCTTCCATCAGGCCGCCGACGATCGGCAGCCCCACGCAAAAGGCCGGGATGGGGTTTCCCTGCGGGCACGGGTTGCCGATGGATGAGGTAGAGGGAGCAACCCGCCCCCGCAGAAAAAACCCAGGGAGCGAAACAAACCAACAACCGCGAAAACCTCCGGGAGCCACCTTTCCCCCAACAAAGTGGTGTGAGCTTCGAACGACCCCTGACGAATCGCAGGAAGGGAGAGAAGCCATGCGCTTTCGAGCCCAAAATTCGCAAGGTGGTTTCGCAATCGCTGCTGGTGATTTTTCAAGCAAGACGCCGGCTCCCGAAAGGGCTTCCAGCATCCTGGAACACAAAAATTCTTTTAGTAATTGGATTGACCGAATGGAGCGCACGGTGAACAGCCCAGTGGGCTGTTCACAACCCATCTATGCGCCCGAGCGGGCGCGCATCCGATTGCGCGAAGCGCAAGGCGGATGCACCCAAAGCGAGTAGCGGAATGGGGTGCTGGAAGCCCTTTCGGGAGCCGGCACCCCGCGAGTCGAACGCAGGGTGGAAGGGGCGCGCACAGCGCCCCTTCCCCGTTCGCTTAGAAGTACACGTAGAAGCTCACGCCGACGGCGTACAGCACCACGCGGAAGCAAACGCCGCCCATCAGGCTGCATACCAGGGCCGCAGCCGAAAGCGGAAGCGCCTGCTCGGCCTTCTTCATCCCGAAGAAGCCGGCGACCACGGCGACCAGCGAACCGACCACCACGGCACCGCCCCAGAACAGGCCGGCCAGCGAGCCTGCCATCGGCGCGGCAAGCGCCGCGGAGGGATCGGGCAGGGACGCCGTCGGGTCGGTGGTGTGGAACGAATAGCCCACATCGCCGAACGAGATGGTGGTCCAGTAGAAGCCGGCCACCAAGATCGCCAAGGCGGACACGATGCCCATAACGCACGTCAGCTTCGCCAGCAGCGCGCCGACGGCCTCGTCCTCATGCAGGGCCGCCGCGAGCAGCCACGTGCCGGCCGCGCCGAGCACCAGCTCGCTTGCGTAGTAGTACAGGTACAGCGTCAGGTTCGCCCAGGCCGGACGGGCAGGCATGAAGTAGGAATGGGCGCACACGAAGCCCATGATCACGCCGACCACCACGGCCAGGATGCCGCACCACTTGGGCAGCACGCGCTCGCCGTCCTCAGCTTTGCGCAGCACGCCGAACAGCACCGCCAGTACCACCACGGTCACCACGATGCCGATGAGCTCTTGCGTGATGCCGCTGGTCAAATGCCCGAAGCCGTTGAAGATACGCTCCCAGTGGTGCAGGTGCAGGAAGCTCGAGAAGCCGCCCACGGCCAAGACCACCAGCTCGGCGGCCAGCATCGCCGTGTGGAACTTCTTCGTCCCCGCCCCGCGCAGGGCGCAAACGCCCTGGAAGAGCAACATGCCGGACGACAGGCATAGGAACAGCGTGAAGAACACCAGGGGATATTGGACTTCCATGATCTACCTCCACACTCTGTTACGAAGGATGAACCGGTCGGAGGGGTGGTTGCCGCTGTCGGGCAGGCTGTGCACATCGGCGTCCGTGAAGGGCTTGATGTAGTCCTCGTCCGTCAAGCGCAGCGGCTCGCCGTTGGCATCGAGCGACCCCCTGAAGTCATCCCAGCCTTTATCCATGTCGCCGAACCAGCGCGCACGGCCGCCGCAGCTGACCACGCACGCGGGCAGCTCGCCTTCCTGCGTCTTCTGGTAGCAGCGCGTGCACTTCTCCACCACGCCCTGCTCCTCGTTGAGGTAGCGCACGCCGTACGGGCACGCCATCACGCAGAACTGGCAGCCGATGCACTTGTCCTTGTCGACCTGGATCGTGCCGTTTTCCGTCTTGTGGCTGGCGCCGGTGGGGCACACTTCCACGCAACTGGGGTTTTTGCAGTGCTGGCACGAGACCGGCAGGTAGTACATCTCCACGTCCGGATATTCGGCACCCTCGAACTTGGGGTTCGGGCCCACGCGCAAGATCTTGATCCAGAAGTTGCCGATGGGCACATCGTTTGCCTCCTTGCACGCAACCATGCAGTTCAGGCAGGAGACGCACCGGTTTAAATCGGTGACTATCGTATATTGCGTCATGACCGCTCCTTATCCGTCGCTACACGACTTCGTACTCGTAGGTGGGCAGCCATTCCTTCAAACGAGGATCGGTTGCGGTATGGATGATCTCGGTGCCGTCGTCGTCGCACGGGCACGGGTTGCCGAACGGGCTGTTCTCCGGCGTGGCCTTGTACACCTTCACCAGGTAGGCGCGGCAGTTGCACGTGCCGCAGATCGGGTCCTGGCTCTCGTGGTCCATGTTCACCAGCACGTTGACGTTGGACAGGTCCCAACCATGCTTCGGCGCCGAAAGCTCGGGATACCACCACTGGTGGTCGCACTCGATGGTGCCGGGGCGGATGCCGTAGAACAGGTCGGCGCACTCGCGGATCTTGCCGCGCTTGCTCTCGATCCAGCACCAGTCGCCCTGCTCGATGCCAAGCTCGGCGGCCGTGTCGGGATGGATCTGGAAGCTCGGGCACGGGGTGAGCTCGCGCAGCCACGGCTGCTGACGACCCTCGTTGTGGAAGTACAGCGGGTTGCGGCGGCCCGACGTCAGGATGATCGGGTACTCCTTGTACAGCTCGGGAGCGCTGAACGGGCTTTCCACCGGCTCGCGATAACCTGGGATGCCGTTGTAGCTACCCGGCGCCTCCTGCCATTTGGTGTTCTTGCCGTGATAGCTCTCAAGCAGCGTGGACAGCAGCTCGAACTTGCCGGTGGGGGTGTTGAACCCGGGCACGAACGGCGCGTTCTGGTCCTCCGCGTTGCGCGGACGGAAATGACCCCACTGGAAGCGGTAGTAGTAACCGAAGGGGCTGATCTCCTTGAGGTTCCACTGGCTGTGCTCCTGGTACTGGGCCACGTAGTCGTCCCAGTCCTTCACGTGCAGCTGCGTCCCGTCGGGCGCGGGCACGGAGATGGGGAACGGCAAGTCGGGGTTCATGGGGAGCACCGACATGTCCAGCATGTCCTTCTCCGTCGGCCACGGCTTCATCCACTTGTCGGGCCACACGGGCAGCGGCTTGTTCTGCGTGGGCCAGTACTCGTAGCCCATCTCCTTGGACAGCTCGCCGCAGATGTCCGCGGAGTCCCAGCTGGCCTCGCCCTGGCGCTTGACGCACTGCACCTGCGCACCGATGGCACCCTCGCCGCCCTGCGTGTAGCGCAGGACGCTGACCTCCAGGAAGTGCGCGGCGGGAAGCACCACGTCGGCAAGCTCGATGGTGGGGCTGTGCCACAGCTCCCAGCCGCCGTAGAAGTCCAGGCTCTCGAATGCCTGCCAGTTCTGCCAGGCGTTGCCGGAATTGAAGTGCTGGCCGGAGTTCGAAAGCATGCCGCGGATCGGGTACGGGTCGTCGTACAGGATAGCCTCGGCCGCGCTGATCGGGTCGTGATACAACGCCGCGCCACCGACCATCTGGAACCACGGCGTGAGCGGGAAGCGATCGCCGCCGACGACCTTGGCCTGCTCGACCGGGTCGAGGGTGTTGTTCGCCCACGGGATGTGGTACTGGAAGAACGTGTCCATGGTGAAGAACATGTTCTCGCAGCCGCGCTGGCCGCCAGGGCTGTCGATGTTGTTCATGAGCGCCGAGAGCATCAGCGGCAGCATGGACGTCTGGATGGAGTTGCCCGCATGCTCGAGCGGCAGGTTGAACACGATGCCGCCCTTGCCGGGCTCCTCGCAGTACGCCTCGGCCGCGGCCACGATCTTCTCGGGCGCCACGCCGGTGATCTCGGAGGTGTGGTTCTCGTCCCACGGCTTCAGATGGCGCTTGAACATCTCCCAGACGGGCTCGGCCTTGACCTTACGGCCGTCCTTGAGCTCCACCTCGAAGCTGCCCTCGAGCGCCGGGTCGATGTCGACCGGGAAGCCCGGGTCCTTCGCCAAGATGCCGCCCTTGTACTCCACGCAATCCTTGTCGCGGTCGGGGTACTGGTACTCGGTCTGGCCCTGCCACAGGCACTTCTTCGTGTCGAAGAACTGCAGCGAGTTCGACTTGGTATCCCAATAGGCCATCTTGCGGACGTCGCCGCCCTCGACCAGGTCGGACTCCTTCAGGATGCGCGTGCGCACGTTGAGCGGGTAGCTGCCCATCTCCTGCTTGCCCTCCGGGTCTCCCCAGCCGGCCCAGGTCCAGCCGCTCGGCTCGATGTCCTCGCAGTACAAAAACGGTGCGTTGGTCCACTTCTTCACGAACATCATGTCCGGATGGCAGTTGGAGTTGAACACGCACTGATGCAGCAGGCCCAGCGCGATGGCGTCGTCGGTGCCGGGGCGCAGGTCAAGCCAGATATCGGCTTCCTTGCCCAGGTTCTGCATACGCGGACCGACGCAGATGGTGGTCTCTGCCTTCACGTGCTCGTCGACCGTGACGCGGCAGGAGTTGTCGTAGTTGGAAACCTCCTGGTTGGTGCCCCACTGGAAGTTGACCTTCTGGCCGTCGATCAGGTTGCACCAGTGAGCGCCCGGGAAGCAGATCATGGCTGCCGCGGACAGACGCGGGCCCTTGCAGATGACGCCTGCGGGGCTGCCGGTGTTAGCCGTCTGCAGCAGGTAGGTCGGGTACGCCTCGGTGGCGTACGTGGTGATGCGGCCCGTGCCGTGCAGCGTCTTGATGGCGTGCTGGCCGTACTTCTCGATGACGCTGTTCAGGCCGTCGGCCATGTACTTGATGGCCTCGTCGTGGCTGACACGACGCCATTTGGGATCTTGCCCCTTCGGCGTGGTACGGATAAGCGGATAGCGGATGC
Organism: Coriobacteriia bacterium; assembly: GCA_030540215.1. GTDB lineage: Bacteria > Actinomycetota > Coriobacteriia > Coriobacteriales > Eggerthellaceae > Senegalimassilia. Next base: position 12,521 of record JAUNWR010000022.1, on the reverse strand, counting down.
GGTCCGGATGGTACAGCGCCTGCACCGCAGCGCGCCCCTTCACGCACAGATTGCCACGGCTTGCCACCGCTCGATGATCGCCTTCGATATGCACGACGCGGCCGTTTCGCACGGTCACCAAGTTGCCGCATTCCATCTTGCCGCAACCACGGCAGGTGGAATGGATGACCTTCACGTCATCGGCAGCGTCTGCATACGCGGGATTCGAACTTTCGAGCAGCGTGCTAGCCGCTTCACTCGCAACAAGCGTCGCACCGGCCGTTGCCGCCGCGATCTTGAAGAACGAGCGCCTTGTCAAGCTTGAGTCAAGCATGCACGTCCCCTTTCATCTCGTCCTTTTTCGTGCTGCGTCCTTTTTGCGCACGCCGCGGTGATGGCCCGCGACGACGCCGCACCCGATGCCGCGCGTTCTCGCGAACGGCTGCGCTCGAGCGCTTCCCCGCCTTGCACGCTACGCCTGCCGGGGAAGGCCGGGCAATCGCACGAATTCATCGATTTTCGACGGAACACGCGCCGAGGCGCCCTTCCGGACGCCTCGGTGAAAAGATATGAGATGACGTTTTGCCTAATGAGAGGCTTATTGCACCCGTTATGCCCGCGAGCCGCACACGAGTGCCGCGCCGGGGTCCGCCCCGAAACGGGCGGCGCCGACGCGCGTGCAGGGGCCACTGCAGAAGCCACCGAAAGGGCGCCAAAGGGGCTGCCGCGAGAACGCTCCCGCTAGCGCTCCAGGGCCGTTTCCAGCACCGGGGCCTCGGGGCCCAGCTCAAGGGCGAAGCGGCTGGGAGCCAGGCGCGCCCAAGCTTCGCCGTGCTCGTCGCGGATGCGATGCACCTGCATGCCCGAACGCAACGCGGTCTCGGCGCGGTCCTTCTGGAACGTCGACACGATGAGCGTGCGACGGGCGCAACCCATGGCCAGGTACCACGCGCGGCGATCGGCCTCGGAGATCTGGCGCTGACGGTCCTCGTCGTTCTCCACGTCGAACGCGCCGACGCCCGGATAGAAGCCGTCGACGGCGCCGGCGATGATGACGGTGTCGAACTCAAGCCCCACCAGCATGGACGGCAGCGCGATGCGCACCGCATCGGTGTCGGCGAAACGGCGCTCGAGGCGCCCGCGGGCGCGCACCAGCAGCTCGGCGGCGTCCTCGG
>JAUNWR010000022.1:0-11357 GCA_030540215.1 Coriobacteriia bacterium | reverse complement strand
CGAGCAGCTCCTCGAACGACGGCGGCAGCGTGTCGCACCCCGGCTGCTTGCAGACCGCCAGCAGCGCGAACCCGCGCTTGCCGCGCACGGGCGCGAGCAACGCCTGCGCCTCGCGCCAGCGGGCGGCCAGCACGTCGGCGCCGACGAAGGGCGGCTCGGCGAAATCGGACAGCCCGCCGAGCGCCTCGACCACGCCCATGCCGGTCTGCTCGGCGAAATCCTCCAAGCGGCACCAGTGGTTCGAGTGCGTCAGGTAGTCGCCGAAGCCGCACCAGCTGCGCCACGCCACGGCATCATCGGGGTCGGCGGCAAGCGTGAGCAGCGTGTAGGCGCGCAGATCGGCGCAGCGACGCTCATCGCGCGGATCGCCCTTGAGCGCGTGGTAGCCGACCAGCTGATCGGAGGGCATGCCGTTGACCTCGAGCACCTTGGCGATGGAGCGCCCCCACAGCGCGTTGGGAACCACCACGGCCACATCACGCGGATGCAGCGGGGCGGCGGGCGCGGCATCGGGGCCGGCCGCCGGCGCCGGCGCGGCCGTGCCCGCGAAGGCGTGCTTCAGATAGCGCGCGATGCCCTTGAACTCGGCGTTCGGGTCGACCCATTGCACGAAGCGCACGTCGCCGGGCAGCTCGCCGCGCGCAGCGGGGTCGGCAGAATCCGTCGAACCCGCAGCTTCGGCCGCTTCGCCAACCGACACCAAGGCGCGCTCGTCCATGTCGCCCGCCTGAGCAAGCCCGTTGCCCACGGCCGCGATGCGCGCGGGGCAGCGCAGGCTCTCGGTCAGCACGATGGCCTCGGTCCCGTCATGGGTGCTCGCGAACTCGGCCAGGCCCTCCGGATACGGGTACGGGTCGGGCGTGACCACCTGCTCGTTCACGTTCCCGCACACCATAAGGCCCTCTCGCGCGATCAGATCGAGCGCCAGCTGCGTGGCGCGCGCATAGTCCTGGTAATCGTCGGCGAGCACATGGGCGCGACGGCACCACGCGGGCGCATCGGGAGCGTCGCGCAGGAACTTCACCGTCAGATTCCCCAGCTCAGCGGGCAACATGGCGTTGCGCAGGCGCAGGTGGCGCATGATGGAGTCGTGGACCAGGTGCTCATCGTCCTCCACCAGGAAGCCCTCGCGCTCGTCGCCCAGCTCGGTCCACTGGCGGAAGAAGAACTTCAGCATCTCGCGCAGGCGCTTGGTCTTCAGGCCGCACGTCTTCATGTCCTCCATGAGGATGCGCTCCTCGAAATCGGCCAGCAAGCGCGGATTGCGCCCGGTGAACGCGCGCGCCTCGGGGCAGGACAGCACCTGCTCGAAGAACTGCATCGGCGTGCACACCTGCACCTCGGCAGCGCCGGGCGCGCCGCACGCCGCCACACGCGAGCGCAACGCGTCGGCGGCGCTGCGCGTTGCCGCCAGCACCAGCAGCTCGGAGGGTTGCGTTCCCGACTCGAGCAGATGCGCCGCACGCTGCACGATCGCCTGGGATTTGCCCGTTCCCGGGCCCCCGATCACCTGAATCGCGCGCGACGAGCTCAGGGCGGCGCGCGCAACGCCCTCATTCGGTTTCGCCATGGCAAAACCCTCCTTATCAAGATGTGAAGCAGATAGAATCCTTCGGCCCGCAACGTGAACAGGGGACGGAGGTGTGTTCACGAGCACGGCGTGCCCGCCGCCTCCGCGGCGTCGCCTTCCCCGTGAACAGGCGTGAACAGGGACGGAGGCGCGTTTACGGTTTCCCTTCGATGTTCCCGAATGTCACGCGTGAACACACCTCCGTCCCCTGTTCACGCCGTCCCCTCGGCCGCTATTTCCCGCTGGAGCGCTGCTCGTCGAGCGTCGCCTCAAGCAGGTCGAGCAGCTCCTGGTTGGTGTGCACGTCGAGCTTCTTATACAGATTGCGCATATGCGTCTGGAACGTGCTCTTCGATATGAACAGGTTCTCCTGCACGTACGCGCCGCTGCGGCCGCGCATGACCAGGCGCATCACCTCGGCTTCGCGCGGCGTGAGGCCGTACCGATCGGAGATGCTCTCGCAGGCGTTGCGGAACTTGCCCGAATATTGCAGCGGCTCGGGCATAAGATCCCACACGCTGCCGATGCCGCCGCCGTGGAAGGACAGGGTCAGCGCCGTCAGCAAAAGCGCCACCACCGCAAGCGACACCAGGTCGAACACAAGAAACCCGGTGTGCGCCAGCGCTTCGCGAACGACGATGCCGACGGCAACCGAGCCTTCCAAGAACAGCCGGGCCACCAAAAACGTGCGGATGGTCCCGATATGGGCGAACACTTTCTGAAGCTGCAGCCAAAGCACCACGTCGAACAGCACGTATGCCAGGCGCATGCAGAAAAACGAGACGGGCAGCAGCTCGGTTTGCATCACGGCGATCATGCATTGCGCGAAACCCGCGATGGGCAGGATGGCCAGGTTCGCCGAGCTGTAGCCGAAGTTCTTCCCGAACCGCAGCGCATACACCAGCACCACCGCGCCGAGGATGCCGTTGACCAGCAGGCACGCGGTGGAAAGCTCGATGCCCGTGACCGCGTACTCGAACGTGAAGCCGTAGGCCATGCCGTACGTCAGCCCCATGGCCGAAAGCCCCAGCGCCAGGCGCCACGGCAGGCGCAGAAACTGCGCGTCGGCCGGGGCGTCGGGCACCGGCTCGACATCCGGGTCGGCATCCGCAAGATCGGTCGCGCGCAAAACCGCCAACGCGCTTGCGGCCGGGAGCAGCATGATCAGCCCCGCGGCAAGCTCGAACGGCAGCGGCAGCACCAGGCACGTTATGGCGAACGACAGGACCAGCCCGCCGCCGACCTGCACCGATGCCTGCGCGCCGTTGCGCACGAACTGCAGCGCCCAAGCCACCATGAGGCACGCCGTGCCCAAGCCCGTCACCAGCGACGCGCAATCGACCAGGACCCGGGCCGCCACCGCATCGGCCACAAGCGACGCGGCGGCCACGCATGCCGTGCCGGCGGAGGCCAGCACGCCCACGAACACCACGCGCGAACCCCAACGGTTCGACAGCTTCCGATACGTCGCCACGCACATGACGATCCATGCGATGTAGCCGACGAACGACGCCAGCTGCCCCTGCGGGGCCATGCCGGCGGTGGTTCCGAACACCGGATACAGCTTGGTGGAGAAGCACGCCAGGTAAACCCAGCTCATATACAGGCCGAACGAAAGCGCGCTCATGAGCGGCGAGCTGCCGAACACCCCGCCTTTGCCCGTGAACCTCAAATCGCCGCGCGAGAGCGGCTCCACGGACGCGCTTTCACCGGCGCCCGCCGTCCGTTCATGCACGGCATCGGCCGTAACGCGCTTGTCGGCGCCGCTGCGACGTGACGGCACGGCGGCCGCCCGCTTTCCCTCAGCTTGCATTTCCATGATGCCCCCTCTGCCGCGGTCGGCCCGCGGCATCCATCAGCCGGATGGGATCGCGCCCTCATCTGCGCATCGCCCCACCCGTTCATGCTATTCGATTTCCCGCCCCCAAGCATGCGCCCTATCCGCCGAACGGGGAAGGCGAACGCGTTTCCGCGCCGCCCACCCCACCCGCGGGTGCGATGCTGGGACGCGGCCGGCCCGCCGCCGGGCGGGCGGCGGGCCGGGTTGCCCGGCTGCCGCCAAGGCGTCCCGACTTCCGTCGCCCGCGCCGGGCTCGCCGGCAACCCCGCCCGGCTGCCGCCGGGTTCGCCGACCTTAGCGCCAGGTCAAGTCGTCGCGGTTCCAGTACAGGTCGCGATAGATGTCCGTGATGCCGTCGCCTTCGCTTTCGCCATGAAGCGCAGGCACGATGCCCATGTCGGGGATGTCCTGCGACGGTTGATGCGACAGGCTCCACGTGGCGCTATCGGAGCGCGATGCGGTGTACATCAGGTCGCCCATGCGGCCGCCCGAGTTCACGTGGTAGTCGAACTCCTCGACGCCGCCTTCGTACGAGGCCAGGTTCGCCTCGTAGTACAGGTTCGGGTCGGGGGTATGGTTCGTGATGGTGGTGCGCTCCACGTAGTACACGCTGTAATCGGGCGAGTAGCACAGGTTCAGCGTGCGCACGCCGTTCATGTTCACGTTATGGAACTCGGCGGTGGTGCCATCGGCGAACGTTGCCTTCAGCAGGTAATTCTTCGGCATGCTGATGGTTTTGCCCGATGCGTTGGTGTACGAGCGTTCGCCGTAAGCATACTCGAACGCCCAGCCGGCTGACTGCCCGTCGGCCAGCGTCGCGGAAAGCTGGTTGCCCGGATACGAGGACTCGTCGGAAGCCTTGAACGTGAGCTCCTTGATGTCCTTGCCCAGGCTGTTGGTCACCACGATCGGCGACACGTCGCCGGACGCGTTGCCGAGCTTCACGGACAGCCCTTCGGCGTTGTCGACGCTGTCCGCGTTCTGGTTAGAGGTGCACGACGTGTAGCGCACCGCCTGCACGGTGTAATCGTTGCGCACATCGACTTGATTGGTATAGGCGCTGTTGCCAAGCGTCGTCGGAGCATAGCCCATATCGGCCGCGACTGCCGCTCCGGCGCCGACGGTCACCGCCAACGCAGCAGCCACGGTCACGCCTGCAGCCGCTTTGCCCTTCTTGCTCATACACACCCTCCTTCTCTTGCACTTGCCCCGCACGCCCAACGGCGGCGGAAACGAGTTGCGACGGCTTTCGCCGCCGTTGCCGAGGACCGAGCGCACCGCAAGCGCGCCCGCCCCTTTCTCGGGAAACGACTCCCAGGTTACAACGCTTCCGGGACGCCTACCGCCCGGCAAGGCTTTTGGCTTTCGGGCGCGCAGCACGCATAGCGCACTAGCGCGCTCCCAGGCGCCCGCCGCGCGGCAAGCTTTTGACTTGCCGGAGCTTGCAGCCTTCACGAGATGTTTCCAGGTTGTCGGCCGCGTGCAAACCCTTGGGGAAGGAGGATCGCAGCGATACGCACGTCCACGCGGCCTTCGCCCTCGAGCCTCACTCTACGCCCGCACGTGCGCGAAACGCTATAGCATAAAATCACTGAGATTGATGTTTCCCCAGGTCAGAGGATTGCTGTGGCCATGCGCCGATTCGCGGACGATTATGGCAAGGCACGGGGGATCCGAGCATCAGGCCGCCAAGCCGACACAGCGCAGCCTACCAGAGCGGAACGCCGAGATCCATGCAGCACAGCCTGGCGGCAACACGCCAGGCAAAAACACGTGTGGCAGGGACGCATCCCTGCCACACATTGCAACTCATATTTCGTTCGCGGTCGTTCAGCCGTCAGCCGCGTGGCGGCGGCGCAAAACCGCTAGGCGCGAGCGGGGTCCCACTCGACGATGCCGTGGTTCAGGAACGGCTTGGAGTCGGGCGCGTCGGCGTTGACCATGCGGAACTTCGCCTCGCCCTCGGCGGTCTTCCACACGATGGTGCGCAGGCGCACGCCCGGCAACACCGGGGAGGTGAAGCGGCACTTGAAGCGCGTCATCGCCTCGGGATGACCCGGGAACAGCAGGGAGATGACGTGGCGCATGGCCACGCCGGCGCTGCTGACGCCGTGGGCGATCGGGCGCTCAAGGCCGGTCTGCTCGGTGTAGGACCAGTCGATGTGCTGCTGATGCCAGTCGCCCATCAGGCGATACACCAGCGGCCAGTTGTAGCCGTAGGTTTCCTCGTACGTGAAATCGGGCTCGCGGTCGGGGTACTCCACAGAGTCCCTCGGCGGCTGCTCGCCGCCCCAACCGCCGTCGTAAATGCAGCAGTCGTAGGTGTCGACCGTGCACAGATGGGTACCGTCGGCGGAATACGACTTGCCGACCTGCTTGGACAGCGAGCCGCGACCCTCGCCGCGGTCCCAAATTGCCTCCTGGGTGACGAACGTCTCGATGTGGTCGTTCATCTTGAACGGCGCATGGAAATGCACGTCGATGCCGTAGTGCAGCGAGCCGGAGTAGTCGAAGCCGTAATCGAGGGTGGTGGTCATCTCCTCGTTGACGGTCAGCGGCACGGCGAAGATGGGCAGAACCTTCAGGTCCGGGTTCTTGGCGTCACCCTCGTTGACGTACTCCAGGTCCACGCGGCCGTCCCAGCCGGCGCCGCAACCAAGCGCGCAAATTTCAAGGTCCTTGAAGGTGTAATCGCGCACGAACGGGCCAAAGGTCTTCCCGACGATCTCGGTGGAAATAGCCATGACATTCTCCTTTGGAAAGAGAACTGCGAAAACGCAGCAAGTGATATAGGATTTCCCCACGTTTGAGCGACGCGGCGCAGTTCAGATCAAGCTGAGCAGCGCAAGATTCCCCCGAATCATTGCGCAGACCGAGAAAGGGGTAATGCAAACCCCCGTGAACGAGATAATCAACCCCAGCCCGGATTCGAGAAGACGCAGCTACAGCCCTTACGGGCGGCTCCAATGCAGCTTCGCCTGTTCATGATCGGCAAGGTTGCAGCCCCGAAGGGCGGCTCCAATACAACCTTGGCGTTCAACTGGGCAGGTGATCGTTCGGTCGAATATGCGTCCCATCCCTGCGTCCAACGACGCATCACGTGGGATTTGTGACGAGAACCGACCGGCACCGCGGCAGCGGACCCGCTTCGATTCTCAAGTGCCAGCCTACCCCATTCCGCTCAACGATTGCAGTCTTGTATTGCCCCCGCTTTCGGAGTACGGGGAGAGCCGAGGGGGGGGTTGCGGCGGGAACGCCCGCGGGGCCGCCATTCGCACAACCGCCCTTGGCAAAAGCGCCACAACAATTAGCAATCCGCCTGCTGATCCAAATGCAAGGCAGGCAAAACTACGCTACAAGGGTGAGCGCAAGACCTTCTGCTACGAAGCCTGTATAATCGCCCAAACATCGAAGCGAGAGGAAAAGGAATGGCGGAAACCGACGGCATCAAGCAGCGCAAGACCCTGCTCACAACCAACCAGCAGATCGAGCACCTTAAGTCGAAGGGCGTCACATTCAAGCTCTGTTCCGAAAAGGATGCTGCCGAATACCTCGCCAACCACACCTATTTCTTCAAAATCGCCGCATACAGGATCCTCTTCGAAAAACGCATCGGCGGACAGCACGATGGCCAGTACGTCAACCTCGACTTCGGGCATCTGAAAGCACTCGCCTCGCTCGACCGCGACCTGCGCTATGCACTGTTGCCGCTAACGCTTAACGTGGAACACGCAGCGCGGACGAAGCTGGTGCGCATCACGACCGAATGCAATAACGAAGACGGCTATACGATCGCACGCGATTACATGGCCAGCCTCAATCATGGCGAGCGCAGGCGCCGCGAAGGCGAAATCAGCATGATGAGCCGCGACCTGTTCTGCGGCGATCTCGTCAGAAAATACGGCGGTCCGGCCGACATGCCCATCTGGGTGCTGATGGAGCTTTTTTCGTTCGGAAGTTTTATAGACCTGTATCTATACTGCGCCGAACGTTGGGGCAATGAGGAAATGAGGCACGAGCACTACATGCTGCGCCAAGCCAAGTCGGTGAGAAACGCCTGTGCTCACTCGTCGGACATGCTAAACGGAATCGCCGTAGTTGACACAACCGTCGCTACCGACTCAGCGGTATTGTCCGCCTTGGCCCAAGCAGGCATCTCGCATCGAGTCAGAACGGGCAGGATGAGGAATCCCCGCATCAGGCAGATTGTAACGCTCATGTACCTTCATACGAAAATCGTGCCTGAGGGGTCAGGAAAAAGAAAAGCAGCATCTGACCTGGTAAATCTCAAGAAAAAACTGTCCGAGACGGCGGACCTTGCGCCCTCTAACGACATCATTCGGTCTTGCGCGGCTTTTTTAACAAAAGTGATTGACAGTTGGTTCCGATAAGTAATAATGCTTATAGATAAAAAAACCTATTGGTTTTGTAAGGCGGGGTCGCGAAAGCGGTTCCGCCTAGTTTTTTCCCAAGACAACCGCCGCGAGGACGCAAATACCAGGCACCGACGGCGGCCCGAAACTTTTTCATTTCCCCACTTGCGTGCTGCTTTGACGCATGCTACTGTCTTAAGCACCCGAGGGTCGCGAGACCCGCCTCCTGGCAGATAGGCCTTGCGCCTATAGGAGTTGCCGATGCAGCTGCCGTGCATCGGATTTTCCCATACAACCTTATAAGCGACGCCCTGCGCGTGGTAGCTCATGCTAGCTTGCTGCCGATTTGCGCCGTCCCTGTTGCGTCCTAGGTTGTCACGTCTCGCCCTCGGAAGGAGCTCGTCATGAGCGAATATACATTCGTCTATCAACCTCAGATCATCCGCGAAACCGCAGAAGGCCTCAATCGCCTCGACATCCGCGACGAGATGCTCGACCAACGCGAACTCGAGCTTATGACCTCGGTGGATGCCGAATCCTGCGCCGTCGTTATCCGCGGCCTGCTCCACCTCCAGCGCCAAGATCCCGCGGCGCCCATCACGCTTTACATCAACAGCCCGGGCGGCGAAGTCCAATCCGGCCTGGCGCTTTACGACGTCATGCAAGCCGTGAGCTGCCCCATCCGCACCGTTTGCCTTGGCATGGCGGCGAGCATGGGGGCGCTGCTGTTCATCGCGGGCGATGAGCGGGAGATCCTGCCGCACAGCCGCGTCATGATTCACGACCCGCTCATCGGGGCCGGTGCCGGCGGCAGCGCGCTTTCCGTGAAAGCCCGAGCCGACGACCTCATGCGCATCCGCGACATCACGGCCGGCGTCATCGCACGTCACAGCGGCATGTCGATCGAGCGCGTCTTCGAGCTTACGGCCTCCGACACCTATTTCGAAGCAGAAGAAGCCGTCGAAGCGGGCCTTGCGGACCGCGTCATCACCAGGCTTTGACGGGGTGTCGGCCGCGAGGGGTCCGCTCCGGAGCGTCCCTAACCTAGCAATCGGCGAGCGTTCCGGGGCGCTTCCGCCCATCCGGCATCCGGCAACCGCTCCGGAGCGCCATCGCCGGCTCAGCGATCGGCAACCGTTCCGGGGCGCCTCCGCCTGCCGCGAGCGCGGCAGCCCCTTCCCCACCCCTCTATTCACCAGCGCAAACCTGTAGCAGAAAGCGAAAGCAACCATGATAGACAACCGTGCGAATGCCCGCGCCGCATATGCGGGGCAGCTCATCCTCACCTCCGGACACGCCGCGAGCACGGACTCGTGGGCGACCGGCCTCAACAACAACGTGCTCGTTCTGGGCTGCTCCGGATCGGGCAAAACGCGCAATTTCCTGAAACCTAACCTGCTGCAGTGCGAGGGTTCCTACGTCGTGCTCGACTCCAAGGGCCGCCTATATGACGAGATGGCCCCGTATTTGCGGGCCCATGGGTACATCGTCGACAGCCTCGACTTCACCACCATAGACGGGGAAATCGGCTACGACCCGCTCCACCATGTTCGCTGGCGCAAAGGTCGCCCTCTTGCGCAGGACATCATCGCAATCGCCAGCGCGCTGTTCCCCCGTGCGGACATGGGCGACGATCCGTTCTGGGCGGGCGCAGCGGCCAACTACGTTGCCAGCTACATCGCCTACGTGTTCGAGGCGCTGCCCGATCGCGAATGGAACATGGCATCGGTGGTGAGCGTGTACGAGCAGGCGTGCGAAGGCAACGCCGAAGCGCTGTTCGCCGACCTTTCAAAGCAGGACCCCGATAGCTACGCCGCCTCGCTGTTCCGCCGCGCAAGGAGCACGGCGCGCGCCGACAAGATGCACTCGAGCATCATGGGCATCATCGCCGCAAACCTGCTGCCGTTGACGTTCGACGGGGCGCTTGCATCGTTTCGTAAGGTGCAGCAAATCGACTTTTGCGACCTTGGGCGCGAGCGTCGCGCGTTGTTCGTGACCATGGACGACATGGACCGCAGTTTGGCGCCTCTGACCAGCCTTTTCGTTCGTCAAGCATTCTCGAGCCTGTGCGATTTCGCGGACACGCGCTGCGATGACGGGCGTCTGCCCGTGCCCGTTCGCTTCATGTTGGACGATTTTGCGAACCTGACGCTGCCCGACTTCGACGACGTGCTCTCTGTCATCCGCAGCCGCGAAGTCAGCTGCACCATCATCTGCCAAACGGTCAGCCAGCTTGAGGCACGCTACGACCCGGCGGTGGCGAACTCGATCATCGGCAACTGCGACCGCCACCTAGTGCTGGGCTTCCAAGACGAGCGGACGGCGAAGTATTTCGCGCTGCGCGCCAACAAGCTGCCCTCGACGCTTCTCGAGACGCCGGCCGAAAACTGGTGGCTATTCGAGCGAGGCCGCCGCGGCGTATGCGAACCCGCTTATGCGCTCGAGCAGCACCCGAGGTATCGGGAGTTTGTTGCGAGTTGCGAGATGCCCGGGGATTGGAAAGCGTTTGAGGATTGTGAGACGTCCGCAACCCGGGAGTTCGCTGCAAGTCAGGAGACGCCTGCGGGGTGGGAAGTTTCCGCAAATGGCAAAGCGGCTGTGACGCAGGAGGCGGCTGCGGGTTGGAATGCGCTCGTGGATGGCGAAGTGCCCGCATGCTGTGAAGCATTTGCGAATTGCGAGCTGCCCACGACCTGGGAAGCACCTGGGGATTGCGAAGCTGCCGCAATCTGCGAGGCGCCGGAGATCCGCAAAGCGCTTTCGACCTGCACAGACGACGATCTCGACTTCCTTCCCCAGCCGGGGCCGGACGACGAAATCCGGGTCGATACGCTGTTCGACGCCGACAACCTGGACGACGGCTCCGATGCCGCAGCCTAAGGAAGGAGCGAAGATGAGCGAAGCAAACGTACGCAAAAGCCCTTGTGAAACGAACCGCGTAAACCCGGGAGAAGAAGACGCCCGTAAAAGCTTGAGCGAGCAAATCGCCCGCGCAAATCCGAGCGAATCGAGCGCACGTGCAAGTCAGAGCGAAACGACAGGCCGCAAAAGCCTGAGCGAGCGCATCGCCCACGTGAACGCCGCGCGCGTAGACAGCGCATGGAACACGCCGGACGAGCAGCTTGTCGAAGCCGAACGCAGGACCCCGTTCCAGGTTTGCGACATATATTGCGCGCATGCCGAGGAACTGCTCGCGATCACGGGGCAAATCTCGGCCGCACTGCCGAGCCGCGCCGCATATCTCGCGCGGACCAACCCGCGAGCGGCGACGCATCCGGACAACCGCTCGGTCAAGGCGCATACCCAGGTCGGGAACCCCGCGTGCGCCTTCGTCTGGGAGATCCGCAACAACGAGGAAGGCGCACTGGCCAAGTCGTCGGACGCGCAATACGCCAAGGCCCTTGACGCCACGGACGCGTTGAAGGACCTCTGGGAAGACGAGCCCTGGCTCGACGAACTGCAGATCGCGAAGGCGCTCATCGCGCAAATCGTCCTACTCGACGACGACTTGCGCGCAAAAGTCCTCAAACGCGCGAACATCATGACCAAGGAGTGCGCCGACACTCTCGCCCCG
>JAUNWR010000021.1:13767-24626 GCA_030540215.1 Coriobacteriia bacterium | reverse complement strand
CATGCTCGGCAAGCGCAAGGGCTTCGGCATGATGAGCTACCGTCCGCATAACGTGCCGTTCGTGGCCCTGGGTGCAACCCTTCTGTGGTTCGGTTGGTTCGGCTTCAATGCCGGCTCCGAGTTCATGGCTGACGGCGTTGCCGGCCTGGCCTTGATCAACACTGTGGTCGCTTCCGGTGCGGCGCTCGTCTCCTGGATGATCGTCGAGCGCGTGAAGGTGGGCAAGCCCACGCTCGTCGGCGCTGCCACCGGCCTTGTCGCCGGCCTGGTCGTTATCACCCCGGCAGCCGGCTTCGTCGAGCCCTGGGCTGCGATCATCATGGGCCTGATCGTTTCTCCCATCTGCTACTTCGCCATCTCGTTCTGCAAGGCCAAGATCGGCTACGACGACGCGCTCGACGCTTTCGGTTGCCACGCGGTCGGCGGCATCGTGGGCGGCATCTGCACCGGCATCTTCTGCGTGCCCGAGCTGTCCTGGACCGACTTCGGCGGCCTTCTGTACACCGGCGACGTAAGCCTGCTGTGCAGCCAGATCGCCGGCATCGCAATCACCATCGTGTTCGTCGGTATTCTCGATGTGGTGCTCGCGTTCATCGTGAAGGCCTGCTTCAAGGGCAGCCTGCGCGTCAGCGAGGAGAAGGAAGCCCAGGGTCTCGACATTGCAGCTCACGGCGAATCCGCTTACCCTGCATACATCGGCTTGGACTAAGTTGCGGCTAGCATTGGAAGGAGTTGAACCATGAAGAAGATCACCGCTATCGTTCGTCCTGAAAAGCTTGAGCCGCTCAAAGACGCCTTGTTTGCGGCAAAGGTTTCGGGCATGACCATTTCGCAGGTGCAAGGCTGCGGGTCCCAGCATGGCTGGAAGGAGTACTACCGCGGCACCGAGGTGCTGTTGAACATGGTGCCGAAGGTGAAGTTCGAGATCATCTGCGACGATGCCGAGGTAGATGCACTCATCGACGTCATCAGCGCTACTGCTCGAACCGGCAGCGTGGGGGACGGCAAGATCTTCGTCTTCCCGGTTGACGAAGTCGTGCGCATCCGCACCGGCGAGCGCGGAGACGAGGCAATCTAGCCTTTCGCGAGCAGCGTGAGGCTGCATAGGCTCATTCGGAGCTTGAGGACCTCCCATTTCCCGGAGTCTGGAAATGGGAGGTTTCCTTATGCGCGCGGGCCTTTTGCGGAATCGAGGAAATTGCAAACCCGTGCGAAACATAGGAGCCATCCCGTCTCCCGGAACGTGTGAAATGGGATGGCTCCTGTGTTTGCCGCTTTCCGCGGAACCGCAGCGATTGCGAATCTACTTGGAGCAGGGAGGCTCCCTTGTTTCGCGAAACCCGATGGAATGGTTGTGAGCGAATTGCATAAGGCTTACTAGCGATATAGAATCCTATTAAGAAGTGAGCCTGACAAGAAGGATAGGAGCAACGCGATGACTGCGAACGACCAGGTCCAAAGCCCGCGCGGCTCGCGCAACACCAAGCAGCGCGCGGTGGTGCTCGATGCGGTGCGCTCGCTGCACAACCATCCGACTTCGGCGGATATCTACGACGTGGTTCACCGCGACCATCCCAACGTGTCCCGCGCCACCGTGTACCGCAACCTGGGCGTGCTGTCCGAGCGCGGCGAGGTTTTGCGCATTCCCGTGCCCAATGCGGCGGACCGCTATGATTTCCGTTGCGATAACCACTTCCATGCGAAGTGCAGCCGGTGCGGCGGCGTCTTCGATATCGAGACGGAGGGAATCGATCCCTTTGCGCGTATCGTGAACGATTACGGGTTCGAGGTAACGGGCTTCGACCTGGCGTTTTCCGGTGTGTGCCCTGATTGCCGCCGCAATGGCGGCGAATAGCGCGTCTTGCGTTGGTCCTCGTCCTCCGATCTGGTTGTTTAGGGGGGGGTTGAACCCGAAACGGCCGATCGTCGCGCAGCACGCGGCCGGATCGCAAGGCGGCAGTGCAAGGGCGCGAAATGAGCGGCTCGCCGTTCCGCGTAGAAATCGTGCAGGGCGGAACGCTGTTGGAAAATAGTGGTTTGGATGGCGCATTGCGCGTGGTATACTCAATTGGCTTATGGGAAGGTCCCGTAAGCATTGGTAATGTAGGCCCCCGAGACATGTTTGTTGCACTGCTAAAAGGGAGCATCTCCTGCAAGCGAACATGGTTTATGTAGCAATCATTCATGACGAAGGGTCCCCGGCAAAGTATGGAAGGGGTCCGTTTTGACCGACATCAAGAACACGTCCGTCATCGACTTCGAGGACATCTCCGACGATCAGATGAATCAGATGATCGACGGCACGCTGACCGAGTTCGACGAGGGCGACCTGGTCAACGGCACGGTTGTCAAGATCGAGCATGACGAGGTGCTGGTGGACATCGGATTCAAGTCCGAGGGCGTTGTGCCCGTCCGCGAGCTGTCCATCCGCAAGGACGCCGATCCGTCCGAGATCGTCAACCTCGGCGACGAGATCGAGGCTCTGGTCCTGCAGAAGGAGGACAAGGACGGCCGTCTGATTCTGTCCAAGAAGCGTGCCGAGTACGAGCGCGCCTGGATCAGCGTCGAGGAGAAGTTCAAGGCTGGCGAGACCGTCACCGGCGAGGTTATCGAGGTTGTCAAGGGCGGTCT
Source organism: Coriobacteriia bacterium (assembly GCA_030540215.1). Lineage (GTDB taxonomy): Bacteria > Actinomycetota > Coriobacteriia > Coriobacteriales > Eggerthellaceae > Senegalimassilia. Next base: position 21,995 of record JAUNWR010000021.1, on the reverse strand, counting down.
GATCCTGGACATCGGCCTGCGCGGCTTCCTGCCTGCGTCTTTGGTCGACCTGCGTCGCGTTAAGGACCTGGACATGTACCTGCACACCGAGATCGAGGCCCGCGTCATCGAGATGGACCGCAACCGCAACAACGTTGTCCTGTCCCGTCGCGTGCTGCTTGAGGAAGGCCGCAAGAACGAGCGCGCTGAGATCCTTTCCAAGCTGTCCAAGGGCATGCGCCTCAAGGGCACGGTTTCCAGCATCGTCGACTTCGGCGCCTTCGTTGACCTGGGCGGCATCGACGGTCTGGTCCACATCTCCGAGCTGTCCTGGAACCACGTCAACCATCCGTCCGAGGTCGTCAAGGTCGGCGACGAGGTCGAGGTCGAGGTTCTGGACGTCGATCTGCAGCGCGAGCGCATCTCCCTGGGTCTCAAGCAGACCACCGAGGATCCGTGGATCAAGCTGGTCGAGAGCTACCCGGTCGGCTCCATCGTCGATGGCAAGGTCACCAAGACCGTTCCGTTCGGCGCCTTCGTCGAGCTGGGCCAGTCCATCGAGGGCCTGGTGCACATCTCCGAGATGGCTATGCGTCACATCGACACGCCTGCTCAGGTCGTCAAGCCCGGCGACATGGTCAAGGTCAAGGTCATGGAGATCAACCCCGATCGTCGTCGTATCAGCCTGTCCATGAAGGCTGCTGCTGCTGAGATGGGCTTCGAGATCCCCGTGGACGAGTCCATCCAGGTTGAGGAGAAGCCGGCCAAGAAGCGTGAGAAGAAGGCTGACAAGCCCGCTGAGGAGCAGGCTGAATAAGCTGACTTAAGTCTCTAGCTTTAAGCAACCGCTTAGCATTCGCAAGGCCCCCGGCATACGCCGGGGGCCTTGTTGCGTTCATAGGCGATCTGAAGGCGCCTGCGGGTCAGGCGATGAGCGACAAGGCCCGTTCGAATCGCAGGCCTGGATCCGGAATCATTGCATGATGATCGTCATCCTTTTCCTTGGCGGTTCAAAGAGTCGCAAAGTTGCAGCGCTATCGTCTGTAACGCGCCGTCATCGTTGGCGGATATCGGCGAGCCTCCAAGGTCGACAATGCTTGAGACTTGTCTGGACTGGATAGAGGCGTGTGCTAAAACGCGCTGTTCTTTGGTGCCCCCCTAATGCAAATCGGGCCGCAATCGTGATGCGTTATTCGCATACGATTGCGGCCCGAAATCATTAGATTCGTGCGTCCGTTGGCTGGGATGATCCTACTCCTGCGGGTGCTCCCCTAGGCTGCTAGCTATGTTGGTGGCAATGGAAGCAACAGCTGCCTGCTGGGCCGCAATGGCCTTCGAGGTTGCGGCTTCCATAGGCGTTTCTGCGTGCGCAACCTGGTCGCCTTCCTTGTGCTCGGGCAGAAGGCTTCCGATAGCGTCGTGGACCATATCGATATAGGCTTGCGCGCCTTCCGAGGACAGATGCGTGCCGTCGCCGTCGAACCAGGTGCCATGCGATGCGCTCAGGCTGTACCAGTCGATTACCTGCACGTTGCTGTAACGCTCGGCGGCGCGATCGAGCGCGGCGTTCGTCTCCGCCATCCAGCTTTGCGGGCTGCGGGTGTTCACGAAGAACACGTGCTTGTCGGTGCCCACCACGCCAAGCAGGTCGTCCAGCTGATCGTCGGTTGCCTGTCCGTTCGTTCCCAGGGCGAACACCACCACATCGCCCACGATGTCCTGCTCGGCGTAGGAGCGGTACACTTCCTCGCCGACGGTGAGCTGACGGTTCACGGCGGCATCGATGGCGCCGTAGGGGAACGTTTCGGTGAAGTTGGGGATGGCGCGAACCGATACCGAGTCGCCGATCATGAGCACGTCGAGCTTGGGCTTCTCGGCCGCTGCGGTGGTGCCCGACGTATCTGCGGGCAAGCCTGCGACATGCGCCGATTCGTCCTTCAGCAGATCGCCGCCTTCAAGCGCGGAGGTGTCGGGCACGAAGATCAGCCCGCCGATGCAGACGATGGTGAGCACGGAGGCCGCAGCCGTGGGCAGGGCATGGGTGCGGAGCCAGTCGGCAAGCAGGATCTGCCCGCTGCGCACGTCGCCCACGAACTTCCCGATGGCGCCATGGCGGATGGGGTCTTCCACGAACTTGTAGGAGAACCACGAGATGGCGAAGATGATGGCGAGCTCCACCAGATACATCCACCACGGGGTGCCTTCGATGTTGCTGCGCGGGTTCATAAGCAGAAGGATGGGGTAGTGCCACAGGTACATGCCGTAGGAGTGCAGGCCGATCCATACGAGCGGCTTTGCGGCGAACACCTTCGCCAACAGGCTAGACGGGTGCACGATGACGGCGATGATGACCATGGTGATCACAGAGGCGAGCAGGATGCCGCCGCGGTACATGAACGCCGACGTGCCATCGATGCCCGCCATCATGGCCACCAAGCCTATGAGCGCGATGCCGCCCACGGCGTCGAGCGCCAGCCGTACGTTGCGGTCAAGGTGGATCTCGTTGTTCGCGCCCAGTTGGTTCGATGGCCACACGAAGGCAAGCCATGCGCCGATGAGCAGGCTGAACGCGCGGGTGTCGGTTCCGTAGTACACGCGCGAGGGGTCGACGTCGGGGTTGAACAGAATCGCCATCTCAAGCGCGGAGGCAAGCGCGAGCACGAAGGTGGCGTTGCGCATATGGGTGCGCTTCACGCCGAATTTGTGCGCAAGGATGAGCACCACGGGCCAAACCACGTAGAACTGCTCCTCGATGGCGAGCGACCAGAAATGCGTGACGGGGCTAGGGGCGCCCAAGGCGTCGAAGTAGGACACGTCGCGCAGGATGTACCACCAGTTGGTCACCCAGCAAAGCGCCGCCCACATGTCCTCGCGCAGCTTTGTGAGCAGGCTGTGGTCGAACAGCGTACAGAGCACGGCGGTGACTATGATGACGAAGGCGATGGCCGGGAACAGGCGTTTCACACGGCGTAGCCAGAACTGCGGCAGGTCGATGGTGCCCGTGGAGTCCCATTCGATGAGCAATAGACTGGTGATCAGATAGCCCGACAACACGAAGAACACGGTGACGCCGAGCAAGCCGCCGGGCATCCAGGCCATGCCCATGTGGTAAGCGATAACGCCGAGCACGGCAAGCGCGCGCAGGCCGTCGAGGGCGGGGATGTAACGCGATTTCTTCCGCTTGGGCTGTTCTACGCTGCCGGATGCGCGCGAGGTCCGCGGCGATGCTCCGTGCGCGCTGCCGTGACGGCCGTCCGTTGCGGCGTTTGCGCGGCGGGTGCCGTACGATGCGGCGGCCGGGGCGCTTGAGGCGCGGCCGTGCATATTGGAACGGTTTTGCGTGTGAGAATCCGATGCGGGGCTTGCGTATGCGCTTCGCGAGCGGTTGCGTGCATGGCTCCCAGCCGGCGTTTCCGGCATGATAGTTCCCTTCTCATCTGCTGCGCTCCCTTAATCCGCAGCACATCGCCCCAGTATACCAGTGCCGCCTACCGTAACCTGTTGGCAAATGATGGCACGTGCCGTCCGTTTCGGCTGTGTGGTGCGTGTATCATATGAAGAAGATATGCGTGAAGGTAACGCTGCGATGCCGACAAAGGAGGCAGGCATGGGTATGAAGAAGCTGTTCGTCATCGGCGGCATGGGCGCCGGCAAGTCGACGGCCCGCAAGGTTCTGGCCGAGCAGGGCGTCCCGTACATCGACCTCGACAAGGTCGGTCATGACGTGCTGCTGTGGGATACGGTCAAAGCCGACCTGGTTGAGGCGTTCGGCGCCGATATCCTGGGCGCTGACGGCCAGATCGTGCGCTCGAAGGTGGCGGCGAAGGCTTTCGCCACGCCGGCGGAGACGCGCAAGCTCAATCGCATCACCATGCCGCGCATCGAGGAGGCGTTCACCGATCAGCTCGACGAGCTTGAGCGCCAGGGCAACAAGGCCGTGGTGGTGGAGTACTCTGTGTTCAAGAACCGCCAGGTGTCCATGGCCAACGGCGCCGATGTGGTCATCGCCGTGCTGGCCCCGCTTGACGACCGCATCGAGCGCGCCGTTGCAGGCGGCTGGGACGAGCAGGATGTGCGTCGCCGCATCGCCCGCCAGATCAGCGATGCGGATCGCATCGAACAATCCGACGTGGTGTTCAACAACGACGGCACGCCCGAGCAGCTGCGCGAGCAGGTCGAGCAGTGGTGGCGTGAGTACAGCAAGACGCTGGACTAGGACGGCATCGCGCTGATGGGCGCGATCGTTTGAAACGTTGCGGGCCCCTGCGGCGCGGCACCTGGTTTTGCCGGGTGCGAACGCGCTGCAGGGGCCTTTTGCGTTGCCGTATATGTGAAGCGAAAACGTACACTTGTTCTTTTCCGTATGCCGTGCTAGACTTCGAGCACTGATTCGAAGGAAGCGCCTGCGAAGGACGTGATTGCATATGAGCAGCCATCTGAAGAACATCGAGGGCATGGCAATGGAGGGCAAGCTGCCCGAAGTGCGCCTTGCGAACACGCCGTTTCGAGCGGTCAGCCCTTATGAGCCTTCAGGCGATCAGCCGCAAGCCATCAAGAAGCTGGCACAGGGCGTAGAGGAAGGGCTGCGGTATCAAACGCTTCTGGGCGTTACGGGCTCGGGCAAAACATTCACCATGGCGAAAACCATCGAGGCGGTGCAGCGCCCCACGCTCGTCATGGCGCCGAACAAGACGCTTGCCGCTCAGCTTGCAAGCGAGCTGAAGGAGTTCTTCCCCGACAACGCCGTGGTGTATTTCGTCAGCTACTACGATTATTATCAGCCCGAAGCGTACGTGCCCTCGTCGGACACGTTCATCGAGAAGGACGCCTCCATCAACGAAGAGGTGGAGAAGCTGCGCCATGCCGCCACCAGCGCGCTCCTTTCCAGGCGCGACGTCATCGTGGTGGCGTCGGTCAGCTGCATCTACGGCATCGGCAGCCCCATGGATTACGCGGGCATGGCCGTGTTCGTGGACAAGCAGAAGGAGATGGATCGCGATCAGATGATCCACGACCTTATCGACATCCAGTACGATCGTAACGACTACGAGCTGAAACGCGGCACGTTCCGCGTGCGTGGGGATAACCTGGATGTGTTCCCGCCATATGCGGATAATCCGGTGCGCGTGGAGTTCTGGGGCGATGAGATAGAGCAGATTTCCGAGATCGACAACGTAACGGGCGAGGTTTTGCAAACCTATGAGGCCCTGCCCATTTGGCCGGCCTCCCATTACGTAACGGCGCGCCCGAAGATGGAGCACGCCATCAAAACCATCCAAGAGGAGCTGCGCGAGCGCCTGCAGCAGTTCAAGGAGGAGGGCAAGCTGCTTGAGGCCCAGCGGCTGGAGATGCGCGTGAACTATGATCTTGAGATGCTGGAGACCATGGGATTTTGCAGCGGCATCGAGAACTACTCCCGGCATCTCGACGGACGTGAGCCCGGAGAGCCCCCGTACACGCTCATCGACTATTTCCCGGACGATTTCCTGTGCATCATCGACGAGAGCCATGTGACGGTGCCTCAGATCCGCGGCATGCACGAAGGAGACCGCAGCCGCAAGATCACCTTGACCGAGCATGGGTTCCGGCTGCCCAGCTGTTTGGATAACCGTCCGCTGCGCTTCGATGAGTTCGAGGAGCGCGTGCCGCAGTTCATCTACGTGTCGGCAACGCCCGGCGATTACGAGCTGAAGGTCAGCCAGCAGCAGGTGGAGCAGATCATCCGCCCCACGGGCTTGCTGGACCCCGAGATCATCGTGCGCGGCAGTGCAAGCCAGATCGACGACATCATCGACGAGGCGAAGGAGCGCGCCGACCGCAACGAGCGCGTGCTCATAACCACGCTTACCAAGAAGATGGCGGAGGACTTGACCGATCATCTTCTGGACCGCGGCATACGCGCCCGTTACATGCACAGCGACATCGGCACGCTTGAGCGCGTGGACATCCTGCGCGATCTGCGTTTGGGCAAGTTCGACGTGCTGGTGGGAATCAACCTGCTGCGCGAGGGCCTGGACTTGCCTGAAGTGACGTTGGTCGCCATCCTCGACGCCGACAAGGAGGGCTTCCTGCGAAACCAGCGCAGTCTTATTCAGACCATCGGCCGTGCGGCGCGCAACGCGAACGGCCAGGTGATCATGTATGCCGACAAAACCACCGATTCCATGGACCTTGCCATCACCGAAACGCGTCGTCGTCGCAGCATTCAGATGGCGTACAACGAAGAGCACGGCATCACGCCCAAAACGGTCACGAAGGCGGTCGTGGACATCATGAGCTACGTGCATGGGGAAATGGGCGATGTGTCATCCGAGCAGGTGAACATGCAGCTTGCCGAGCTGTCGCGCGAAGAGGTGCTGCGCGTTATCTCGAGCATGGAGGAAGACATGGCGGAGGCGTCGCGCAATATGGACTTCGAAGAGGCGGCGCGCTTGCGAGACGAGGTGGTGCGCCTGCGTGCCGGCGTGGAGGGCGAAAGCGAGGCGGATGTGCTCAAGAACCTGAAGAAGAGCGCGCGTAAGGGCAGTGCCTTCGGCAATCGCAAGAACGCGGCGTACGGCAGCTCGCGCCGGTCGTAAGGCCATGCTGTCCGTCGATCGCGGGTTGATGGACATGGCGGTGGCGGCTTGCTTGCTCAGCGCAGGGCGCTGGTGGCAACTCGCTTATCGCGCATGCTGCGGAGCGGGGCAAAGGAGAGGGCGGTTGCCTGGCATTTGTCGCGGCTAGGGCTTGTGCGGTGCAGGAGGTTGCTGCGTTTGCGGGATGTTGGCGTACGGTTCGCGTAATGCCGCCATCGCCGTTGGTTTATTCGGGAACGTTTTGGTTGAGGCTGCCGGTGCGATAGCCGTCGGCATCAACGGTCACGTAGGCGAACCCCGCATCGTGTATGCGCTCGGTCAGGTCGGTGGATATCAGCGCGTCCATAAGCGCCGCTCGCTGGTTGGGCGCTACCTCGATGCGCGCAAGGTCCCCATGGGCGCGGCAGCGTATTTGGGGAAAGCCTGCGTCCATAAGCGCATCCTCGGCATGTTCGACGGATTGAAGCTTTTTGGCGGTGATGGCCTCGTTGTAGGGGATGCGGCTTGCAAGGCACGCGTAAGAGGGCTTGTCCCAGGTTGGAAGGCCAAGCTTGCGGGACAGGGCCCGAACATCGGCTTTCGACAGGCCCGCCGCCAGCAACGGACTGTCCACCTTCAGCTCGCCAAGCGCCTTGAGCCCGGGGCGGTAATCGCCCAGATCGCTGCTGTTGGTGCCTTCGGCCACGTAGGGTATTCCCAGGCGCGCGGCTTGGTCCATGATGCGGGCGAACAATGCGCTTTTGCAGAGGTAGCACCGATTTGCGGGGTTTTCGGCGAAGCCGGGTATGGCCAAGGCGTCGACGTCCATCACCACATGGCGGATGCCCCGCTTGGTGCAAAAATCGCTGGCTTCGCGAATTTCTCGTGCGGGGATCATCTGCGCGCGGGCGGTGATGGCGACGGCGTTGTCGCCTAGCACGTCGGCGGCAACGCTTAGCAGCAAGGTGGAGTCCACGCCGCCGGAAAACGCCACGGCAACCGTCCCCAGTTTTGCCAGGTGCTCTTTCAGCGCTTCGTGCTTTTTGGAAAGCTCAGCGGGAAGCGGGGTGGGGGTGTCGGTGCTCATGGAAGGCCTTTCGCGTTGCGGGTGGTGTCATTACGCACGCTAGCACATGAAGTTAGCTTCAGGTTTTGCCGAGCTGCGAGATTTCGCGTTTAGAGCATATCGGTGAAGCGCAGGTTCATGTCGACGGGGGTGGAGATGCCGGCAACGCTGCCGGTGTTGCTGTACTGCCACAGCACGAAATCGAACTGCCCGGAGGGCTGCAGCGCGTTGTATTCGGCGAACCAGATGGGGCGGTCGCCTAGGCTATCCAGGTTCATGCGGGCGATATCCACTTTGTTGCCATACACCATAGAGCGGTATCCTGCTTGCTCGATGCGTTGGCAGAACGCCAGCGCAGCTGCGGTGAGGGTGTCCCGATCCACGTTATTGCCGCGTGCGTTCACTGTCGTGTCCTTCTCGTGGTCGAAGGTTATGGGAAGGTCGAGCTTGCGGCCGCCAAGCTGGTCAAGCACGAAGTCTGCCTCCTCCTGAGCCTCTTCGGCGCTGGTGGCTTGCGAGTAAAAGTACACGCCGGTCTGCAAGCCGGCATCGGTTGCTCCTGCAAGGTTCTCGTTCAGGCGGGCGTCCGCGAACAGACCGCCTTCGGTGGTGCCGCGGTAGCCGGC
>JAUNWR010000021.1:0-13757 GCA_030540215.1 Coriobacteriia bacterium | reverse complement strand
GCTCGCACAAAGGCGAACTGGATTCCGTCGCTTGCAACCTGCTCCCAGTCGATGGCGCCTTGCATTTCGGACACGTCGATTCCCGTCTGCGACTTCTCGACCCCGTTCTCGGAGTATGAGAACCTGCCGTTTTGCTGGGAGAGCCCCGAGAAATCGTACGGGCTGACGTAGGGTTGCTTCGTGTTGGCCGAGCGGGAGGTTTCTTCTTGCGACGAGCCGTTGAGCAGCGCCGATGTTGCGTTGCATGCCGATATGCCGACGACAATGAGCGCAAGCGCGAACGCAAGGATGGCGAACGGCTTGCGGGCGCTGGCGTTACGACGTGGGCGTTGCCGGGGGCGAGTCGATCCGGGCCGCGTGGATGCGTTGCGCGTCGACGGAGAGGTGCGGGGTTGTGCAGGGCCGTTGCTCGTCGATGATGAGACTCTGGGCTTCGTGGGCATGTTGCGCGTGGATGATGGGGTTCGGGCGGGTCGCCCGTTGCGGTTTCTGCTATTCATAGGCGTTATGGTAGCAAACGGTGCGGGGCGCGGGGTACCCGTCCATGGTTTGAACGTGGGGTTTTCAAATGCCGCTCATAGTGATTTCCCGCCGCTGACGCACGTTAACGGCGTTAATCCAATTGATACTAACTTACTTCTAATATGCTCGTCTCATTGTTGGTTTTAGCCTGATGCGCACGCTCTTACAGGCGTTTTGCGCGCGATTTCGGGATGCTTGCGCATGTGCGCAAGCAAGCGGGTGTTCGCCTCGTTGGGGAAGCGGGGCGCGACAAGGTGAGGATGGGACGCTACGATGATGGTTTCGACAAGGGGGCGCTATGCCCTCAGGCTTATGATCGATATCGCCAAGCAGGGGGAGGCGGGCGCGCTTGTCACTATGAGGCAGGCCGCGCAGCGTCAGGGGCTTTCCGTCAAGTATTTGGAGCAGCTGGGCGGCGCTCTCGTGCGCGCCGGGGTGCTGAAGAGCATTCGGGGCGTGAGCGGCGGATACTATCTGGCACAGCCCGCCGATCAGATCCGCATCGGCGACGTGTTGCGCGCCACGGAAGGTTCCTGCATGCCGGTCGCATGCGTGGACGATGAGGGCAAATGCGACCTTGCAGGTGGATGCGAGGCGCGTGGGTTCTGGCGCGGCATGGGCAATGCCATCAACGCTTATATCGACCGCATCACGCTTGCCGATGTGCTGGAAGGCAACGTGGAGGCATAGCCGGTGCTGGAGGTGCAATGCGTCATCGGAAACCGATGCCGGTAAACGCGACGGGCTGCAGCTTGCAAGCTGCAGCCCGTCGTTTTGCGTGTCGTGATTTTGCGCTATTCCTCGTCGAGTGCGGTCTGCTTGATGCGGGCCGCCAGGTCGGCGCCGCGGTCGCCGAACAGAAGCGCGCTATTGTGCTTGAAGAAGCGCTCGCTTCCGTGGGCGTTGATGAACGCCATGCTGTAGCGGTTCGCGGAGAGGTCGGTGATGAGCAGCAACATCTCCTGACCTTCGCCGAACGCCTGCTCGGCGAACGCCAATGCGCGGTCAAGGGCCTGCTCGCCCTGCTCAACGCGGCTCTCAAGCCCGCCGAGCATCTTGGAGAACGCTTCTTTGACCTGGTCGAACGTAAGCGACCCGCTTTGCGCTCCCAGGTGCTGCGCTTGCTGCAGCATGTCGATGGCGCGCTCGTAGGAGCGATACTTCTGCTCGGACAGAAGCCCGCTTGCGCGGTCGGTGCGCAGCAGACGGCGCACCTCGGCCTCCTGCGCGCGCACCTCCTCGGTAGCATCGGTTGCGCCCGCTGCCTCAAGCTTGTCGCGCATGGCCGCCAGGCGCGGGTGCGCGAACTCCACGGCGCCCTCCTCGAGCACCGCCTCGCGCAGCACGCCCGCAAGCGCGTCGGAGAGCAGGCCTACTACCGACACGCGCTCGTCGAAGGGCGCGGCCTGGGCTCGCTCGACCACTTCGGGGCCGGCCGTGCCCGCAAGCACACGGTCCACCTGGTAATCGGCGCGATACTTCGTGAACAGGTCGTAGTACACGGCGAAACGCTTGGCGATCTGGGGAGCCTGCACGTATTGGCCGATGAGCACCTCGTCGACGGGCAGGTCCTGCGCCTCGTAAAGCCTGATGGCGCTCGACAGGTCATCCCAGCCGCGGGCCGTGACGAATTCCTTGCCGTCGGGCGTGGTCTCCAGGTGATAGAAGTGGTCCTGCTCAACGTCAAGGTAGGTGATGACCGCCGGATGCACGCCGTGGCCGAGCGCATAATCGCGCCATGCCTGGAAGTCGGGCTCCACGTCAAGACGCTTCAAGCGGTCCCATGTTGCCAGGTCGAAGTCGCGGGCCGTGCGGTTGTACTCGGGCGGGTTGCCGGCCGTTACCACGATCCAACCCTCGGGGACCTTGTGGCGGCCGAACACCTTGTACTGCAGGAACTGCAGCATGGCGGGCGTGAGCGTTTCCGAGACGCAGTTGATCTCGTCGAGGAACAGGATGCCCTCGCGGTGCCCCGTCTGCTCGATAGCGTCGTAGACCGCGGCGATGATCTCGCTCATGGTGTACTCGGACACGTCGTAGGTTTTCCCGCCGTATTCCTTCTGGGCGATGAACGGCAGGCCCAGCGCGCTTTGACGCGTGTGGTGGGTCATGGAGTAGGAAACGAATCCCACCTCAAGCTCCTGGGCGATCTGCTCGACGATGGCGGTTTTGCCGATGCCGGGCGCGCCCAGCAGGAAGATGGGGCGCTGGCGCTGGGGCGGCAGGGCGTAGCCGCCGAACTCGTCTTTAGCGAAATACGCCTGCATGGTGTACTTGATCTGCTGTTTCGCCTGTTGGATATCCATGGCTGCTCCTTGCTCGATGGGGTGGTGCTAGGCCAGGTCGACGGCCTGCTCGGTAAACGTTTCGTCGAGGACGGCCTTCATGGCCCAGGGGGGTACCGGCGCGCTTGCGTCGGCGGTTTCGGCGTCGGGGAACACGAAGGCGGTATCGAAGGACGGCTTGTGGGCGGGGTAGGTGCCTTGGCCGTCGGTGAAGTAGAGAAGGCCGCCGAGGTTTTGGAACTCGCCTCGTTCAAGCGCATCTTCGACGTAGGCGAACACGGGCCGGAAATCGGTTCCGCCCAGGCCTTGGACCTGCACGTTGTCCAGGAAATCGTCCAGCTCGTCCAAGCTGTGGATGCAGTCGACGGCCGTTACGGCGGCGTCGCATTGCACCAGATGCACGTTCATGCGGGTGAAAAAGCCCGTCTCGTTGGACAGGATGGAATACGTGCGCTCAAGAAAACGCCTGACCAGCCCGTCTTTGGTGGACGCGGAAGTGTCGATAGCTATGACGAAATCGCGGATGCGCCGCTCTTCGACGTATTCCAAAGGCTCGATCAACGGCAGGTTGCCGTAGCGCGAAAGGCCATAGCAATAATAGACGTAGTCGAACTCGTCGTCGTTGACGCGTACATGCTCGCCCATGCGCGCGAACTTGCGCAAGAAAGCGGTGAAGTCCTGCCGGCGGCGCGTGACCGAGCGCAGGTTCATGGAAAGGTTCGACCCTTCCACGCCCCAAAGCTTGATATAGGAGTCGAGCTGCACGCCCATTTCCAGCGCTGCGTTCTTCCACTGATCGCGCGAGCGGTCGAGGTTGACGGTGTCGGCGAAGCGGTTCGCCTGCACGCCGCGGGCCTGCTCGGGCGCCTCCTTCTCGGTGATATCGTCGAGCGACAGGCCGCGGTGGGCCTTGTGGTTGGGTTTGGCCTTGCGCGCCTCGTCGGGCATGGGCATGTCCGTGCCGTTCTTGCCCGCCTCGCCGGCGGCGGGGGCGGGGGAGTCGGCGGCGTTTTCCTGCTTCTCGCCCGTTTGGGCTTGACGGCGTGCGGCCTCCTCGGCCGCCATGCGGTGCCAGGGCTCATGGTCGTCGGCGAAGAAGGGCGCGGCCAGCTGCGCGAGTTCCTGGTCGCTTAACCCCTTGTCGGCGAAGTAACGGTATAGCGCCTCGGCCGTGAGCTGCGGGCATTCCGTTTGAAGCTGGGCGAGGGCTGCCGTTTGGCGCGCGGCGCGCGGGCTTGCCGTGGCGGGCAATGCCAGCTGGGTGATGACCGCTTCGACGGCTATGTCGCATGCGGCATCCCAGCGCGCGGCGTCCATGTTCGGGTTGGGGAAGGGGTGCAGGAACACGTCGTGCAGCATGATGTGCAGGTACGTGCGCGCAAGCTCCTCTGGGCTTGACGCGAAGGTGCGCGCCACGTCGGCCGGGCTGTAGCGCAGGTACGTGCCATCGGTGGCGATGGTCTGACCCGGTTGCGCCAGCAGCTTGAGATGAGCGAACGCGGCGTTCATGAAGCGCAAGCTGACCAGCAGCTTGTTGCGGGTGAGCTCAAGGGCCTGCTGGGCAAGCCGACCTGAGGCGTTATGTGCCATTGAGGGCCTCCCGTCGCTTGATTTCGTCGCTTCGCGCAGTGTAGCATGGGCGGCAAAGCGGGTAAACACAGGGCCTTGATATGGGAGGTGCTTCGATGGCAGCGGCTGAGGAGATGGTGTTCGCAACGCATGGCGCGAAAGCGCAGGAGGTGGTGGCGCGTGCCCTTGCGGCGCCGGTGAGCCTTGCGGCAGATCAGGTGCGCGAGGTGAGCCCGGGGCGCTCGCAGGCGGGCGAGGTGTGGTCGCCGCAGCTGCTGCCGTATCAGTCGTGGGAAGGAGGCGCCGCGCGTGCCGGGCAGGTGGACGGCGATGCCGACGGCGATCTGCTGGCGGCGGGGTCGTTGGGCATGGGCGTGGACGACGACGCCCGCGCGCGCCTGCTCGCCATGGCGGCCCGTCAAGAGGGCGTGGGCGGCGCCGCGGCCGTGGATGTGCCCGACGAGCAGGATGCCCCGGCCGTGTCGGTCCAGCGCGAGGAGGCGGGCTATGCCCTGGTCGGTTTCGACCTGCGCGCGCTTGCGCAAGCGACCGGAGCGCAATCGGGGCTTGCCGTGGTGCTCCCCTCGTTCGTGGATGGCGTTCCCGTGGTGCGCATCGCGCCCGGTGCGTTCGCGCGTCGTTTGGTGCGCGGCGTGGGCGTCGACGTGCTGGTGGTGCCCGACACGGTGCAGCGCATCGGCGCCGGCGCCTTCTCGGCTTTGCCCGGGCGTCATATCCATCTGGGGGCGGGCGTGCGCGCCGGCGGTGCCCAGGCCTGCGACCTTTCCGGCGTCACGCCGCCGCTTGAGCGTCGCACCTATTCGGTGAGCGGGGAAAACGAGCATTATCAAGCGCAGGACGGCAGCCTGCTTTCCGCGGACGGGAAGATGCTTTTGTTCTGCGCCCCGCCCTATGAGGAGCGCTATGCCCTTCCCGATGGCGTTGAGGTGGTCGGCGAGACGGCGTTCGCGCAGGGTTGCGAGCCGCCGCACGTGGTGTCGGTGCCGGCGTGTTTGCAGCACGTCCGGGCCAAGCAATGGGATGCCGCGCTGTGGATGTGCCCGGCCGGGTGCGACGGTGCGCGCCGCCTGCGTCGACGAGGCGTGCGCGTGTGCGGCCCCGACGCCATCGAGGCGGACGGCTGCTGGTTCGACTGCCGCGACGGCGCGGCCCTGCTGGTGGCGGGCCCGCAGCCCCCGAAGTCCGCATCGAAGCGCTTCGCCAGCGTGGCGGCGCGTGCGCGCGCTGCTGCGGCCAGCGACGAGGGCGTTGCCGTGGATGCTAAGCAGGCGGCGGCGCGCGCCGAGGCCAACGATTGCGGCGGGCTTGTGTCGGGCGGCAGGTTGGGGCCGGTCGGCCAGGGGCCGTCGGCGGCGGTGCTCGCGCAGCCCCAGGTCATCGAAACGCTGGCTTTGCCTGCCCAGGTGCGGGGCGCGGAGTTGACGCGCATCGCCCCGAGCGCGTTGCCGTATGCGCCGAAGACCCTGATCATCCCCGCAACGGTTCGCGAAGTGGGAGACGGCAACGCGTGTCGCGGAACGAAGCGCCTGGTGCTTCCCGAAGGTCTTGAGCGCGTGGGCGCGCACAGTTTCTGCTCGCGCACGCTCGAAGGGCCCGTGGCCCTGCCGAAGTCGCTTCGGTCGGTGGGCGAGGGCAGCTTCGAGTTCTCCGTGTGCCGGCTGGCATGGTCGGGCGTGGCGGTGCATGTGCCCGCCGACCAGCTGCTGAGCTGCTTCACCCTTGACGCCGAGCCCGGGTCCGACCCGTTCGACCTGCCTCGCTACGACGAGGTGCTCAGATCGGGAAAAAACGTGCCGGATCGTTTAGGGGCGCTGCTGCATCGCCTGGAGCGGCCCGTGGGGCTGGATGCGCAGATGCAGGCCGCCTTCGCCGACGAGGTGCGCGCCGCGGGGCGCGAGGTACTCGTGCGCATTGCCCGGGAGGGCAGCCTGGAGATGGTGCGTCAGCTGGCGGACCTGGGGCTTATGGAAGATAAGCGCTTCGATGCGCAGATCGAGCTGCTGCGCCAGGGCAACCGCATGGATTGCGTGGCATTCCTCATGGAGCGGCGGCATCGCAACGGCGCGCAGGCCGACGAGGGCGGCGCGCAGGACGCGCCTGCAAGCTTGAGGAGCAAGTTCGCCCTTTAGAGGGGGCGGGTGTGTAAGGTTTTCGGGGTATCGGGAGGTTTCCTGCCGACTTATGTCGGATACCCCGAAAAGCCCTCGCGTGCGCGCTTGTTATGCGGTAACGCTGGTATACTGTGCCATATAGAACAGCCGTACGTGTTGCGGCCGCATGATCCGCGCGCAGAAGGAACCGCCATGATCGACGAGATGCAAGTTAAGAACCTGGCGCTGATAAAGCAGGCCTCCCTTGTCCCCGCGCAGGGCCTGACCGTGCTTACGGGCGAGACGGGCGCCGGCAAAACGGCGTTGCTGTCGGCGCTCAAGCTGCTCATGGGCTCCCGCGCGGATAAGGATTCCGTACGCGATGGCCAGGATGGCTTGGAGGTCAGCGGACGCTTCTTCGGGCTTTCCCGCGCGTCCTCGGATGGCGATGATCCGCGCGAAGACGATGATGAGCTGGTGGCCGTGCGCCGCGTGGGTGCCGACGGGCGCTCTCGCGTCACGCTTGACGGCCGCATGGCAAGCGTGCGGGAGCTGGCGGGCACGGTGTCGCCCTCCATCGATCTGTGCGGCCAGCATGATCAGCAGCAGCTTTTGAAGCCGGCGGCGCACGTGGGGATGCTCGACGCATGGGCCGGGCAGGACGTTGCCGAGGCGCTTCGCGCGTATCAGGGGGCGTTCGCCGAGGCATCGCGGGCGGCGGCGGAGCTTGCCCGGGTCCGCGATGCCGGAGCCGCCTCGTCGGCGAAGCTCGATGAGGCGCGCTTCGTGCTGCAGCGCATCGATGCCGTGGACCCGCGCGAGGGCGAATACGAGGAGCTTTCGGCTAAGCTTGCCCGCGCCGAGCACGCTGAAACGCTTGCGATGTCGGCGTATCGCGCGCATCAGGCGCTCGGGGGCGACGAGGGCGCCATCGATTTGCTGGGCAGCGCCGCGGCGGCCCTGGACGAGGGGTCCCGCTACGACCCTGAGCTCGGCAAGCTTGCGGAATCCCTGCGCGAGGCGGGGTATGTGCTGGAGGACGTTTCGCGTACGGCCCGGGACTATCGCGATGGGGCGGAGTTCGACCCTGAGGAACTGGAGCGAGGGCAAGAGCGCATGGCGGCTTTGCAGGGGCTCATGCGTGCCTACGGGCCGCGCATGGCCGATGTGCTTGCGGCGCGCGATGAGGCTGCTGACTTGGTGTCGTTGGTGGACGATGCCGAGGAGCGCGAGCGTGTCGCGCAGCGAGCGGTCGATGCTGCCGAACAGGCGTTGGCGGCGGCGGCGCGAACCCTCGACGACGTGCGCGGCGCGGCTGCGCCAAGGTTCTCCCAGGCGGTGTCGGCGCAGATGCAGCGGTTGGAGATGGGCGCGGCGCAACTCGTGTGCGAGCAGCGTGCGCTGCCGCGTGCTTCGTGGACCCGATCCGGCGCGTCGGAGGTGGAGTTCATGTTCCAGCCCGGCGCCGGCATGCAAGCCCGCCCGCTTGCCCGCATAGCCTCAGGCGGCGAGGTCAGCCGCGTCATGCTGGCCATAAAGGTGGTGCTCGGGCAGGCCGATAGCGTTGATACGCTGGTATTCGACGAGGTCGACGCCGGCGTGGGCGGCTCCGTGGCTGTTGCGTTGGCCGAGGTCCTGGCCGATCTTGCCCGCAGTCATCAGGTCATCGTGGTGACGCACTTGGCCCAGGTTGCCGTGCGTGGCGATGTGCACTATGCAGTCACCAAGATAGCCGGCGACGATGGGATGCCCCAGACCTGCCTACGGCAGCTGTCCGCCGACGATCGGCCCGCCGAGATCGCCCGTATGCTCTCCGGCGACGCCACGGAGGCGTCGCTTGCCCATGCGCGCGAGATGCTCGGGGCCGTGAAGGGCGCGCAGGGGGAATAAGGAACGGTGCGCTTGCCTACGGGGCCTCGACGTATCCGATCGGGGTTTTCCGGGCTGTCAAATGGAAATCGCATAGCATGAGAGCCGTCGGCTGAGCCGGCGGCTTTTGGTTCAGACACGCTTTTCGTCCTATAAGCCCCTGGTTGTCCTGGAAAAAGAAAAGGTCAGACGAAAAACGTCTGACCTGCGATTTTAATGGTGGCCGGTACAGGATTTGAACCTGTGACCTTGTGCTTGTAAGGCACCTGCGCTCCCGCTGCGCCAACCGGCCGGTTAAGTCCCCTTAATGGGTGACGCTTATTGTCGCATAAGAAACCCGCTTTCGCAAATACTGCACAACCCGTCGATGCCGCTGGGCTTGCTCGAGTTTGTCCGAGCCTGCCTTTCGGGTCGGCGGGTTTTTCGCATTCCGGGGATTTCATCGCTTCATATGGCTTGCATCGCCGTGAAGGTTCGCGAATGCGCAAGGGGCTGTCTGCCTCAAGTTTTGCCGAGGCGCGGGATCCGTAATCGTCGAGGAATCGTCTATTGCAAGGCTTCACGGTGCGGGATTGCGTGTTTCCGTAAGCGCTTAGGGCGGGCGAGCGGGTTTCGCGTGGCCTTGGATCGGACGGGTCTGCAAGGTTCTGGGGGCAAGAGACGGTGTTGTCGGCAAGGGTTTCGCAAGATGGCGTTCCCATACTGGATGCTGCGAAGCGAAGGAGGTGCGCATGAGACGGAACAAGACCGCTGCGGCGGGTGCGATATGCGGCGTGCTGTGCGCGTTGTGCGTGCTCGGATATACCCAGTCGGTGCGCGGCGAGGCGGAGCGCGCCCGGGCCGACGCCTTGGCCCGCTACGGCGGCGATCAAGTGGAGGTATGCGTGGCGAAACGAGACATAGCCGCAGGTGAGACGGTTGATTCCGGGGCCATTGAGACGCGTTTGTGGGTAGCCGATCTGCTGCCGCCTGAGGCAGTGCGGCAAACATCGGAGGTTGTGGGGTCGAAGGCGTCTTCCACGGTGCTTTCCGGAGAGGTCCTTTCCGCAAGAAGGTTCGGCGCGGCGTCGGCGGCCATAGACGTGCCCGATGGCAAGGTCGCGATCAGCGTGCCGGCCAAGGACGTGCAGGCGGTGGGCGGCGCGGTGTCGGCGGGCTCGTCGGTGGACGTATATGCCACGGGAAGCGCGGCCACCCAAGCGTTGGCGCGGGGCGTGAGCGTGCTGGCCACCAGCGCCGGAACGGACGATCGGCAGGCGTCGGGTTCGGCCTCGAAGGTGACGTGGGTGACGCTTGCCGTCGACCCGAACCAGGTGGAGGAGCTTGTGTCGGCGGCTCAGAAAACCGAGCTGTACCTGACCTTGCCCGGCGTGGATGCGAGGTGAGAGCGGTTTTAAATCAAACGGAAGGAGAAGGGATGTCCATGCCGTTGGTGGCGCTGTGCGCCGATGAGGAATGCTTCCGGCATCCGGAGCTGTTGGGCCTTGAGGGGGAGAACCTGCTTGCGCAGCAGTGGCTCATGCCGTTCACGTCCGCCGAAGCGGCGCGTACGGCGTTGCGCGATGCGGTGAGCGTGCAGGAGGTATGGGTGGTTTCCTGCGCGGATGTGGCCCCTATCAACCTTGCGGCGGCGTTGAAGCGCGATCGCGCCGATAGACGCGTGTGCATGCTGACGGCGCAGGAATCGGGGTCGCTGCGGTCCAGGACGACCGCGGCGGGCGTGGACGCGTCGTTGACCAGGCAGGCTTTCGTCGAGCGGTATGCGCAGTGTAAGCAGGCTGCTATGCGGGCGATCGAGCTGCAGACGGGAATCGGCCTTGCGGCCGGTTGCGCGCCTGCGGGGGAGGCGGCCGTGTCGCAGCAGGCGGCGTTCGGGAACGCGTCTTCGGCCGCTTCGCCGTATGAAACGGTCGCGATGCCTGCGGCCGGCTTTTCGGGGGCGCTTGAGGGCGCGGCGGCGATGGCTCCGTCTGCGGGGGTCCAGCCGGGAGGATCGTATGCGTCGGCGAACGCCCAGGCGGGTCTTGCCGCCCCATCGGCGACGAAGGCCTTTGCCGCGGCGGCTTCCCCGTATGGGACCGCATCGGGACCGGAGGCTTCTGGAAGCTCCTCGGCTTCGGCGGCGAATCCGCAGCATCCTGCGGCGAAGGGCTTTTTGCTGCCGGTGGTGAGCGGCAGCGGGGGCGCGGGCAAAAGCGCGGTCGCGTTGCTTGCGGCGCATGCGGCCCAGGGGCTGGGCCTGCGCACGCTGCTGCTCGACTTCGACCTGCAGTTCGGCGACATGGCGCAGCTCATGGGCGTGAAAAAGCCCTTGCGCATCGACGAGGTGCTTGCCCGGCCCGAGCGCCTGGCCCAGCTTGCCTGCGAGGGGAAGGTGCCGGCGCTGCTGGCAGCTCCGGAGCATGTGGATGCCGCCGAGGCGGTGGTGGCGCAGGCGCCGGCGCTTCTGGATGCCGTGCGAGAGCGTTTCGACGTGATCGTGGCGAACACGGGCGGCGCGTGGGCTGAGCAGCATGCGGTGCTGCTGGAGCGCAGCTCGAAGGCGCTGTTCTTGGTCGATCAGCGAGCCACCTCGGTGCATGCGGCGCAGCGCGCGCTCGACCTGTGCGCCCGATGCGGCATAGCCGTCAACCCGTTCCTGTTCACGCTGAACGGCTGCGGCAAGGGGGCGCCGTTGTCGTCAATGGACGTATCGTGCGCGTTGAAGGGGGCCCATGTGCATGAGCTGCCCGACGGCGGCGCCGATGTGGAGGAGCTTCTGGCGGCGGGGCTGGTGGGCGACCTGATCGATTCGCGCAACGACCTGTTCGAGGGCATCGAGGAGCTTATGGCCGAGATATTGCCCGGCGTGTCGGCTGCGGCGGGGTCTTCGCGCGAGGGGTCGGGCATGCCCTTCCTTCGCGGAAAGCGCTCGCGCAAACGTAAGAAGGCCTGATCATGACGCTGGCCGAGCGTGCGCAGGCGTTGGGCGCGGGCGGCGGCGAAGGTCATGCGCCCACGGCGACGCTTGCGCGCCTGAAAGAGGATGTGCGCCTGTTCGTGTCGGTGGACGACATTGCGGCGTTGATGGCATTCGAGCCGGCGCGGGCGCGAAGCGAGCTTTTAGGGGCGTGCCGCCAGGCGTTCGCGCTGCCCGTGTGGCAGGGGGCCGACGCCTTGCGTCGATCGAGGCTGTCCGAGCAGCTGATCGACGAGGTCTTCGGCTTCGGCCCTTTGCAGCCGTTGCTAGCCGATCCGACCATCACCGAGATCATGGTGAACGGTCCCGGCGACGTGTTCTTCGAGCGGCAGGGGCGCCTTGTGCGCAGCGCCCGGGCGTTTTCGAGCCAAGCCCAGCTTCGGGCGCTTATCGATCGCGTGCTCGGGCCGCTCGGCAGGCGCGTGGACGAGTCGTCGCCTATGGTGAACGCCCGCATGCCCGAAGGCCATCGCGTGCACGTGGTCATCCCGCCGCTCGCGCCCGACGGGCCCATCGTCACCATCCGCAAGTTCACCCAGCGCGTGATAACGCTTGCGGAGATGGAGCGTTTCGGCTCGATCGACGGGCATTTGCGGCGCTTTCTGGAATGGGCGGTGCTTGCGCGCAAGAACGTGGTGGTGGCGGGCGGCACGGGCAGCGGCAAGACCACGTTGCTCAACGCGCTGTCGTGCTGCATCCCCGCAGGCGAGCGAATCGTGACCATCGAGGATACGGCCGAGCTGCGCTTTCTCGAGCATCCCCACGTGGTGCGCCTGGAAGCGCGCCCGCGCAACGCTGAGGGGGCGGGTGAGGTGACCATCCGCGAGCTGGTGATCAACGCGTTGTGCATGCGCCCCGATCGCATCGTGGTGGGCGAGTGCCGCGGCGCGGAGGCGGTCGACATGCTCACCGCGATGAACACCGGGCACGACGGGTCGCTTACCACGCTGCATGCCAACTCTCCGCGCGACGTGCTTTCCCGCGTGGTGACCATGGTCCGCTACGGCGTCGATCTGCCCGTGGACGTGATCGAGGCGAATGCGGCAAGCGCGTTCGATGTGGTGGTGCAGACGTCGCGGGCGCTCAGCGGCAGGCGATGCGTGACCCATGTGTCGGAGCTTGCGTACGACCAAAAGGCGCGGGCCTGCAGCGTGAGGACGTTGTTTGAGCGGCGTTCTCCCGAAGAGGCGGGGTCGTGGCGGGCTCTTCCCGATTGGGTGGACGACCTGCCCGAAACCATCGGGCTTGATGGGGAGGAGGTATTGGAATGGAAGCATCTGGCGTGTTCGGGGCGGCAGCGGCCATAGCCGCGTTCTTCGGCGGTGCGCTCTGCGCGCAGGCCGTGTTGCGGCGTACCCGGCGCCGTAGGGCGGGCGAAGGAGGGATCGGGCGCCATCTTGCGCGCAACGGCGTGCGCTGTGCCGACGGGGTTGCGCGTCGCCTGCTTTCCGTGCCCAAGGTAGCCGCTCTTGCGGGCGACGCCCAGGCGGCGCTGCAGGGCCGCGGGGTGGTTTGCACGCCGCGGAGCCTGTGCTCGCTTGCCGTTGCGGCGGCAGCGGCGCTGGCGGCTTGCGTGGGGCTGGTGTCCGCCTCGCCGTTCGCCGGCGTCGCCGTGGCGGTTCTGGCCTGCGCCGTGGCGGTGACGCGCATCCATGGGTGGCGCGACCGCCAGGAGGAGGCGTTGCGCGAGGCGGTGCCCGATGCGCTTCATGCCATGGGCTCGTGCTTTCAGGCGGGCTTTTCGTTGCTGCAGACGTTTCAGCAGCTGGCGGGCGAGATAAAGGGGCCGCTGGGGAAGAGGTTCGCGGCTTGTGCCCATCTGCTCGAGACGGGCCATGGCTCGAGCGAGGCCTTAGGGGCGCTGCGCGCGGGCGGGAAAAGGTCGGAGCTTGCCTTCGTGGCGGTGGCGCTCGACGTGCAGCACCAAGCGGGCGGCAGCATGCGACCGGTGCTCGAGGCGGCGCGCGAGACGGTCGAAGGGGAGCTGGCCCTGCGCCGTGCGTTATGGGTGCAGACGGCCCAGGCGCGGCTGTCGGCGCGCGTGGTCACGGTGATGCCGTTCGCTTTGGTCGCGGTGTTCTCGCTGGTGAGCAAAGGGTTTCTGAATCCGTTCCTGCAAAGCCCGCTGGGGTTGGGCTTGTTGGGCTTGGCGTGCGCGATGGAGGTTGCGGGCGTGCTGGCGGTACGCCGCATGTTGAACGTGGAGGTGTCGTGATGGCATATGTGGCGGTGCTACCCGCGATCGCGGCCGTTCTAGGCGCGGCGTCGGGCGCGTGCATGGGCTGGGCGGGCGCGCAATCGGTTCGCCGAGCCCGCGCGGCAAGGGCCCGCGCGCCCGATGGCGGGCGGGCGAAAGGCGGTGCGCAGCAGAGCGCATGCCTTTCGTATCTGGAGGGTTTGAGCAGGCGATTGGCGTTGCGGGCCACTCGCCCGGTGCTGCCC
>JAUNWR010000117.1:0-3518 GCA_030540215.1 Coriobacteriia bacterium | reverse complement strand
CGTAGGTCAGCGGGTCGGCGTACAGCACGCTGTCGCCGTTGAGGATCTCTTCCTGCTTGATCAGGCGCTCGCTTTTGAACTGGCCGGGGTGGTATACCGTGGGGTCGAGGTCCTGGAACAGGTATGCGTGGATGGTAGTGAGCATGTCGGGCGAAAGGAAGAACGCGCCGCGCGTGAGCAACTCGGCGATTCGCTGGCTTACCAGGTCGGCCTCTTTGCTTTCGCCGCTAGCCTCGGCGTCGGCGTATCGTTCGCGAACGAGTTCGCCGACTTCGTCGAGCCCCTTTTCGCCGCGGATGTAGGCATGAGCTTGGTCACGCAGGTAGTCGGACACCTTCAGGCCATCGACGTCCTGCAAGCCGATGGCGACGGCCCAATAATGCCTGCGTCGATCTTCCGACGTGTATTCGGAAGCCGGTCGATATTCGAAATCGTCGTAGCTGTCTGCGGACATAACGGTTACCTGGGTCACCCCGCTCCGCGTAGGAGCCCTTCCTATGGTTGCGCCGCAATCGCGAACGCTTGTGCGTTATCGGAACATGATAGCACGGCAACCGCCGATGCCGCTCGGATGCGCGTCTGCTGCGCACGAACAGGGGACGGAGGCGTGTTCGCAAAGGCGTCTCGCGGTGAACAGGGGACGGAGGTGTGTTCACGCGGGAGCGCTTGGGAACGCGAGACGTCATCGTGAACACACCTCCATCCCCTGCTCATCCGCCGCTGCAGTTTCCGCGCGCTCTCCCCCTGTTCACATTCCCCTTGAATACTTCATGGCGCTTGCCGAGAGCGGGGGGCTGGGCTTGCTGCCTGCACGTATACTGGTTGCATAGTGCGAATCGCGGGGCTGGTTGGGCGCCGCTTGATGAAAGGCTGTCTCGTGTCCGAAAAGTTGAAGATCGGCGTGCTGCTCTCCGGCAGCGGCACGAATTTCCAGGCCATCCTTGATGAGGCGGCGAAGGGCCTGCCCGTCGAGGTGGTGAAGGTGGTCGCGTCGCGTCCCGATGCGTACGGCATCGAGCGCGCCAACGCCGCCGGCATCCCCGTGCTGGTCATGAACCGCGAAAAGTACGCCGACCCCGAGGCGGCCGACGCGCAGATCGTTGCCGCGCTGCAGGAAGCCGGCGCGCAGTACGTGGTCATGGCCGGCTACATGCGCAAGGTCACGCCCGTCATGCTCAACGCCTTCCCCAACCGCGTGCTCAACCTGCATCCGGCGCTTTTGCCCTCGTTCAAGGGCGCGCACGCCATCGCCGATGCGTTCAACGCCGGCGTGAAGGTCACGGGCGTCACCGTCCACTTCGCCAACGAGGACTACGACAAAGGCCCCATCGTGGCGCAGGAGCCGGTGCGCGTGGCCGAGGGTGATACGCTTGAAACCCTGGAAGCCCACATCCACCAGGTGGAACACGAGCTGTACCCGCGCGTGCTGGGCTGGCTTGCCGCCGGCCGCGTGAGCGTTGATGCGGAGGGCAAGGTGCACCTTGCTGAGTAGGGAAACGCTGGCGGGCATCGCCGCCGATCTGCGCGCGGGACGCGCGGTGGAGCTTTCGCCTGCCGACTTCCCGTGCTTTTCCGCCGAGGCGCTGAAGGGTAATATGCATGTTTCGCCCGATGACCTGGGGAAACTGTCTGCTGCCCTCACCGTCGCCGATGCGCCCACCTTCGAGCGCGCCGCCCGCGCCATGGAAGAAGGCGACCTGGCTTGGCTCGGCTTCAAGGTGGTGTTCGACCCCGCTGCCGCGCAGGCAAACACCGACAACGAGGTCACGAAGAAGTACGGCGACACCGGCTCGGCCGACGGCGCCGGCATGGTGTTCTTCTGCAACGACGCGAAGGAGATCGTCTCCGCGCGCACGCCCAGCCCGCGCGACGTGTTCCAGATGAAGGACATCACGCGCGGTCCCGGCATGCACAATGAGCAGTTCGATGGCCTGACCTGGCTTTCCGTGCCGCTGTTCGATCAGGTGCGCGTATGGCTGCTCGGCGCCTCCGACGCCGCGGCCGAGGTGAGCGCGCTGGCTGCGCACGTGGGCTTCGTCGTCACCGCGGTCGACTACGACCCGGCGTACCTCTCGCCCGAGCGCTTCCCCGACGCTACGCGCGTGCTGCTCGACGGCGGCAACTTCGACGAGCTGGACAAGCTTACCCCTGCGCTCGACGACTACGTGTGCGTGCTTACGCGTGGCCACATGTTCGACCCCGATGGCTGCGTGTGGGCCGTCAAGCACAACGTTCGCTACGTTGGCATGATGGGCTGCAAGGGAAAGAACTCCACCGTGCACGACCTGGTGCTGGCCCGCGGCGCCTCCGAGGCGGACTGGGA
Organism: Coriobacteriia bacterium; assembly: GCA_030540215.1. Taxonomy (GTDB): domain Bacteria; phylum Actinomycetota; class Coriobacteriia; order Coriobacteriales; family Eggerthellaceae; genus Senegalimassilia. Next base: position 1,195 of record JAUNWR010000117.1, on the reverse strand, counting down.
GCGCATCAAGCGGCCCATCGGCCTGAAATTCGGCGCCAAAACCCCGGCGGAATTGGCTATTTCCATCGTGGCCGAGCTGGTCGATGTACGATATACGCAGCGCTATAGCCCCGAGGCGCGGGCGCGCCACGAGGAAAGCCTGGGCCGTTAGGACCCGGCGGGCAACCCCGAAACAGGCATTTTGCGGGCGGCGCTTCGGCGCAAAGCCCCGCTTTGCGATAAGGAACGGACTTACAAGGAACGGTTCAAGGTAAGGAGAGAGCAAGTGGCAGATCCGAAGGTCAAGCGCGTACTCATCTCGGTGACGGACAAGACGGGCGTCGTCGAGTTCGCCCGCGCGCTGCATGACGAATTCGGCGCGGAGATCATCTCCACGGGCGGCACCGCCCGCGTCATCGCGGAGGCCGGCGTGCCGGTCACGCCCATCGACGAGGTGACGAAGTTCCCCGAGATGATGGACGGTCGCGTGAAGACCCTGCATCCCATGGTGCACGGCGGCCTGCTGGCCAAGCGCGACAACGCCAAGCACATGGCCGAGGCGGCCGAGCACGGCATCCAGATGATCGACATGGTGGTCGTGAACCTGTATGCGTTCGAGAAGACGGTCGAGTCCGGCGCGGACTTCGGCACCTGCATCGAGAACATCGACATCGGAGGCCCCTCCATGCTGCGCAGCGCCGCGAAGAACTTCGAGAGCGTCACCGTGGTCACCGACCCCGAGACCTATGAGGGCATCCTTGCCGAGATGCGCGCCAACGGCGGCGCCACCACGCGCGAGACCCGCATGGAGCTGGCCCTCGAGGTGTTCGAGACCACCAATGCCTACGACGGCGCCATCGCCGACTTCCTGTTCGACCAGGTCCAGGCCGCGCATCCGCACGAGCACGGCGAGGGCTGCGGCTGCGGCTGCGAGGAGGGCATCGAGGCCCAGGGCGAGTTCCCGCCCGAGTGCGCCCTGTACATGCAGAAGCAGCAGGACCTGCGTTACGGCGAGAACCCGCATCAGCAGGCCGTCTTCTACCGCGTGGACGAGTTCGCCCATGAGCACAGCCTGGTCAACGCCCAGCAGCTCAACGGCAAGGAGCTGTCCTACAACAACATCCTGGATACCGACGCGTGCTGGTCGCTCGTGCGCGAGCTCGACGAGCCGGCGGTCATCATCCTGAAGCACCAGAACCCCTGCGGCTCCGCCACG
>JAUNWR010000116.1:0-3536 GCA_030540215.1 Coriobacteriia bacterium | reverse complement strand
AACGAAAACGTAACGTTCGGCAGCCTGCGCGACGCGTTCTCGGCCTTCAAGCGCGCCGATGGCGCGCAAGCGCCCGTATCCGGCGCGGCGCCGGTCTCGGCTCCTGCCACCGTACATGGCTCGTTGTCGGCGGCAATCGCTGCCAGCGGCGCGCAGTCGCCTGCGTCCGCTGCTGTTGGCGCAGCGCCGGCCTCTTCGCTTGCCGCCGCCTTCAAGGCATCGCAACGTCGAAACGCCGACGCATCCAGCTCCCGGGCGACCATGCCGGTTGCGGAGCGGTTCGTCAGCATCAACGGCGAAGGGGCGTGTGCGGGTAAGCTGGCGGCGTTCATCCGCTTCACCGGTTGCAATCTGCGTTGCGGCTACTGCGACACCATGTGGGCGAACGTCTCGGGAGCTGCTGCGCAGGACGAAACCCCTGAGCAGCTGGCGGCGTGGGTGAGGCAAACCGGCGTGGAATGCGTGACGCTCACCGGTGGCGAGCCGGTGCTGCAGCCGCTGTTGCCGCAGCTGGTGGAACTGCTGCTGGGCGAACCCGGTCCGTGCGGGCGCGGCCTACGCGTGGAGATCGAGACGAACGGCGCCGCTGACCTGGGAGAACTTGCCGAGTTGCGCGCGCATATCGGCAACGCCGCGCCTGGCGCGCTCTCCTTCACTGTGGACTGGAAGCTGCCGTCAAGCGGCATGGAGCAGCAGATGCTGCCCGCGAATTTCCGCCTGCTTGACACGCGCGACACGGTGAAGTTCGTGTGCGGTCAGGGCGATTTGCCGCGCGTTTTGGAAGTTGCCCGGCAGCTCGATCTGCCGGGGCGCGTGCCGGTGTACCTGAGCCCGTGTTTCGGGGACATCGAGCCGGCGCGCATCGTTGAATTCATGCAAGAGAACCAAATGACCTGGGCAACCGCTCAAGTGCAGCTGCACAAGGTCATTTGGCCCGATGTTGAGAGGGGCGTGTAAGGATGGGCATTTTCGAGGGACAGGCGTTCTCCTCATTCGCGGCTGCGGCTGCAAACGCGCGCGAGAACCTGCGCGTGCACGGGATGCTGGGCGAGGACCCGGCGCCGCGCGACGAGAACGGCCGTGTGTGCGGCGAGAACCCGCAAAAGGCGCTCGTGCTCAGCAGCGGCGGCGTGGATTCCAGCACGCTTCTGGCCTTGGCGGTCAAGCGCTTCGGCGCGGAGAACGTGTTCGCGCTGAGCATCTCCTACGGCCAGCGTCATGAGAAGGAAATAGAGAGCGCGAAGGCCGTTGCCGCACATTACGGCGTCGAACAGCGCTTCCTCGACCTTTCCGCCATCTTCGCCGATAGCGACTGCAGCCTGCTCGAACACTCCTCGCAAGATGTCCCCGAGGAAAGCTACGCCGAGCAGATCGACGAGGCCGACGGCTCCCCGGTGAGCACGTACGTGCCGTTCCGCAACGGGCTGTTCCTGTCGAGCGCCGCGTCCATGGCGCTGTCGCTGGGCGCGAGCGTGCTGTTCTACGGCGCGCATCATGACGATTGGGCGGGCGACGCCTACCCCGATTGCTCCATCGAGTTCGTGAACGCCATGAACCTTGCCATTACGCAGGGCACGGCGGGCCAGCTGCACATGGAGGCGCCGTTCGTGTCCTGGTCGAAGGCCGATATCGTGAAATGCGGCCTTGAGCTGGATGTCCCCTATGAGCTTACCTGGAGCTGTTACGAGGGCGGCGAGCGTCCGTGCGGCAAATGCGGCACGTGCATCGACCGTAATCGCGCCTTCGAGGCCAACGGCATGCGCGACCCGCTGCTCGACAAGCTGGACGCCCAGGGGTAGGACGCTGCCGCTAGAAGAGTCGCCTTCCGCTGCGCGGCGGCCGTTTGCTCAGCAGTCCCGAACTCATATAACCCGTGCGGTTTTTCGGCCGCGCTTCCCAAGGAGGATTTATGACCAATGAGAAACCTATGCGCGCCGGCACCGACGACCTGTCGCTTCTGGGCAACCAGGGCGTGCAATATCCGCAAACCTATGATCCCAGCGTGCTTGAGACGTTCGACAACAAGCATCCCGGCAACGACTATTTCGTGAAGTTCAACTGCCCGGAGTTCACGGCGCTGTGCCCTATCACCGGCCAGCCCGACTTCGCCACCATCTACATCTCCTACGTGCCCGACGTGCGCATGGTGGAGAGCAAAAGCCTGAAGCTGTACCTGTTCAGCTTCCGCAATCACGGCGACTTCCACGAGGATTGCGTTAACGTGATCATGAAGGACCTGATCGCGCTGATGGATCCGAAGTACATTGAGGTGTGGGGCAAGTTCCTGCCGCGCGGCGGCATCTCCATCGACCCGTACTGCAACTATGGCAAGCCCGGCACGCGCTGGGAACAGGTTGCCTGGGATCGTCTGGCCAACCACGACCTGCATCCCGAGGCCGTGAACAACCGCTAGCAGCCGCTTGACGCCCGCAAACATCGCCGTTTTGCGGGCGTTTTCGTGCGTGCGCCACATACATTTGCGCGTTTTTCGGCAGGAACCGCACGTGCATGTTGACCTGCGAAAACGTTGTATCGTGCCCGGTCAACGGCCCATTTTGAAAGCATGCGAGTGCGTGTGGTTTCGCAATCGGATACAATGCTGTGCATGCAAAAGACTACTTATATACGCATGACGAATGGGCTGCGTAAGCGTCCCGCGATGGCGCGCTGCGTTTCCCTGGCGAACAAGATCATCACCAACGCGGTGTACGTGGCGTATCCGTGCTTGCTCGCGTGGCTGGCATACGCGGCAGTAACCGGCGTAGTCGGCGCGGCGAGCGAGCTGCTCCGCGCCGTGTTGGTGCCGGGCGTCTCGTTCGCGCTGGTCACTGTGCTGCGCAAAGCCATCAACGCGCCGCGCCCGTACGAGGTCTTCGAAGCCGCCCCCGTCATCCCGAAGGACACTCGCGGCAATTCGTTTCCCAGCCGGCACACCTTTAGCATCTTCGTCATAGCCATGACGTTTTGCGCTTGCTGCCCGCTTGCGTGGGTGGGGCCGGTCATGCTGGCTGCCGGGGTGTTGCTGGCGGTCATCCGCGTGGTGTCGGGCGTGCATTTCCCCCGCGATGTCGTGGTGGGGGCTTTGTTGGGTATGCTTGCAGGTTTTGTGGGTCTCTGGATTCTTTAGCCGTAGCCTGATACAGTTATTGATATCAAATATCGATATCGGTTAGCCGATACCGTCCGTTTCGTTTCAGAGGGGGCAGATATGCTGAAGGTTTCGAAGCGTACGTTGCTTTTAATCGCCGGCATCGTTTGGCTTATCGCCGGCGGGAACATCGTCTGGCTGGGCATCCAGTCGTTCGCTCAGATGGATCAGGGAATTTGGTGGTTGCTCGCCATCGGCGCCGCTGCGGTGTTCACGTTGTTCCACATCAAGGTTTTCTCGAAGATGGTCGGCAAGCATGCCGTTCGCATCGCCGGTTACGAGGCTGATCGCGTGGGCGTGTGGCACTTCTTCGATGTGCCGGGCTATGCCATGATGGCCATCATGATGACCGGCGGCATCTCCCTTCGCGCGTTCGGCCTGGTTCCTG
>JAUNWR010000020.1:8467-25105 GCA_030540215.1 Coriobacteriia bacterium | reverse complement strand
GTCGCGGGTGCAGCGGGTGCAGCTGGCGCAGCGGGCGCGATCCCGTCGCCCAAGCGCGGCCGCCGCAAGGTGACGGCGGTCGTGGCCACCGTGGCCGTGGTGCTGGTGGCGGCGGGAGCGGGCTTCATGGTCTGGCATGATTCGCCAAGTTTCTGCAACGCGATCTGCCATACGCCCATGGACGGCTACCTGACCACCTACGAGTCCACGCCGGGCGAGGCCGCCACGGACAAGTGGGGCAACCAGGTCGCCGACGCGTCCAGCATGCTGGCGCCGGTGCACGCCCAGGAGGGCATCACGTGCGTGGGCTGCCACGTGCCGCAGATGTCCGAGCAGGTCACCGAGGGTTCGGGCTGGCTTACCGGCAGCTACAGCGTTGTGCAGACCGCCGACGAGCGTTTCGTGCCCGAAGAGAAGTCGCTGTCCGACCTGACCGAGGCGCGCGGCATCGCCAGCGAGGCGTTCTGCCTGAACTCTGGCTGTCACGTCAACGACGACGGCTCCACCATGACGCGCGATGACCTGGTGGAGAAGACCAGCTACATGAAGCGCAACCCGCACGTGCAGGAGCACGGCGAGGTCGCCTGCAGCGAGTGTCATAAGGCGCACCGCGCATCCACCGTATACTGCAGCAAGTGCCACAGCGACGCCACCATCCCCGATGGCTGGATCAGCTACAAGGAGGCCGAGGCCCTCGAGCCCACGGCGGTCGAGTAGGGAAGGAGCGCGCCCGCGAGCCCGCTGTGAGCCTACCCCGCTTGCAAGCCCCTGCTGGGAATCCCAGCAGGGGCTTTTTGCTGCCAGGTGAACAGGGGACGGAGGTGTGTTCGCGTTAGCTTCCTGGGAACGCATCGCATTGCCGTGAACACACCTCCGTCCCCTGTTCACGCGGGCGCTCCTACGACTCGTCCCCTGTTCGCCCGAGCGCTGCATCCGCACGGGGCTTTTTGCCACCTAATCGTTACCGTGAGCGTTGCGATTTCTCCGGTGAACGGCGTGCTGTAGCGGTACACTGACAACAGCTGTAACGGTGCGGGCTTCGTCAGGGGAAACCGCAAAGCCCGCTCATGTAAAGGGGGTGCCGCCATGGCGGTCAATCGTTTCGTGCTCAACAACATCTCGTATCACGGCGCCGGCGCGATCGGGGAGATTCCCGGCGAGATCACGCGCCGCGGCTTCGCGAAGGCGTTCGTGTGCTCCGACCCTGACCTGGTGAGATTCGGCGTCACGGGCAAGGTGACGGCCAAGCTCGACGAGGCCGGCATCCCGTGGGAGCTTTACGACCAGATCAAGCCCAACCCCACCATCAAGAACGTGCAGGACGGCGTGGCTGCGTTCAAGGCTTCCGGCGCCGACATGATCGTGGCCGTGGGCGGCGGCTCGGCCATGGACACCGCCAAGGGCATCGGCATCATCGCGGAGAACCCCGAGTTCGCCGACGTGGTCTCGCTTGAGGGCGTGGCGCCCACGAAGAACCACGCCACGTTCACCATCGCCGTCCCCACCACGGCGGGCACGGCGGCCGAGGTCACCATCAACTACGTCATCACCGATCCGGAGAAGGTCCGCAAGTTCGTGTGCGTCGACGTCAACGATATCCCCGACGTGGCGGTGGTCGACCCCGACATGATGGCCAGCATGCCGGCGGGCCTGACCGCGGCGACGGGTATGGACGCGCTCACGCACGCCATCGAGGGCTACACCACGAAGGGCGCTTGGGAGCTGTCCGATATGTTCCATCTGAAGGCTATCGAGCTGATCTCGAAGAATCTGCGCGCGGCGTACGCCGAGGCGAAGTCGGGCGAGCCGGGCGCCGGCCGCGAGGGCATGGCGCTTGGCCAGTACGTTGCCGGCATGGGCTTTTCCAACGTCGGCCTGGGCATCGACCACGCCATGGCGCACACGCTTTCGGCGCATTACGATACCCCTCACGGCGTGGCGTGCGCTATGCTGCTGCCGGTGGCCATGGAGTTCAATAAGCCGGTGTGCGCTGAGCGCCTTGTCGACGTGGCGCGTGCCATGGGCGTCGACGTTGCGGGTATGAGCACGGAAGAGGCCGCCGATGCGGCCATCGCCGCCGTGCGCCAGCTGTCCGTCGACGTGGAGATCCCGCATACCTGCAACGGTCTGGTGGCGGAAGACCTCGAGCAGCTGGCAACCGATGCCATGGCCGACGCCTGCTTCCCGGGCAACCCCCGCGAAGCCGACCACGCCCAGGTGGTCGACCTGTTCCGCAAGGTCATGGCGTAAGGTTGTTGGCGCTGACCCCGAGTCTTGGTGTTGGTGCAAGACCAGAACGGCCGCGGTAAAGGCATAACCTACTAGGGGTCGGCCCTGGAAGAACTCCGGGGCCGACCCCTTCTCGTTTGTTAACGATTCTCTTGTGGCATATATGCATCCCCGGCGACCTTGGGCGAGTCAAAGCCGGGTCTTGGCTTAGGCTTCGAAAGGGTTGCCTTCGCCTTCGGGCTTTTGCTGGGCGGCTTGCGCTGCGAGGACGTCCGGGAGGATCGAGGAGGAACCCTCGAAGCCTGACGGAAGCAGGATGGTCGAGGCCTTGCCGGATTCGGCGAACGATCCCATCATCTCCACCCACTGGGTGTACGTGAACAGGTCGTTCGCTTCTTTGGCCGACACGCCCGAGGACTTGATCACGTCAAGCGATGCGGCGATGCCGTCGGCGATGGCCTTGCGCTGGTTCGCGATGCCGATGCCCGTCTGCTCCATGGCCTCGGCCTGGGCGCGCGCCGCTACGACGGTCTTGGTGCGCTCGGCCTCGGCAAGGGCCTTCGCCGCCTCCTGGTCGCGCTGCGCGGAGTTGATCGCGTTCATCGAACGCTCGACGTCCTTCGGCAGCTCGATGTCGGTGATGAGCGTGGTGATGATGTCGTAGCCGTAGCCCGCCATGAGCTCCGTCACGGAATCCTTCACGTTTTGCGCGATGAGGTCTTTGTTGTCGAACACCTCGTCAAGCGTGTAACCGGGGATGGCCGAGCGCAGCGCGTCGGCGATGTAGCTTTCCATCTGGTCGATGGGGTTGCTCAGAATGTAGTAGCTGCGGTAAACGCCCGACTGCTCGACGGTCTGGGCGGGCATCTGGTCGACGCGGAACTGAACCGAGACCGCCGTGCCGATGGTCACGTTGTCCTTGGTCTTGCCGTTGAGCGAGTAGCGCGCCTCCTGGGTACGCAGGTTGACCTCGGCGGCGCGGCGCTCGATGATCGGGATCAGGAAGTGAAGGCCTGGCTGCACGATGCGGTTGAACTTGCCGAGACGCTCGATGATGGACGCCTCCTGCTGCCGCACGACGAACAGCATCGGCGAGCCGGCGACCGCGGACCCGACGGCCGCGATGACGAACAGGATAAGCAGGGTAAGAATGATCATGGTGCTTCCTTTCTGCTGGGATGAGCTGATTCTACCGGATAGGGGCAGCCGGTAACGTAACATTTGGCGTATGTTCCGTCCGCGAATGCGTTGGGTGCGAGGTGCGGGTGGGGCGGGGCGTTGCGGCGCGATTTCTTTGTGAACCTGCAGGGCGACAAAGGGTTAGCAGTGCTGGCGCGTGTCGGTCCGGTCTCGGTTGCCGCCGCATCCCAAAGATCAGCCCTCGTTTGGAGGGCGATTTCCGGCCCGCGGCGCCCTTGAGAACGCCTATATCGGTGCCGCTCGCCCCTCTTGGCAGCAGATAGTCGATACGTCTGCGTTTGCTGGCGACCTTTCGAGTATACCCGCTGTGCGCAGTGACATTTCCCCAGGTCAAGAGCTCGCGTGTTTTTCGGCTACTTCAACCATTCCGCCTCAAACGCAGACGTATCGACGCTTAGCGTCCCGGAGCCCGAGAAAGCTGGTTCCAGGGCCTGAGGACTTCGCTTCGCAGCTCGATCGCCCGCTTGCGTTGAGCAGCGGTTTTGGGCGAAAGCTTGCGTCCGCGCATGGATGCTATGGTGCGGGAGAGCGCATCGAATCGTTCTTGGCAGTTGACCTGGGAAAACGTTACGGGTAGGACATCGATTCCCATGCACCGCAAGGCGGCGGTCCTGTCGGAGTCGGACAGGAACGAGGCTTCCCGGTCATGAGCCATCGCACTTTGGCATTCCAGGTCAAGACCCTCTTCCCAATATAGGTCGCAGTAGCAATGCTCGCGCTGCGCGAGCGTTTGGGCATCCGCGGATAAGGCTATCTTCTTGTTCAGAGTCAAGCCGTCGTGCCCTTCGCCGCCAAGGCGCCGGGGCAACCCAAGCAGCATGCTTGCTTGGACCTCAAACGGCGAGGCGGCGTTCGGCAGGACTAGCTGTGCGGCGCGCTGCAGGCGTTCTCTCCCGCGCTGGGATTCGCAGGTTGCCGCTATCGTTTCCAGGTCACCGGGCGACAGCAAAGGCGGTCGGGACCATAAGCCGGTCAAAACCTGATGCTGATCGATGAACGGCCTCCAGCCCTCGATTACGGGGAGCTGCTCGTTGCGCTTCATGGTTTGCAGCGTTTTGAGCAGCGCAGCGGGAGGCTCGTATACCGCGAAGCTTCCGCAAAGCTCGGCGGCTAACATGATGGTCGTGGCAAGGCTTGCCCGCGCAGCGATTTGCAGAAGCGCAAACGCCGGTGTAGCGATATGAACGCTTTCGGCGATTTGAACGGTGGCGCCAAAGGGGAGGCTGCGGCTCCAAACGCGCGGATGCACGATGCCCGATGCGTGGCATCCGCTTCGATCGCGGACAAGGATATCCACGCATTGCTGGTTGCTGGCGATAAGCAAGGGGGCGACTTCGCGTAACCATCTTGCGGCTTTGCCGGTGCCGCTTGGCAAGGTGCTGTTTGCCCAAGGGGATTGCTCTTCGGAAAGCGCGCGCAGGGCATCTGCGCCGGCTTCCGCCATGGCGGTGGAGGCGGGGGCCGCGCCGTCGGGAGAGCTCGCGCCGGCGTTGAGTAGCATATGGACGACGGGAGGAATCCTCCAGTATTCGAATGCTGATATGTCGCAGATAATAGTTTCCATTTGCACACCGTAACACGCTTTGACCTGGCACTATGCGGGAGATTCTGCCTTACGGGGATTCCGGTCAGGGGCTTTGTCTGCGGTCCGAAAACCTTGCATGGTTTTCGGTCGACTCCCCGTCTACGGTTCTGAAAACCTTGCAGAGAAGGTTACCTTCAATCGGGGAGAGGATGCATCGCGCCGGTTGCCATGCAAAGCGTGAGTCGTTGGCTGAGCTGCTTGCTGATTCGCGGTTGACGTATGCCGGCATGCTCGGGGATCGACACGTCACTATTGCAGCTTGCTTCGAATGGGGTTAGGTGGATGATTCCCGTCTCCTTGCTGTCATTTTGTATCCGCAAGGCAGAGAACCGATACGCCTGCGTTTGAGACGACAATCCTCAAGAAGCTCGCGGATTGCCGACTTGTCGCCCCCCTCAGTTGGCGCGCATCTGCATGCCCGAAGTCGATACGTCTGCGTATGAGTCGGAACCTCCCGAATAGCCAATTTATCAACATCGGTTTGACCTGGGGAAACGGATACGCTTCCGAGCTGGCTACTTGGGAGGTTGGTGAGCAAACGCAGAGGTATCGCCAACGAACAGGGGGACGGAGGGATGTCCGCGTGGTCTCTAGGGAGTGAAGTGCATCGCCACGAACGCCCCTCCGCCCCCTGTTTGGGATCCGTCTCCCTGTTCGAGCCCTTGTCGCGCGCAGCGTCCGTTGAAAAGCCGATACGTCTGCGTTTCATCCGGGGAACCCCAAGTAGCCAATTTGTACGCAGTCGTTTGACCAGGGCAAACGGTTCCTCTATCGAGCCGGTTACCTGGGAGGAGGAAAAGAAACGCAGACGTATCGGTTTTGATTGCAACAGATGGTCAAGGTGCACCATATGCGTTTCCCCTTGTTCGGTTCCGTTTGGCAAGTCGTGTTGTCAGCAGCAGTTGGGTGTTGTTGACCGGGTGCCACATCGGCGGGAGCCTACATTGGCGATGGGGTTTGCTTCGCTGTTTGAAATTGCGTGGTCCTCGGAATAGCGGTGGGCGCAACCTGTTTAGGTTACTGGGGCCGACGAGTATGTGTCCCCTTAGCCGGTATCGCGTGAAGGTGCGGTCGACATTTCGCGCAAGACTCCTTGAGGGGTCTCGCTGGAAACCTTTGGGAGCCTCTTTGCTTTCGCGCAACTGCTTGCAGGTGCTTCCTTGTAGCGGGTAGCGACTCGTGCTCGTTTTCCGTCCTTCCCTCCCTTCGGGGAATTCGACCCGCTAGCGCTTCGAACGCGGCGAGGGCGATGAATCGTTTGAGATGCCGTCGAGAGCGTTCTTCTCTACGCAACGTTGCTTTTGCGCTCGAGCGATGCTGCTAAGCGCGTGACGTCTTCAGGTTTGTTGCGGGTTGGGCTGGCGGATGCATCTAACGAAAATCGATATTATCCCCGTGTGCCTGGCTTGTCCGATTGCGCAGGGAAACAATGTCAGAGAGCGTTGAAGGTAAACCTTGTGGGTAAGCAGACGGTATTGCGCGCTTTTCGCTTTTGGCCGTGTCGGATGTCGCGCTTCGTGCGCTCTTTTCCCGTCAACCGTTTGCGACTTTTTGACGGGAAATAGATGAACTCGAACGAGCAGGGGACAGAGGGGGCGTTCGCATGAAGCCCCCGGGGATGCAGAGTATCGCCACGAAAACCCTTCCGTCCCCTGCTCGTTCGAGTTCATCAGCTCAACTGGATAGACGACCTTTGCGATGCCGTGCTCGACGTGGCCGAGACCCGTTTCTATCGAGGGGTTGCGAAGGTGACGCGCGGGTTCGTGCATATGGAGACCGAGGTGATCGCCGACGAGCTCGAGGCCCTGCAAGATCTGGCGGGAAAGCAGGCAGCGTAGCGCGTTTCGCCTGGTGGTCGGCGCGAAAGAGGTCGAGGGGTGTGCTTGCGCGGCTTGGCCGCAAGCGCCTTGTTCCTTCGTCGCTCGCAAGTGGGGGCGGGGTGCTATCGTCGGGTTTGCCGTGGGTAGCGGGGGCGTGAACAGGGGACGGAGGTGCGTTCACGCGCTAGCCTCAGGGAACGAAGCGCATCACCGTGAACATACCTCCGTCCCCTGTTCACCCTGAAAGAGGCCGAGGGGGTGCGGCCGTAAGACGAGAAAGGATAGGCTCATGGACGATCAGCCGAGCATCACGCGTCGTGGGGTGCTGGTCGGTGCCGGCGCCGTGGCCAGCATGTTTGCGGTCGGCGGTGTGGCGTACGCGCTTGAAGGTGAGGATCGAGGGCTTTTGCGCCCTCCCGGCGCGCAGGACGAGGCGCATTTCCGCGCCACTTGCATGAAGTGCAACCGTTGCGAAACGGCCTGCCCGCAGCGTTGCCTGCGCACGGGTGTGCTCGAAGACGGCGTGCTCAACTGGCGGACGCCCATCATGGATTTCCATCGCGGCGTATGCGACTTTTGCGGGATTTGCGAGGACGTGTGCCCGGCGGGCTCGATTGCGGGCGCGCACGACCCTGCGCAGGTCATTGGCATCGCGGTCGTGGACCGCGAGCGCTGCATCGCATGGTCCCAAGGCGGCTGCCAGGTTTGCGTCGACGTGTGCCCGTATGGGGCCATCGTGCTCGACGACGCGAATCGACCCGTCGTCGACCAGGCGAAATGCAACGGATGCGGCGCGTGCGAGAACGCATGCCCGTCGAACAGCTACCTCGCGTTCGCCGGCGGCACCGATCGCGGCATCAACGTGCGCTCAGCAGGGAAGGAGGCCTAGACGATGAGCAGGGAAAACAACGAGCCCAAAAAATCCCGCTTCCGTACGGCGCGGGGTTGGGTTGCGCTTGCGTGTGTGGCGTTCGTGCTGGCGGGCATGGCGTTTCACGTGGGCGTCGGCACGCCCTCGGCGTTCGGCATCCAGCAGATTTCGGCCATTTGCCCGCTGGGTGCCCTCGAGACCATGGCGGGCGCGAAGGGCGTCATGCTGCACCCGCTGTTGCTGTTCGTGCTGGTTGCGGTGCTGATCGCCCTGGTTGGCAAAGCGTTTTGCGCATGGATGTGCCCCGTCCCGTGGCTGCAGAAGTTCTTCCGCCCGAAAAAGCGTGGCGTTGCGGCGAAGGGCGGGGCAGGGCACGATGTCCCGGCAAAGGGCGGGGCAGGGCTTGATTCCTGGGCGAAGGGCGATGCCGGACGCGAGGCGTCGGAATCGAGCGTCCCTGGGTACGATATCCCGGCTTCTTGCGGCAACCCTGATGCGGGTTCTGCCCAGGCGAAGCCGTTGGCTGTTAGCGCGGCGCAAGCTGTTGAATCTGGGGGCAAGCAGGCTGCTTGCTCGCCGTCCGCATGCGCGGCTTGCGCGGGTGCGGCGGCATGCGCGAAGGTGCTCGCGCCGATTGGCGGCAAGCGTGATGGCGTGCAGCTGGATAGCCGCCACGCGGTGCTGATGGGAACGCTTGCCTCCGCGGCCGTGTTCGGCTTCCCGGTGTTTTGCCTCGTCTGCCCGGTCGGCTTGACGTTCGCGACCATCATCGGGCTTTGGAACCTGGTGCAGTTCAACGAGCCATCTTGGGCGCTCATCATCTTCCCGATCGTCCTCATCGCGGAGGTCACCGTGCTGCGCAAGTGGTGCAGCAAGATCTGCCCGATATCCGCGCTGGTCAGCCTGCTATCAAATCTCAACGTCACGCTGCGACCGCGTGTTAGGACCGACGTGTGCCTGCGCAGCCGCGGCGTGGATTGCCACGCGTGCGTCGATGCGTGCCCCGAGCAGCTCGATCCGCACTCGCGCCGCATCCCCGAGTGCTCGAAATGCGGCAAGTGCGTCGAAGCGTGCCCGGCCAAGGCCATCAGCATCAAATTACTGAAATAGCAAGCTCCCCAGCGGGCCGGTATTCGCTCAGCGATGCCGGCCCGCCGTGCATGTAACGCGTTCGCTTCCGCTGCGTTTCGCGCTTGTTTCGCTTCGGTTGAAGCTTTGCTAACACGCACGTTGTTCGGCCGTCCTCACACCCTCGAACCTACTATGCAAACCGTGCAAACGGATCGATCGACACTTGCAAGGTAGGAAACGAAACGAAGGATGTGATGCCTTATGACCCCACCCGCAGGCACGGCCGTTCTTGGCGGCGGAACGGCGGAGTCGAAAGAGTACTTCGAAAAGCGATCGCTTAAAAAGGGCTCCGTCAACTGGGTGCTGCTGATGAGCCTTGGAATCGCGTACGTGATCAGCGGAGACTTCTCAGGTTGGAACTATGGGATCGGCTACGGCGGCTGGCTGGGAATGCTGATCGCGTTTCTGGTGATGGGTGCGATGTACCTGTTCATGGTGCTCGGCCTGGCTGAAATGTCGTCGGCGATGCCGGCAGCCGGCGCCGGCTACGGCTTCGCCCGCCGCGCCATGGGCAAGGTCGGCGGCGCGCTCACCGGATTCGCCATCCTCATCGAGTACACCATCTGCCCGGCGGCGATCTCGACGTTCATCGCGGCGTACGTGCATGCGCTCGGCCTGTTTTCCAACGTGCCGTCGGCCGCGATCATCGGTTTCTTCTTCATCGTGTTCGTCGGCATCCACCTGATCGGCGTGGGCGAGGCACTCAAGATTGTGTTCGGCATCACGGCGGTCGCTATGGTGGCGCTCATCGCGTTCTTCGTCGGTATCGCGCCGCATTTCGACGCGGCGAACCTGTTCAACATCGCGCCCGCAGTCGACGGCGGCACCGCGCTTTTGCCCTTCGGGCTCGGCGGCGTGCTCTCGGCGCTGCCGTTCGGCATCTGGCTGTTCCTGGCCGTCGAAGGCGTGCCGCTGGCCGCTGAGGAATCGGCCGACCCCAAGCGCGACATGCCCCGCGGCATCATCGGCGCCATGCTGACGCTCATGGTCACCGGCGCGCTCGTGCTCGTTCTGACCGCCGGCGGCGCCGGGGCCGAATTCGCCGGCACTGCAGCTGCGCCTCTGGTCGACGCGCTGAACGAGGTGGGCGAAGGCCCGCTGGCGACGTTCGTGAACTACGCGGGCCTTGCCGGTTTGGTGGCGTCGTTCTTCTCCACGGTGTTCTCCGGCTCCCGCCAGGCGTTCGCCCTGTCCCGCGCCGGCTATCTGCCGAAGTTCCTGTCGGTCACCGGTTCGCGCAAAACGCCGTACGTTGCGCTCATCGTGCTCGGCGCCATCGCGTTCTCCCTGGCCGCGATCGTGCAAAACGGCGACATCTTGCTGAACATGGCCGTGTTCGCCGCGTGCGTGTCCTACGCCATGATGAATCTGTCGCACATTATCCTGCGCAAGAAAGAACCCGACATGGAGCGCGGCTTCAAGACGCCCGGCGGCATCGTTTTGACCGGCATCTCGTTCGCGCTGTCGCTCGTGGCCATCGTCTCGACCTTCGTGGTCGACGCCTTC
Source organism: Coriobacteriia bacterium (assembly GCA_030540215.1). Lineage (GTDB taxonomy): Bacteria > Actinomycetota > Coriobacteriia > Coriobacteriales > Eggerthellaceae > Senegalimassilia. Next base: position 14,763 of record JAUNWR010000020.1, on the reverse strand, counting down.
GCCGCCGGCTGCACGCTGGCCGTGCTGGCCGCTCTCATGGTGTACTTCTTCGCCTATTCGCGAAAGCACCTGGTCGGAAACGCGCCCGAGGAAGAATTCGCGGCGCTGAAGGCAGCCGAGGCGGAACTGGGCTAGCGGCCTGCGCGGCCGCCGGGGCGCGCGGCTTGGGTGCTCCGGTCGGTAGCGCCCCGGCACCCGGGTGTACGCACCCGCCCCATCCGCACCCCGCGCGCCCCGTGTCCGGCAGCATTTTGCCCGCCCCTTCGCGCCCGCGGCCCCGCACGTTCCCTCACAAACTCCCATCCACCATTTCCCGCACGAAACGAGGCAAAACATGAGCACTTCCGAGGATTGCGGCATCCTTGAATCGAACAGCTTCAGCATGGATAACCTGGACACCCTGGACGGCGAACTGCACGACTTGGTCGCGCGCCGCAAGGTGCTCGGGCCGTGCTACCGCCTGTTCTACCAGCATCCGCTGCACCTGGTGCGCGGCCGCGGCACGCGCCTGTTCGACGCCGACGGCACCGAGTACCTGGACATGTACAACAACATCCCGTCCATGGGTCACAGCAACCCGGCCATCACCGAGGCCGTCACGCGCCAGATGCAGCTGCTGAACACGCACACGCGCTACGTGCACGAGAACATCCTGAACTACGCGGAGGACCTGCTGTCCACCATGCCGGATGAGATCGACCGCATTATGTTCATGTGCTCGGGCTCCGAGGCCAATGACCTGGCCGTACGTTGCGCGCAGCTCTACACCGGCGGCGAAGGCATCATCGTGACCGGCGAGGCGTACCACGGCAACACGGCGCTGATCTCCGGCTTGTCGCCCTCGATCGGCAAGAGCGTCGCCATGAGCCGCACCATGCGCATGATTCCCTCGCCTGACACGTTCCGCATGGGCACTGAGGACCTGGGGCCGTGGATGTGCGATCAAATCTCGGTGCAAATCGCCGACATGCGCCGTCACGGCATCAAATTCGCCGGCGTGCTCTTCGACGGCATCTTCTCCTCCGACGGCGTCATCCCCGGCGTGCGCGGTTTCCTGAAACCGGTCGTTGACCTGGTGCATCGCGAAGGCGGCGTCTACATCGCCGACGAGGTGCAGCCGGGATTCTGCCGCACCGGCGATGCGTTCTGGGGTTTTGCGCGCCACGGCATCGTGCCCGATATCGTCACCATGGGAAAGCCCATGGCCAACGGCGTCCCGTGCTCGGCCATGGCCATCCGCTCCGACGTGCTCGATGCGTTCGCCGAGAACAACCCGTACTTCAACACGTTCGCCGGCAACCCCGTGTCCATGGCAGCGGCGCAGGCGGTGCTCGACTACATCCGCGAGCACGACATCCTGGCGCACACGCACGAAATGGGCGAGAAGCTGCGCGAGACGATGCGCGATGTCGCCTCGCGCCACCCACAGCTAGCGGACGTGCGCGGCGCGGGCCTGTTCAACGGCGTGGAGGTGGTGCGCCCCGGCACGCTGGAGGCCGACCGTCCCTTCGCCGTGCAGCTCATCGAGCAGCTGCGCGAGAACCGCGTGCTGATCTCGCTGTGCGGGCCGTACGGCAACGTGCTGAAGGTGCGCCCGCCGCTGGTGTTCGACGACGCCGACCTGGACTTTTTCGCCAGCGCGCTGGAAACGTCGCTTGAGCAGCTGGAACGCTAGAAGGGCTGCGGTGGCGGGCGCCCGCGTCGGCGCCCGCCTGGCCGCATCTGCGATTGCAAGGAGATCATGATGGCAACGAATTTCGAGAATCCCGAAGTGTTCATGGAAGTGGCGCGCTCCGCAGCCGCGCGCTACCCCTACGACGACTTCGACGTGAAGCTGCTGGCGTTTTCCGAAAACGCAACCTATTTGGTATACAATCCGCTGACCAGCGAAAAGCTGTTCGTGCTGCGCGTCGGGCGCCCGGGTTACCACAAGCTGGAGGAGTACGAGAGCGAAATCAGCTGGCTGCGCCAGATCAACGACTACACGCCGCTGAAAGTGGCCAATCCCATCCCGGCGCGCGACGGGTCCTACATCCAGCAGGTCGAGCGCGACGGCATCTGCTACTTCTGCGTGGCAACCGAGTTTTTGACCGGCGAAACGCTTGAGCACGACAACTCGCCCGAGGTGGCGCCGGCGCACTTCCGCGTGCTCGGCGAAACGACGGCCTACCTGCACCGTCAGACCGAGATCTGGAACGGCACGAAGGACATCAAGCGCTTCGAGTGGGACTTCGACAACGTCATCGGCCCCAACGCCATCTGGGGAAACTGGCGCGACTACCCTGATCTGTACCCCGAGGCGCAGGCGAAGATCGAACGCTGCTGCGACATCATCAAGGCGCGCCTGGAGCGCTACGGCAAGACGGACCAGAACTACGGCGTCATCCACGCCGACCTGCGCGACACGAACATCATCGTCGAGGGCGACGTGATCAAGGTCATCGACTTCGATGACTTCGGTTTCGGCTGGCACCTGCACGACCTTGCCGGCGCGTTGACGTTCATCGAGGAGCGCGATGACGTCCCCGACCTGGTCAACGCGTGGCTGGACGGCTATCGCAAGGTGCTGCCGTTCACCGACACCGACTTCGTGGAGATCGACACGTTCATCCTGCAGCGCCGCATCCAGATGATGGCGTGGATGGGCAGCCACCAGGACTCCACGCCGGTGCAGGGCTACATGAAGGGCTACATGGAAGGCACGATGGGCCTGGTCGACCGCTACCTGCGTCTGTTCGGGTAGCGCGGATGCCGGCGCCGCCGGTGCAGGCGATCGTGCGAAGCGATCGCGTTGCGCAGGCGTGCGGCCAGGCGTTTTGGGGGTAGCGGCACGGCGGTCGATCGCGACCGCGCCGCCGCGACCGTCCGGCCGCGACTGCGCGCCGCGGCCGACCAGATGTTTGCAAGGAAGATCGAGTTCGCGGGCGCGTCCCGCGATGAAGGAGCGCAGCATGAAGGAAATCGAGGTCATCATCAACGGCGACAAGCTCGAGCGCGTCAAGCGCATTCTGTCGGCGTTCAGCAAGAGCGGCATTTTCGTGACGCAGGGCTTCGGCTACGGGCATCAGCAGGGCTTTCACCAGGTGTACACGCGCGACGACAACCGCGGCGTGAATATGCTGCCGAAGGTGTCGGTGCGTACCGTCGTGCCTGATGAGCTGGTCGATCCGATCGTCGATGAGATGGTAGCCGACATGGGCAACGCCACCTTCGGTGACGGCAAGATCTTCGTGCGCGAAATCGCCGACGCCATCCGCGTCCGCACCAACGAACGAGGCGACGCCGCTCTGTAGCGGGGCAGGGGGCGGGTGATCCGCAAGCGCAGGAAGGGCCGCGAAGGCCGCGGGAGAGGGGAGGGCCGCGAATGGGGTTTCGCGACCCGCTGATCGCCTTCGCTGCTTCCATCGTCGGATCCCTCGACTTTTCGCTGTCGGAAACCGCTCCCGGCAGCAAAAGTCGATACGTCTGTGTTTAAATCCGCCTTGCGTGAGTAGCTCCAGCATCGATACACGCATTTCCCCAGGTCATGAGCGTGCCAAATTTCGCCTTTGAAGAGAGTCGGCCATTGAACGCAGACGTATCGACTTTTGCTCGTGGAGTTTGCCTTCCGCTGCGCTCGACCGCGCGCGTGGGGGCGTTTGTGGGCAGTTTGAGTGCGCGTCGTTTTCGACCTTCGCATAGAAGCTGCGTAACGAAAAGCGATCAGGTTTGTTTCGAAACGCGAAACGGATTGTTTCGTTTCGCCATGAAACCGATTCGCAACGTGGGCGGCGGTACGGTTTGCGGTAAGGCGTCGGTGCCCGGCGCCGTCCGAAGCCGAGGACGAGGAGGAACGCGTGCCTGCAAGAAAGCGCGGCCAGCGGCCGCTGCCCCATGCGTTGGGGCTGAAGGATATCGAGCCTTTGCCCGCTGCGGGCGGGGCGGGCAAGCTGGCGGCGTTCGCCGTGTACCGACCGGGGTCGCTGGCGCCGTGGTGGCTGCATCAGGGCGTGTGCGCCGCATGGGGCCTTGACGTGTTTCGAACGGAATTGCGCCTGGTCACCGTGTCGGAAAACGCGACGTTCTCCGTGCTGGTGGACGAGAAGCCGTACGCGATGGCGCGCGTGAGCCAGCCGGATTACGCCGGCGGCGCGTTGGCGGTGGCGTCCGAGCTGTCGTGGGTGCGCGCGCTCGGGAACATCGCCGATGTGAACGTGGTGGAGCCTTTGCCCATGGCATCGGGCTTCGACGTGGCCACTATCCGCGACGAGGGCGGGTTCGAGTGGCTGTGCGTGTGCACGCGCTTCGTTCCCGGCGCCACGCTCGAGGCGCCGGCGGACCCTTCGCGCTGGTACGAGACCATCGGCGCGTGCGCCGCGCGCATGCACGCGCAATCGAGGCAGTGGCGCCCGCCGCAGGGTTTCACACGTTTCTCCTGGGATATCGATGCAATCGCGGGCGATCATCCGCGCTGGGGCGGCTGGCGCGACGCGCCGCTTTCCGCCGACGAGTCGTTTTTGTTCGACCGTGCCGAATGGGCGGCGCGTGAGGTGGTGGCGCGCCACGGCCGCACGTCCGCGAACTGGGGGCTTATCCATGCCGACCTGCGGCCGTCCAACATCATCATCGGCCCGGAGGGGGAGCTGACGCTCATCGACTTCGACGACTGCGGCTACTCGTGGTTCCTGTACGATTTCGCGGCGGCGCTCACGTTCGTGGAGCATAAGCCCTATGCGCCGGCGATGGCGCAGCGCTGGGTCGAGGGCTATCGTAGCGTGACGGCGCTCGACGATTCGCAGCTGGAGTTCGCCTGTGCGCTGTCCATGCTGCCCCGCCTGCAGATGATCGGCTGGACGCGCAACCATTACCGCGACGCGCTGCCCGCCGGCCTGCTCGACGAGCAGGTCCCCGGCACCGTGACCTGCGCCGAACGCTACCTGGAAAACCCCCTCTGGCTGTTCGAGTAAGGGGCCGGTTGGCGCCGTGCACCCGCCGCCCTTCCCTCGGTCCGCCGCCTCCCACCGCCCCACCCGCTTTCGTCGGTTCCGTGAAAACGCTGCCCTGTGGCAGCCCGCTTCAAGCGGCGGCTTATCATGGAAGGCAGACGAGAGAAACATGCGCGGCAATTGGATGGGAAAGCACCGCGCTGATATGGGGGAATACATGCTGCTGAGCGAACTTGCGCGCGGACAGGCGGGCGTGGTCGAGGCTGTGCACGGCGAAGGTTCCGTTCGCCGTCATTTACTGGATATGGGGCTCACGCCTAATGCGGTGGTGACGCTGCAGAAGGCGGCTCCCATGGGCGACCCGATCCAGGTGACGGTGCGCGGCTACGAGCTGACGCTGCGCTTGAGCGAGGCCGACAACGTGCACGTCCGTGCGCTCGACCCGCAGGCTCGCCCCGGCACCCTGGCCGGCACCGACGCCGTGCGCTCGCAGGCCGGCACCGCCGCCGCACCCGCAGCCCGCGCCGACCGCGCCCCGCTGCCGCATCCCGGCCTCGGCGAGTTCGGCCCGGCCGAGGAGGCCTACCGCGCCCATGCGCGCCGCGCCGCCGCGAAGACCGGCCCGCTCACCTTCGCGCTGGTGGGCAACCAGAACTGCGGCAAGACCACGCTGTTCAACCAGCTCACGGGCGCGAACCAGCACGTCGGCAACTTCCCGGGCGTCACGGTCGACCGCAAGGACGGCACCATCCGCGGGCACGCCGAGGCCACCGTCACCGACCTGCCGGGCGTGTACTCGCTGTCGCCTTACTCCAACGAGGAGATCGTCACGCGCGACTTCCTGCTCGACGAGAAACCCGACGGCATCATCAACATCGTCGACGGCACCAACATCGAGCGCAACCTGTACCTGACCATGCAGATCATGGAGCTGGGCATCCCCATGGTGCTGGCGCTCAACATGATGGATGAGGTCGAAGCCAACGGCGGCACCGTACGCGTGAACGAACTCGAGGCTGAGCTGGGTATTCCCGTGGTGCCCATTTCCGCGGCGAAGAACGAGGGCGTCGACGAGCTGGTTGACCACGCCCTGCACGTGGCGCGCTTCGACGAGGCGCCCGGCCGCATCGACTTCTGCCCCGCAAGCGCGCAAGAGCACGACCCGCTCGGCGCGGTGCATCGCTGCATCCACGCCACGGCGCACATCATCGAGCCGTACGCCGGGCAGGCGTCCGTCCCCGCGCGTTTCGCCGCCACGAAGATGGTCGAGGGCGATGAGCTGATCGCACGCAAGCTCGACCTGCCGGAATCCGCCGTCTCGTCGGTGCGCGAACTGACCGCCGCCAGGGAGGCCGACGCCGGCATGGACGC
>JAUNWR010000020.1:0-8457 GCA_030540215.1 Coriobacteriia bacterium | reverse complement strand
CGGCGCTGGCCAACATGCGTTTCGCCTTCCTGGCGAACCTGTGCGCCAACACCGTGGTCCGCCCGCATGAAAGCCGCGAGCACAAGCGCAGCGTTTCCGTCGATAAGCTTCTGACCGGGCGTTATACCGGCATCCCGTGCTTTTTCGCCATCATGGCCGCGGTGTTCGTGCTTACGTTCAGCGTCGTGGGCGCCGCGCTTTCCGACCTGGTGAGCGCAGGCGTTGACGCAGCTCTCGAGGCGCTGGCCGCCGGCTGCGAGGCGTGGGGCCTCAACCCCGTGGCGCAATCGCTGCTGGTCGACGGCATCGGCGCCGGCGTGGGCGCGGTTATCGGCTTTTTGCCCACCATCGTCACGCTGTTCTTCTTCCTGTCCATCCTTGAGGACTCGGGTTACATGGCGCGCGTGGCGTTCGTCATGGACCGCCCCATGCGCAAGATCGGCCTGTCCGGGCGCTCCATCGTGCCGCTGCTCATGGGCTTCGGCTGCTCGGTGCCGTCGATCATGGCCACGCGCACGCTGTCGAGCGAACGCGACCGCAAAATGACCACCATGCTGGTGCCGTTCATGAGCTGCAGCGCTAAGCTTCCCATATATGCCCTGCTCGTGGGCGCGTTTTTCCCGCGTGCGCTGCAACCGGTGGTCATGATCGGCCTGTACGCGTTCGGCGTGGTGGTGGGCATCTCGTTCGCGGCGGTGCTCAAACGCGCGCGTTTCCGCGGCCAGCCCGTGCCGTTCGTGATGGAGCTGCCGAACTACCGTCTGCCTGCCGCGAAAAGCGTGGCGCGCCTGGTGTGGGACAAGGCGAAGGGCTTCGTGAAGAAGGCGTTCACCGTGGTGCTCGCCGCGTGCGTGGTCATTTGGTTCCTGCAGACGTTCGACGCGCGCCTGAACGTGGTCGACGACGTCGACGCCAGCCTGCTCGCGGGCATCGGCGGGTTGATCGCCCCGCTGTTCGCGCCGCTGGGCTTCGGCGACTGGCGCGCGGCAACGGCCCTCATGACGGGCTTCATGGCGAAGGAGAGCGTGGTGTCCACGTTGACGCAGGTCATGGGCGAGGGCGTGGATTTGACCATGCTGTTCACGCCGGTGACGGCCATGGCGTTTCTGGCGTTCGTGCTGCTGTACACGCCGTGCGTGGCGGCCATCGCCACTGTGCGCAGCGAGCAGGGCGGTGCACGCGCGGCGTTCGAGATGGTGCTTTTGCAGTGCGGCATCGCCTGGGTGATCTCGTTCGCGGTGTATCTGGCGGGCTCGCTGGTCACGGGCGGGATCGTGGACGCGTTCAGCCTGCCGGGCCTGGTTGCGGCCGTGGCGATCGCGGTGGGCATCGGCGTGTATCTGAAGCACCAGCGCACCGACGGCGAGCTGAAGGTAGGCTGCAAAACCTGTCCCGCCAGCTGCAAGAACTCCAGCGGCTGCTGCCATTAGGGTAGGGAAGTAGTTCTCTGCTTCAACCCAAGTACAAAAATCGCCCCGCCTCCAATGGAGACGGGGCGATTTCGCATGTAGTCAAACTCAACCGAACGGTAAACCGCTCGCTACGCAGCCTTCACGTCGTCGAGCTCGCGGCCGGCGTTCGGGTCGTTGAACACATCGGTATCCATGCGCCCGGCGCGCTTGGCCACGATGGTGGTGCACACGGCGTCGCCGGTGATGTTCACGGCGGTGCGCGTCATGTCCAGGATGCGGTCGATGCCCATGATCAGCGCGATGCCCTCAAGCGGCAAGCCGACGGAGTTGAACACCATCGACAGCGTGATCAGGCCCACCGACGGGACGCCCGCGGTGCCGATCGACGCCAGCGTGGCGGTGGCGATGACGGTGGCATACTCCACCGGCCCCAGCTGCACGCCGAACAGCTGCGCAGTGAACACCACGGCAACGCCCTGCATGATGGAGGTGCCGTCCATGTTGATGGTGGCGCCCAGCGGGATGGTGAACGACGAGATGCGGCGGTCGACGCCCATCTTCTTCTCCAGCGTCTCGATGTTCAGCGGGATGGTGGCGTTCGACGTTGCGGTGGAGAACGCGAACATCATCACCGACACGAACTTCTTCAGGAACTTCACCGGGTTGATACGCGCGAACACCGTCAGCAGCACCATGTACACCATCAGGCACTGTACGGCCAGCGCCAGCAAAACGCCCAGCATGTACTTCACCATGGGAAGGAACGCGTCGAAGCCAATGTTGGCGAACGTGCGCGCCAACAGGCAGAACACGCCGATGGGGGCCACGTACATGACCATGGAGGTCATCTTCATCATGATGTCGTTGAACTGCTCGAAGAAGCGGTGCACCACCTCGACCTTGCGGCCCATGGTGGACAGGATGATGCCCACGAACAGCGCGAAGAAGATGATGGCCAGCATATCGCCCGAGGCCAGCGCCTGGATGGGGTTCTTCGGGATGATGTTGAGCAGGGTGTCGGTGAACGACACGTCGGTGTTGGCGCTGCCCGACAGGGCGGAGGTGTCGGACGCAACCATGCTGGACATGTCCACGCCGCGGCCGGGGTTGATCAGGTTGCCGATGCTCAGCGCCACGGTGACCGCCAGCGCGGTGGTGCACAGGTAGAACACCAGCGTCTTCAGACCGATGGTGCCGAGCGTCTTCGTGTCGCCGATGGACGAGGCGCCGCACACGATGGAGCAGAATACCAGCGGCACGACGAGCATCTGCATCAGGCGGATGAAGCCCTGGCCGACAATGTAGAAGATGCCGTTGACGAACACGTCGTCGCGCACCGTGCCCGCGGGCACCAGGTAATGGAAGATGACGCCGCACAAAAGGCCCAGGCCCAGCGCGATGAGGATGGACCCCGTCAGCCCGATATGCAGGCGTTTGGGCTTTTCGCCCATGTTGATTTCGGTAGACACGCGCCCCTCCTATTCCTGCGCGCCGCGGGCCAGCGCGGCAAGGTTATGCTCGGCGGCGAACGCCGCAAGGTCGTCTTCCCAGGTGGGGAACTCGTAGACGCCGGTGAGGCGGGCCATCATGTCGTCAAGCTCGATGCGGTAGCCCTGCCAGGGGTTGGCGGTGCCGCGCAGGTTGCCGGTAGGCTGGCCGGCCAGGGCGAACGCGCGCTCGAAGAACTCGAAACGGCTGGTCACGCCCGTGCAGGCGGCATGGAAGGTGCCGAACTCGTCGGACTCCATGGCGGCGATGACGAACTTGGCGAACGTGTCAACCGACGTGGGGCAGGCGAACTGGTTCGCGGGCACGGGCACCGTTTTGCCCTGGGCGCTTGCCAGCAGCGCGCGGCCGAGCAGGTCGTCGGGGCGGGCGGTGTAAACCCAGCTGGAGCGCACGATGATGTGGTGCTGGTTCAGCTCGTTGACGAAGCGCTCGCCGGCCTGCTTGGACTTGCCGTACACGTGCGGCGGGTTCGTGGCGTCGAACTCGTTGAACGCGTGGTCTGCGTTCTCGGGGAACAGGTCGTCGGTGGACAGGTGCACCATGGTGGCACCGACATTGTTGCTGGCGATAGCCAGGTTGCGTGCGCCCAGCGCGTTCACCTTATAGGCCTTGTCGGGGTTCTCGTCAGCCTCGGTGCGGCTGGCAAGCGCCGCGCAGTTGATGACGAAGTCGGGGCGGTACGACTCGGCGAAGTTCAACACCTCGTGCAGGTTCGACACGTCGATTTCGATGTCGCTGGTCATGACCTTGTAGCGGCTGTGGTCCAGGAAATGCTCGATTGCCTGGCCCATTCGCCCCGCTGCGCCGGTGATCCACACGGTGTCCTGAGGACCCATTTTCATAGGGCGCCTCCTTCCGGATGTGCTGCGCGCGGCGCCTGCGGAAGGAGCGTCGCGCAAGGGGTAAGTGGTAAGCCTGCCTATTCTACCGCTCCCGAAGCCCCAGCGCAGCCGCCGTTTCGCACGAAATTGCAATCGAACCACTCGGAAAAAGAATCGGCTGGCGAAGGAGGTCCCGGCGCTTTGGGCCCGGACACTTAGGCGGACACTTAGTGGACGTAGCATTATCTGTTCGAGTTCGGCTTTGCGAAGCGCTCTCCCTGCCCCTATGTATGCAAAACGGCCCCGTTCGCGGGGGAGTGTTGCGAACGGGGCCCGAAGGGGGTCGGGGTAAATCTGCTACGGCAGCAAGTTCAGGCTCTGCAGTTCCGCCTTCACGTCCTCCATGCCGTAGGCGTCAAGGCAATCTGCGGTGGGGCAGCCAAGCTCTTCGTCCCAGCCGAACTTGGAATACAGCATATGCAAGCCGGAATCGAAGTCCTTGGCCTCCATTTTCGTGGTGCCTTCCGTGAACGGCTGCTTATCGGGATCCATGGTGAAGATCCACTGAGTGGGAACGTCATGCACGCTGTGCAGGTCGTTGCACCCTATCTTGCCGTCCTTGTCCTTCATGCCGCGTACCGTCATCGCGCGTTGCAGCGTCATGATCTTCGCTGCGCGCTTGTACAGCTCGTCGGTGGTGACGTCCTCGCCGGTGACGGCTTTGTAGAACTTCGCCTCCATGTCCAGGTCGCCGCGGTAGTCGCGTGCCTTTGTCGGGCTCATGGCCATCGGCCACACCCAGTTGCACAGCGTCAGCGAGTCGTGCAGCACGTCAGTGACGATGGACCACCAAGTGAAGTTCGCCTTCGCGTCGTTCATGGGCGTGTAGTTCTTGTCGGGGTCGCAAGCCTCCTCGCCGCCCCAAATCTCTGCAGCGATGGACTTCTTCACTTCGATGGGCAGGCCGCAGCCGCTGAAGTTCACGGCGGAGTGGATCATGGGGTCGCGGTTGAACACCATGTTCATCAGGCCGCCTACCTGGCCGAACGTTTCCACACCATGGTGATACGGCCAGCCGCGGTAGTTGATCAGCGAGGAGCGCTTATCGTCGAACCAGCCCTCCACGCCCCAGCGCGGACACCACACGATGGGGCCGTGCGCGATATAGGAGATCTCGGTGTCGTTGCGCATGATCAGATGGAGCACCTGGGTGATCCAAGTGGGGTCGCCTTGCGCCAGCTTGTCCCAATCGATGGCGTTGTATTCGGATTCAGGAAGCACCCGCTTGAACACGCCTTCCTTGATGCAGTAACCAAGATCGCGATACAGCTGACCGTAATTGCACCAAATGCCCAGGTCGTCCATAAGGTTGGTGAAAACGACGTTCATGTACAGCGTTTTCTCGTCGTCGAGCTTCTGCCCGAGGATGTTGTTCATGAACGTGTAGCCGGCATTTGCCATGCAGGCGTTGCCGCTGGTCTGGTAGCCGCTCGCGTCTTTCGCTGCGCCGACGCGAAGGTCTGCGTAGCAATGGATGGGGCAACCGTGGCAGCCGTTGGTTTTGATGGTGTACTTCTCTGCTTCCGCGCCCAGCATCCAGGGGTGGGCGATCAGCAGGCAGCGCTTGCCCACGGTGTTGATCTCGCCCGGCTTCGGCTCGCCGGTCTCGATCGGACCGCCTTCGGCTTGCGTCCAGTACAGGCCATTATGAGCGTTCCAGCGGCTGCCTTTGTTGTAATACTCGGCCCATTCCTGCTGGGTCGACGGCACCACGTGGTTGTTGTTCGAGCCGATAAGCTCGCGAAGCATGTAGTCGGAAAGATCGGCCACAGCCTGCGGATCCTTCACGTTCACGCTTCCGTTGCCTTCAACGACGAGAGCCTTGCATTTCTTCGAGCCCATCACTGCGCCAAGGCCTGCGCCGGCAGAATGGTTGCGCGCGTTCATGATGCACGAATAGGGGAGTAGGTTCTCGCCGGCGGGGCCGATGGCCGCCACGCAAGCGGAGGTCCCCTCAAGTCGGTTCAACGCTTCAGTGGTGGAGCGGGTTCCCATGCCCCACACGAAGGAAGCATCCTTGATTTCGACTTGATCGTCCTTGATGTTCAGGTAGACGGGCTTCTCCGATGCGCCTTCCAGAATGATGGCGTCATAGCCTGCTAGCTTCATCTTCGCGCCGATCATGCCGCCGCAGTGGCCGTCGACGATCAGGTTGTCGGTGGTGAAACAGGACAGCGTGGAGATGGTGCAGCGACCGCCCAGCGGAGCGCCGGATGCGGTGAGCGGGCCTACGGCGAACACGATTTTGTTATCGGGTCCCAGGGGATCCGTGCCTGCGGGAACCTCGTCGTACATGACCTTATTGGCAAGGCCCATGCCGCCGATGTACTCCTTATACGGGTCGGTGGACTCGGTGGTGATGCTGCCCGTCGTTAGATTGACGCGCAAGATTTTGCCGGTCCAACCATATGAGACTTTGTCAGCCATGGTTCCTCCTCGTTTGAAACAGCCTAGGTGTTGTGTGCGGCTTGAGGCGAGGCGCATTTATGGATGACGATGGGTTCAATGATGCCCTCATCGAACCGAAAAAGCTATATCCTCTATGAGGGAATTTCTTGTATTACCAGGTCAATCACGTAGTCGTCGGCATACGGCTTTGCGGACATCGCGTTCCCGCAAAGCCGTATGCCGGGCAATCCGACTATTGCTCATGGATGAAATCGAGGATTTGCTGCCTGGAATGCAGCCCCGTTTTCGTATACGCGTGGCGAATGTGCTCGTGTACGGTTCCCGGGGTGATGAACAGTTCAGAGGCGATTTTCTTTTGCGTATGCCCTTGCGCATACAGCGATATCACCTCCGTTTCCCGTTCTGAAAGCTGGTAGCGATTCTTGAGCGTCTCGATACCTGCGGCAAGCGAATCCTCCCTCATCGAGGCGATGGCGCTTTGCTCCTCCGGGCTGCTCAGAGCCACGGCTTTTTGAAGCGGTGATGTCTGAACGTCGGGCAGTTCCTGGGCAGGCGTTTTCGCATCGTTCAGGAATCGCACGAAGATTATCAGTGCCGAAGCCACCACGGCATCGGCCATGATGGCGAGCGTGAGCTCGGTGTTGCTGTTCAAGGGAGTGATGCTGGATAGCACGATGCGCGCAAACGCCCTTGTGGCGAAGTAGACGGTCCAGCCTCCAAAGGCGTAGTAGTAAGGGTCTTTCCAGCCGTGCGTCATGAACTCAATGGTCAGATAATAGCAATAACCTACCGTCAGGGCGTTCAGCGAAGTCGCAAACACCGCCCCGATGCTCAGCAAATGGGGGAATGCGGCGAACGAGGTGATCGCAAGGCATGCAAGGCCAAGAAGCAAGATCCATATGCCGGTTGTCATGAACCCGGTTCTCCCTGAAAGGCAGACCAGTACGATTGCTATGCAAATCACCACCGTGACCAGCATGTATGCAACGCGCGAAGCGGGATCGAACGCTATAGGTTGGCCGTTGGGGTAGCCTCTTAGCAAACCTACCGTCAGGCCTAATGCGGCTACGCCAAGGGCGGATGATGCGAGAAGCCGTTTGTTGCGGACGCTGACCTTCAGCGAATACACCGAACGCGGCTCATTGCCTTTCACTAGCTGAAACGGGTTTTCCATGCGCATCGCGATGCGCTGGGCGGGGAATTGCGCGGCGCTTACCACGGTGGCGATAACCGCCTGAGACCCAGCAGGCAAACAGTTGACGAGCATAAGGATCAACTCGCTTGCGGCTATGGCGGAGAACACCAGGGTCGCCCCGATGATCACGCCGCCCCCGCGAGCTCGTCTGAGCCAGTAATACATGGCGCATGTACTGGTTATGGTGCATATAGCGGCTATGGCGAATCGAACGGCCTCTTGAAGCGGGAACAGCGTGTCGTATTCCAAGAGCGCAACGCAGGCCGTTTCAAGCGCGAACATGGCGGTTGCGCTGCGGTTGATGAGCGTTTTCCTCAAAGGTCCGTTGGTTTTTGCAAGCACGAAGAGCAACGGCGCGAAAACGATGAGGGCGGCGAGCACGGTGCCGTCCGAGATGAATCCCGCGTCGGTCTGCGCGTAATTCGAATATACCGATGCATTCAGCCCGACGCGCGAGCATGCAAGGCCGGCTACCAGCGGCAACAAGGGTATATACCTCTTAAGCTCGTTTATGTGGTATGCGGTCTCGTCGTTAGCAGCAGGGCTATCTTCTTCGTGCGCCAGCATTCCCCGCGCCGGCGCGGCGTTATCGTTTTTCATGTTCCCCCTCACGGTATCGCTTTCTCATTATACGGTCACTTGACCAAAGCGATGAAACCGCCTTTGCAAACCGTGTCCGAAAAGGTCCGGATACGCATTCCCTGTTTGAGGATATATGCCATTTACCTGGTGATTTCGTTTTCGAAGGCGTCGAAACATGCCACAGCAGGGAATGCGCCCGCATCCGGTGTTCGGCATACTGAACAGCGTTGTGTGTGAGGGAGGGGCTATTCGTCGAAGGTTTGTTCGGCGAAACGCAAGGCGTTGAAGGGGGATACGAGGATACTGCTAGACTAGTTTCCGAGGGGGGAACATATTATGTCGAATCCCGATGTTCGAGACGGCGCTTCCTCTGACAACGGCGTTTCCGCAAACGGCAAGAAAAGCATCACCCGTCGCGACGTGCTGGCCATGGCCGGCTGCGGCGTTGCGGGTTTGGTCGTCGGCGGCG
>JAUNWR010000115.1:0-3574 GCA_030540215.1 Coriobacteriia bacterium | reverse complement strand
GTACCCGCAAGGTGCTCGGCATAGAGTAGCGTTAAGCGGCGCCGACTCGTGAACTGGGGACGGAGGTGTGTTCCCGGTTGGCTTTCACGGTGCAGAAGGATGTTCGTGAACACACCTCCGTCCCCTGTTCACGTCACGACAAGAGGGCGGCTTGCCATGCGCAAGCCGCCCTCTTGCGTTCGGGGCGGGCAATGCGCCCTGGATGCGTCCGCGTTCTCTGTTTGCGCATGTGAACGCGCTTCTGCCCCCCGGTTCGCACCTGCTTTTGGCTGCGAACGCGCCTGCGCCCCCCCAGTTCATCCAACCGTGAACACACCTCCGTCCCCTGTTCATTTGCGGTCCAGGGATGTGCGGCGGGACGCGCCTAATCCCCGAACAGCCTGCTGAGCAGGCCTTTGCGGCGCGGTTTCTCCTCCCGGTACGACGCTTCGCCGGCCGTTGCCGTTTGGACGGCGCCCCCGTTGCCGCCGATGCGGACGATCTTGTACAAAAACGGCGATTTCGCGTACTTCACCTCGATGGGCGTTGCATGCACGGTGCTCTCGGCGGACAGGTAAAGTCCCGGGTTGAGCGGCGCCTGCACGTGGATCTCCTTCTTCTCGCTGAACACCACGGCGGCGGCGCGACCCGTTTGCCCGTTCACGGCTATGCGCACCTGCTCGCCATCGCGTCCATCCGAGGCGGGCCGATCGACGTAATAGACGGGCACAAGCATCAGCCCCGATGCGTGTTTGCGCACGCTGCGGGCCCATTGGCGCATGCTCTTCTGGCTGTATCCGAACGCCTTCTCGGCATCGTTTCCCGCAAGCGAATATGTCAGCTTGTCGATGACGGCGCTCTTCTTCAGCAGGCCTTCGACGGCTATGACGCGGAAATCGCCTTCCTGCATGGCGGGGTCGAACGGGGCCACCGCCGAGAAATCCCAGGGTTCGAGCAGTCCCATGAGCGGAATGTCGACGAAATAGGTCTTCGGCCATGCCCAATCGAGCACCTCGAAGTACACCTGCGATTCCTTGCCCGGCATCTTTCCGGGAAAAGACGCCATCATGCGCAGGTCGGCAAGCTCCACGGGCACATATGTGAGGGCCATCTGCTCCCCGATGGCCTTGTCAACGTCGTGTCCGGCGAAGGCGTTTGGATGTTGATGCACGAGCGCAAGGGCGTTCGCGCGCGCCTGCTGGGCGGATACGCGGCAGGGGAGGGCCTGCTCAGGGACGTATTCCGCCCCCGTGCCCATGGAAAGTCGCTTGCTGAACGTGCCGGGTTTGAGCAGGTCCGCAACGCCGATCTTGTTGCCGCACGAGGGGCACTCGAACACGCTTTGGGTGGATTTGCCCTCGAAGGCCGCCCCGCAAAACGGGCAGGGGACGCTCACGTGCTCGGCGTTTTGGAACTCATCGGCGGTTGCGGGGTCTTCCCACAACAGCCGCTCGAGCAGCGACATGTTGCGCCAGTAGGGCTTGTAGTAGTACCAGTCGGAATCCTGCGCGGGCTCAAGCTGCGAGACATGCGTCAGCTTCAGCAGGCCGTCGACCACCTGAAGCGGCGTATGGCGGATGCCCATGGCGGGCGCCGGCTCCGGTCCGCCCTCGGCCCAGGGCGTGCTCGCCCCGCAATAGGCGCAATCGAAGCTGCGGGTTTGCTGGTGGGGGTACATGGGGCCGCCGCAGTTGCGGCATTTGATGGCGAAGAACCCTTCCATATAAGGCCTCCTTGGGCGTTGGGGCTGCTGTGTGCGAGTATGCCTGAGCCGCCGCGCCCGCGGCAAGCCCCACGCGGCCCAAAAAGCAGCACCTCCGGCAATGGAGCGGCCCATTTCGCGAAAACGCCCGGATGACGGCGCCGCCGTTTCGTCGCCAAAGCGCGCATCGTCCTGCGTGAACATATCCATATTTCCCACGGGAATAGGCTGTTTGGAAGCCCTAGTGCGTTACTATGTGAACGTAATCTAATCACCTTTTGAAAGAGGCTCGCATCATGACGAAGCAATACGACATCTGCCTGTTGCCGGGCGATGGCATCGGCCCTGAGATCATCGCGGAGGGCGTGAAGGTCCTCAACGCCGTCGGCGCGAAGTACGACACGTGCTTCGATTGCAAGGAATCGCTTATCGGCGGCGCCGCCATCGATGCGAAGGGCGATCCGCTGCCGGCCGCCACGCTTGACGCCGCGAAGGCGGCCGACGCCGTGCTGCTCGCCGCGGTGGGCGGGCCGAAATGGGATACCACCGATCCCGGAGCACCGCGTCCCGAGGCAGGCCTTTTGGGCATCCGCAAGGGCTTGGGCCTGTACACCAACCTGCGCCCCGTGCAGATCTTCGATGCGCTTGCAGGCGCTTCCACGCTCAAGCCCGAGGTCATCGAAGGTGTCGACCTCATGATCGTGCGCGAGCTCACCGGCGGCTTGTACTTCGGCAAGCGCGAGCGCTTCTACGACGAGGAAGGCGCCGGCACCGACGGCGCCAAAGGCCAGCGCGCCTACGACACGCTCGAGTACCGCGAGTACGAGGTGGAGCGCATCGCCCGCCAGGCGTTCGAGGCAGCCCGCAAGCGCCGCGGCAAGGTGACCAGCGTCGATAAGGCCAACGTGCTCGAGACCAGCCGTATGTGGCGCGAGATCGTGCACCGCATCGGCGAGCAGGAGTACCCCGACGTGCAGATCGAGGACCTGCTAGTGGACAACACCGCCATGCAGCTGATCAACCGTCCCGCCGACTTCGACGTGGTGGTCACCGAGAACATGTTCGGCGACATCCTCTCCGACGAGGCTGCGCAGATCACGGGCTCCCTTGGCATGTTGGCCTCCGCAAGCCTGGGCGACTCCACGGCGCTGTACGAGCCCAGCCACGGCAGCGCACCGGATATCGCCGGCAAGGGCATTGCCAACCCGCTGGCGCAGATCCTGTCCGTCGAGATGATGCTGCGCTACAGCTTCGGCATGAACGAGGCGGCCGATGATATCCGCCGCGCGGTCACCGAGGTGCTCGACGAGGGTTGGCGCACGGGCGACCTGAAGGACGCCTCGACGCCCGCCGACAAGGTAGTCGGCTGCGCCGGCATGGGCGATCTGGTGGTCGCGCATCTGTAAGCGCCGAGCAGCGGGGAAGTTCCCGCTGCAACAGGTTCGCGGGGTCGCGATGCGGCCCCGTGCGGTAAACTGTTCGTGCGGATCGGCGCCGCGCCGCCGCACCCCTTCGACGAAAGGAACCTCAAATGGCCGATGACTGCCTGTTCTGCAAACTCATCTCCGGGGAGATCCCCACGAACAAGGTGTACGAGGACGATATCTGCTTCGCGTTCGACGACATCGAGCCCGAGGCCCCCGTGCACACCCTGCTCGTCCCGAAGAAGCACTATGACGACCTGTGCGACGGCATCCCGGCCGAGGTGCTCGGCCATATGCTGTCCGTGGTGCCGAAGGTCGCCGAGCTCAAGGGCGTGCGC
Source organism: Coriobacteriia bacterium (assembly GCA_030540215.1). Classification (GTDB taxonomy): domain Bacteria; phylum Actinomycetota; class Coriobacteriia; order Coriobacteriales; family Eggerthellaceae; genus Senegalimassilia. The sequence goes on along the minus strand of JAUNWR010000115.1, from coordinate 131 downwards.
GAGTCCGGCTTCCGCACGGTCATGAACACAGGCCCCGACTCCGCCGCAACGGTCAAGCACTTCCACATCCACATCCTGGGCGGCGTGAAGATGGGCCGCTTCACGTTCGAGAACTCCCAGCGCGTGGAGGG
>JAUNWR010000114.1:0-3576 GCA_030540215.1 Coriobacteriia bacterium | reverse complement strand
GACTAATGCCGCATGCCGATCAACTTGTCAAACGGTTAGTAAGTTGATCAGCAAGTCACAAGCAACGCTTCCCCGCCCTACGCGTCGCCCAACGCGGCGAGCAGTTCGTCGGTGTTGATCACGTGGCAGTAGATGTTGTTGAGAATCTCCAACTCGGCGCGCTGAATCTCCTCGGTTGACGCGCGGCAGGCGTCCTCGATCAGCCACACTTTGAAGCTCTCGTCGGCAAGGGACCGGACGGTTCCCGACACGCACTGGTCGGTCAGCACGCCCGTGCACACCACGGTGTCGATTCCCATGTTGCGGAACAGAAGCGACAGGTTCGTTCCCGCAACCGCGCTGTCGGTCGTCTTCGTGAACACGATCTCGTCATCCTGCGGCGCAAGCTTCGGCACGATCTGCCCGACCGGATCGTCGAGCGGGACAAGCAGGTCGTTGTAACCCGAGCTCCGCTGGACAAGCGACCTGTCGGACCCGTCGCGCTTCATGCACGCGATTCGCGCGAAGTTCACGCTCATGCCGCGCTCGCGGAAGGCGGCAAGGATGCGCTCGTTGTTCGGCACGACAACCTCGTCGATCGCCCGATAGAATTGCTCCCATCGCTCGGCGCGCTTGCGCTGCGCCTCCGTAGGGTCCGCAATCTCGGGACGCGTGATGAACACATGCTGCATATCGATGACGAGCAGCGCCGTGGTTTCGGGGTCGATCTCAATCTCACCCCAGTCGTCGTCATCTTCGTAATAGAAAGAGCAGTAGCGATCGTTAACCTTCATGCTTCACCTATTCCGAGACGATGGCAGCAGGCTGCGCCGCCGCATTCCGAGGGGAAACCACCGTCTCGCTTCCCTGTTCCGCCAGATACTTCGCGCGCGAACGGCGTCCCACCAGGTAGTAATAGGCAACGCCCGCCGCACACCAAACCACGCCGACAACGATAACCTGGATGCCCGAGAACGCGATCGCCAACGCGTACAGAACAATGCCGATGGCGGGGATCACGGGGACAAGCGGGCAGCGGAAAGGCCTCTCGAGCTCCGGCTGCTTAACACGCAGGTAGATGAGCAGCCCACATGCGAACATGTAGCACAGGCCGTAACCGAACACGCCCAGGAAGCCCGCAAGCGTCCAAGCGTCCGGCGTCACGATGGGCAGGAACGAGACCAAGATCATGGAAACCGCCGTGACAAGCAGCGCCGCGGTCGGGGTGCCGTTCTCATCAAGCTTCGAGAACGAGCGCGGGAACCAACCCTCGCGCGCCATGGCGTACAGCACGCGCGTCTGGCCCATAACGCCGCCGTTGGCAGTGCTCATCGAGCCAGTGAAGCAATGGATGGTCATCCATACGATGCCTGCAAGGCCGAACAAAGAGCCGCCGACGACGATAAGCGGAGCATCGGTTCCCAAATCTGCGAAACCATCGGCCGGGAACAGGCCGTACAGGACCGTGGCAAAAGCACCAAACAATACGGTAAGGAAGATAGCGGCGCCGATAAGCGCGTGAGGGATATCCTTCGTCGGGTTCTTGGATTCCTCGGTAAGCGTTGCGACAACCTCGAAGCCGCAGAACGCGATCACCACGTAAGGAAGCGTCTGCAGGAACGGCTCGACCGTGCCGTACGGGGCGAACGGCTGATAGTTAGTCGGGTCGATCATCGTCGCGCCCATCACGACGAACAGCGCGCTCGAGGCGATGAGGATGACGCCGAACGCCGCCTCAACCAGCGCAGACAGCTTCACGCCAACCCTATTGACGGCCAAGAAGACAAGGGAGCAGACAACGGAGCCGACCCACTGAGGAATCGCGGGAACAAGCACGTGGACGTAGATGCCGACCGACACAAGCTCGACGTTCAGGCCGAACAACAACGCGAACCAGTAGATCCATCCCAGCATGAAGGATACCGGATGGTCCTTCCCGAACACCTGCTTCGTGTATTCCCAAATGCCACCGCATTTCGGAAACATCGTCGCAAGCTCCGAAAATACGAAAGCCGTCGCCAACGTCGCCAGACCACCGATAACCCAGTAGCTCAGGCTTGACATAGGTCCCGCCGCTTCCGCCGCACCACCGACGCCGATGGCAAAACCGGATGCCACCACCGTTGCGTAGCCCGTGAGCATGAGGACGCCCTTTCCGAGCACTTTCTTCAGTCCCATGATCTCTCCCTCTCACAGCCAAATTGAACAGGAAGAGAATATCCGCGCTTGATTTCTGGCAGATTTCGGTCACGTTGCGTCAAGGTGACCGATGATTTGAACGCGAAGGTAATTTCGTAAGCCGAGATTCGCACGAGCGTTTGATCATCGCAGAAAGACTGCACACGCGGCCTTTTGAGCCGCCTGGCGCTCCTCGGGCACGAGAGCGAACGGCGCCGCACCGCTTATGCGCTAGCGCAGGACTGGCTCTAGGGATTGCCGCAAGATCGTCCTCGCGAGAATACAACGAGCATGATATAAAATAAGAATGTACCAGCGAAGCCCGGTAGCGTTAACGGTCGCGGGCGTAGCCAGTACTTGCGAGTTAGGGTCGGTTGCCGCCGGCCCTTTCTATTTCTCCCAGACTTCGTCCACTCGCCCCCCGTTCACCAATGTATCCTTCGCAAAGCGCGCAGGCGCAAGACTCCCTGCACACAAAAAGGGCCGCAAATGCGGCCCTTTCGGTCATGCAAGATATAACGCCGAAGCGAGGGTTTACCCCTGGTACCCGTACAGGTTGCCTTCGCCCGTGTACTGCACCTCGCCGGTGCCGGAGATGATACGGCCGACGCGATAGGTCTTCTCGCCGGTTTCGGCCAGAGCGGCCTCGACTTCCTCGGCGCGCGCGGGGTCCACAATCAAGATCATGCCCACGCCCATGTTGAACGTCTTGAGCGCCTGCGGCTCGGACAGCTCGGCGGCGTCGCACACGTACTTCGCCACGGCCGGCACGGGCCAGGTTCCCAGATCAACCTGCGCGTCCACGTGCTCGTTCAGCGCGCGGTTGAGGTTCTCGGAGATGCCGCCGCCCGTGATGTGGGCCAGCGCACGCACGGCGCCCGGGCATGCCTTCAGCGTGCCGAGCACCTGCTTCACGTAGATGCGCGTAGGCGTCAGCAGTGCGTCGGCAACGGACTGGCCGTCCAGCGCCTCCACCGGCGCCAGCAGCTCTTCGCGGCTTTTGCCCTCCACGCACACCTTGCGGGCCAGCGAGTAGCCGTTGGAATGCAGGCCCGAGGATGCCAGGCCGATGAGCACGTCGCCCTCGGACACGCTTTCGGGATCGAGCATCTTCGGCTTGTCGACAACGCCCACGGTGAAGCCGGACAGGTCGTAGTCGTCGGGGTCCATGACGCCCGGATGCTCGGCCATCTCGCCACCGATGAGCGCGCAACCCGCCTGACGGCAACCCTCGCCGATGCCGGCCACGACCTCGGCCACGTGCTCCTTGCGCAGCTTGCCGATAGCGATGTAGTCCAGGAAGAACAACGGCTCGGCGCCGCACGCCAGGATGTCGTTGACGCACATGGCCACCAGGTCGATGCCCACCGTGCCGTGCTTGCCGGCCAGCTGGGCCACCTTCAGCTTCGTGCCCACGCC